>JANLOX010000325.1:0-11134 GCA_031366795.1 Candidatus Eiseniibacteriota bacterium | reverse complement strand
AAAGTACCGCGCACAGTTGAAGGCGACCGAGCTGCTGGTAATCGACGATCTGTTCCTGCGCCGCCTACCGGCCACCGCCGGCGACGAGCTCGCCGACGTGCTGATGAGCCGCTACGAAAAGAACTCGACGATCATCACCTCAAACCGCCCGCTCGAGGACTGGGCGAAACTACTGGGGGACGTGGTCGTCGTCGCCCCGCTACTCGACCGCCTGATGCACCATGGTCACCTGCTCAAGTTCGAAGGCAAGAGCTGGAGACTGAGGGAGGCCGCAACCCGGGTTGCGAGGAGGACAACCCAAGCCTAACTTCCCACCGTTCCGTCACCGACTGGGTGGAGGACTTTGACCCGGCCACAGGTGGAGGACTTTGAGGTGGCCGCCGGGGTAAAGGACAGCGCCTACACGGCCACGGCAGGAGATCCCGTGCTCGACTTCCGCCAGTCCCCCACGGACAAGAGCAACATGCCGAAGTACCTGTTCGGCGGATTCTCGCGCTGCCTGTACGCCGAGCAGAAGTTTCATTCAGACGCCGAACGCAGACTTGCCGTGATTCTCGAGCGCGACTCCCTGAAGTGGTTCCGGCCCGCGAAGGGGCAGTTCCAGATCTACTACGCCCTCGGCACCGACCACCCCGAGTACCAGCCCGACTTCGTCGCCGAAACCGAATCCACGATGTTCATGCTCGAGGTGAAGGCCCGCAATGAGCTTGAGGCGCCAGAGGTGCTAGCCAAGCGGGACGCGGCCGTCTTGTGGTGCCAGCGTGCGAGCGATCACGCCGGCTCGTGTGGCGGGAAGCCATGGCGATACGCGCTCGTGGCGCACGACGTGATCGCGGAGAACATGACGTTGGAGGGGCTGGCAGGAGCTGCGCACACCATTCCCAGCTGACGCAGCGCTAGGGACGCCGCCGCGCCGTTGACCCGGGAGTCTCAATGCGATCGCTACGGCTCTCATGATACGCATGGGACCTCCTCTGGACTTGCGCCCTCAGTAGCGCCACTTGAGACCAATGTTGAACACCCTGCCCTCGAGCGGCGCCCAGACATCGGTCGTCCACTCGCCCCCGATTCCCGGAGTGGGCCGCAGCAGCGGATCGAATTGAGTCTGCCGGATGTTATTGAGGTTTTCGCCATGCACGAACAACACCGTACGCCCGACGCGCTGGCTGATCACTCCATCGATAAACACGTACGGCGCACTCACGGTGCGGTAGGGATCATCCGCAAGCCACCCACGTCCCGTGTAGTACGCCTCCAGACCGATACGCGTGTCGTCTTCCTCTTCCCACACCACGGTCACACCGGCCGTCTGCCGGGGATCCAGCGCCAGGTCCCGGCGCCCGGTTGCCCCAGCGTCGAACTCACTCCCCCCGAGCAGGGCATAGGTCACCGTGAGGGTGACCGGATCACGCTTGCGCCGGGCGAACAACTCGATGCCGCTCACGCGGGTGGGCACCGCGGCATTGATGAGCTCGAGTTGGCCCGCCGCGCCCGCCACGGCTCGCACGGCAACCGGACGCTCGATCCTCGTACGATGAAGTGAGGCGTCGAATTCCAGCGCGCCCGCCATCGCCACCGCGTCTACCGAGGCGGTCCAGGCGCGCTCGGCCTCGAGCGCAATCGGACGCAGCCGGGCGAGGCCCACCGCATCGGTCTCTTCCGTGAAGGGGGTCGGCGTGAAGGCGCCACCGCCCGCGGCCACGCGGACATTGAATGAACGGGATGGCTTCACGAGCATCGAGACGCGCGGGCTGACAAAGTTGCCATACACATCGTGGAAGTCCGCCCGCGCGCTCGAGCTCATGCCGAACCAAGGACGGGGCGACCAGAGATGCTGCGCAAACACGCCGGCCGTCCGGTAGGTGAAGTCCATGCGCGCGACGTCCTGCGCGCGATAGGCATCGCGCTCGAAACTCGCTCCACCGACCCACACTTGGGAACGTCGCGGCGCCAGCAGTTCCACTTCCCCGAATTGTGTTTGCCGCCTGTCGCGTTCGCGGGTCGAGCCGAACATTCGCGACCGGGATTGATCCGTCGCTGACCCCCGCAGCGACAGTACCATCGAGCCCACATGGATCCGCGCGACGCTGCCCACATCCGCACGACGGGTATCATGGGCGTCGCGGAACGGCAGGCCGTTCGCGACACGGCCTCCCGGCAGGGTCCCTCCCGCGCGGTCTTCCAGCGTTACTCCGGCGGTGAGGAACCATGAGCCCCCATCCGGTCCGTTCCAGAACACCCGCGGGCGTGCGACGATTCGTGCGTGCGCCGGAATATCCGCCCAGCCATCGCCGTCGACGTCCTGCTTGCTTTGGCGGTCTGCGCTCGCAAGCAAGGTGACTCCCCATTGTTCGTTGAGCGGTCGCGTCTCCCACAGCGTGAGATTCGTTCCATCCCGCGAGGTGTGGTCAATCAACACCTGCCTTGGCGCGCTCGGTCCGGCGGAAATGAAGTTCACCACTCCGCCCAGCGCGGTCGGGCCATACAACGCAGATGCGGCGCCCTTGATCACCTCCACGCGTTCGAGATCCACGGGCGAAATCTGCAATGGGCCCAGACTCTCGGCGGACAGGCCGAACAGTGGGAGGCCATCGGACAGGAGCTTCGTGTAGCGGCCGCTCAGTCCGCGAACCCGGACACTCGCCCCGCCGGCACCCGCGGAGATCTGCTGCACCCGGACACCGGACGCCTCGCCCAGCAATTCGGCCACATTCCCCGGTGAAGCCGCGACCTGTTCCTCGATGTCATCCTGCGCCGTCACCTCAACGCGGGTGGGCTCATCCGCCAGCCGGCACTGCGTGCGGGTCGCCGCGACCACCACCTCCGCGAGCTCGGTCACCGATTCCTTCAACGCGACACTGACGTGGGTTGGCCCATCCCGTACCACGACCTGCAGCGTCTCGCTCGCGAAGCCCAGCTGGCGGATGACCAGGGCGTGGGCGCCCGGCGGCATCACCAGTGATGCCGTGCCCGCGGGACCCGTGCGCCGTCGGACGCTGTCGCACTGGACGGTGGCGCCGGGGACAGGCTTGCCCTCGCTGGAGACGTGCACAATGATGGGACCCATCGTAGCCCCTGCGGCACCGGAGCGCAGCGGGACGAGTGCGATCACGAACAGGGTGACTGGAACCGCCATGGCGATGCGCAAATCCGCTCCCGCAGCAATGGGTTCATTGAATTCGAGTGTTGGCTCGGCGACAAACATGGCAGCATAGCAAGCTGCCGCCGTCCGTCCCATCCAACCGAGTTGGCCCGGTGGTCCCACGCTGGACGTCACTGATGCCCCAGATCACCCGCATTCTCGAAACCGCCCTCTATGTCGAGGACCTGCCCCGCGCCACGGCGTTCTACCGCGACGTGCTGGAACTCAACGTGATGAGCGCAGGCCCGCGCATGACCTCGATCAACGCGGGGCAGGGCAGCGTGCTGCTGTTGTTCAAACGCGGCGCCACGACCGAGGGATTAACCTTTGCGACGGGCTGGATTCCGCCGCATGACGGCTCGGGGCCGGCGCACTTCGCGTTCGCCATCAAAGCTCCCGACTTGGAGGCTTGGGCCGCGCGGTTGGATGAGCACGGTGTCGCGGTCGAGAGCCGGGTGGAATGGTCCGCGGGCGGCGTCAGCTTGTACTTCCGCGATCCCGATGGGCACTCGGTGGAGCTGGCAACGCCCGGGGTCTGGCCGACGTACTGATCGGTCGCGTTGCCTGTGGTACCGTCTCGCGAGGCCGCGCGAAGCGTGGATCGTCCCATCGCGCGCCCTCATCTCCCATGTTCACGACCCGCACGCTCGAGCACTGTCTCGCCTGTGGCGGCCGCGCCCTCGCGCGGCTGCCGATGCGCTACGAATTCCGCGGCCAGTCGTTTCCCGCCGCCGAATGCCGCGAGTGCGGGATGCGCTTCCTGAGCGTGCAGCCCTCGGGCGACTCGCTCACCTCGTTGTACTCGGCCGAGTATTTCGCCGGGGACTTCCGCTGCGGGCGCGCGCAAGCGCATTCATTCGACGCCGCCGCATTCGGCGAGGAGAACCGCGGGCTCGTCGATGACTTCGAGCGCATCGCGCCAAAAGGGCGGCTGCTGGAGGTGGGCGCCGCCGCGGGTGGCCTGCTCAAGCACGCGGCCGACCGCGGCTGGACGGTGCGCGGCGTCGAACTTTCGCCCGACGCGGCGGGGCAGGCACGGGCGCTCGGGCTGGACGTCATCCAGGGCGATCTCGAGGGGGCGCACTTCCCCGATGCCGCGTTCGACCTGGTGTACCTGGGCGATGTGCTCGAGCACGTGCCGGACTGCCGCGTGGTCATGACCGAGATCACGCGCGTGCTGGCACCCGGCGGCTTGCTCTACCTGCGCGGACCCACGACGACGAATTCGCTCGCCCGGCGCTTGGGGCTCACACTCTATGGTCTGCTCGGCCGCGACATCGTGCTGCGCGAGCCGCCTTACCACCTGTGGGAATTCACCCCGCGTTCGTTGTCGCGCCTGGCGCGCACGTGCGGGCTCGAGGTCCGCGAGTTTCGCGAATCCAAGATTCCGCCCGGACGCGCGCACGGCGAGAAATCCGCCGCGCAACGGCTGGTGATGGGGCTGGTGGACACGCTCAATGCCCCGCTCACGCGCGCGTTTAACATCTTCGGTGACCGCGGCATTCTCCTCGCACAGCGGCCCCGCGGAACCTCTCGGAAGGATCTGATCGCATGACCTCGTGGGACTTACATCACGCCGTGCGTGTCGCTGCGCTGTTCGTCGCACTGCTGCTGGCCAGCTCGAGCGCGAGCGCCTCCGATGTGCGGCTCTACCGCCCGCTCACGGTCGACCCGCGCGAAGCGCAAGCGCGCTGGAGGATGTCGAACTACACCGAGGACTGGCGCTACGGCACCGACGTCACCGATTCGACGTCGAAGGGCGGCGTGATCGAGCACCACAAGGGCTTCAGCTGGGAAGCCGTCGGCGGCTTGACGTTCCACTGGATCCCGCTCGAGCGCATGGGCAGCTGGAAGGGACCGTGGGTGCGCTACCAGCTGGGTGTCCCTGCGGCTGTGTTCTCGCGCTTCGACGGCACCGGCATCCTCATCAACACCGACTACCAGTACGGCGTCTGTCTCGACATGCTGTGGCACGGCGAGTTCGACGCCGCGCGCGGCATCACCTCGTACCGCCATGCGGCGTTGACGTCGCACCTGAGCGTGATGCACCACAGCTCACACTTGGGCGATGAGTACATCTCGCAAGGCAGCTTCGGGCGCAACCAGGTCTTCCCACCCTACCAGGGCGCGCAACTCGGCAAACCGCCCGTCAAGCGCATGGACTTGGCATACGAAGTTGCGGCACTCACCGTGTCGATCGAACGCAGTGGCGCGGATGCACAGGGCACCCTGCGCGCATACGCCGGAGCTGACGCGAAAATCGCAGCACCGACGAGCTGGGGCGTCGGTCAACTCGAACCGTCGAACTTCCGCTCCCCGGTCTACCGCTGCGGCCTCGAGTATCGCGGCTCGGGCGAAATGGATGCGCCTTCGCGGGACCTGCCGGCGCGCGTGCTCAACCAACTGGCGCGCGGACCGTACTTCGACAGCGAGTGGTTCGCGGGCGTCGACCTGCGCCTCGCCAAGCCCTACAACTTCGCCTCCGCCGACAACCCGGACGGCGAAACCGAGCTGTGGACCCCGCGCTTGTGGACGGCCTCCCCCTATGGTCGCGAGTTCCGCAACTACGCGGGCTCGTGGCGCGGCATGATCGGGACCGCGCTGCACCGCCGCGCGCCGGCCGCCGCCCCCGGGCAGGCCGCGACGATCACTTCCGCGCGGCCGGTCGGCCCCGAATGGATCGTGGCGCTCGAGTGGTACCGCGGCTACGCTCCGGACGGCCAGCTGCAGGACCAGCGCCTGCACTATTCGCCGCGCTGGAAGCTCACCCCCAGCGTCACCGCACACTTTTGAGAATGACGCCGCCATGATCGAGCCCCGCAACCGATGACGGACCCGAAGCCCTTAGGCAGCGATGAACGCTATGCCGAGTTGATCGCGCGCGAGGCCGAGCACTGGGGCCACGCCACGCAGGACTTGGCGAATCCCCAGCTATGGGACGATCCGCAGCTCTATGCCAGCGTGCTCGCCAGGCCCTATGCGCACCTGCTCGCGCGCGCCACAGCGGCGGGTGGTCCGGCGCTCGAACTGGGCTGTGGCGACGGCGACCTTTCGCTCGAACTGGCGCGGCGCGGCGTGGAGATCACCGGGCTCGACCTGAGCCCCGTGCGGATCGAACGCGCGCGGCAGGAAGCGGAACGCGCGGGCCTTGGCGAACGGGCGCGCTATGAGGTCGCGGACCTCAACACGCGGACGTTTGAGCCGCAGCACTACGCCTGCATCGTCGCGCACGATGCGCTCCATCATGTGCCCTACGTGGAAGCGCTGCTCGACCAGGTGCGCGTCGCGTTGAAACCCGGCGGCACCTTGATCGTGAGCGATTTCCGCGGCGCGCCGTGGCTCGAGAAGCTCGTCGCGGCGGGCATGGTCGCGGTGCTGCCGACCGCTCAACCCTACGCGGCCAAGTGGCGCCTGCGCGGACGGCTGCGAGCGCTGTTGGCGTCCGAGCGGGAGAAGCGCGCGGCCCTCGACACCGGGGGCGCCGCCGATCTCCACGACACCTCGCCGTTCGAGTCGATCACGCAGGAGTCGATCCTGCCCGCGATCGCCGCGCGATTCACCATCGTCGAGACCTTCACGTTCTGCCCTTACTGGTACCACGCGGTGCCCAAGCTGCGGTTGCCGCCCGCCCTCAAGCGGACGTGGATCTCCGCCGCGCAACGCATCGATGGCCCGCTCAACCGGCGCGGCTGGACGCGGGGCTCCTACGTGTACATCGAGGCGCGAGCGAAGTAGCGGGCGGCGATGCCTGCTGCATGCCACGAGCCGTCTGGCGCCAAGACGTCACGGCCCGCCGTGGGAACTCCCCCGGCGGGCCGCATGGTGCTTCGGCTGTCGCTTGGCCTAGGTGCCTTCGCTCCAGCTGCGCATGTAGCGATCCTGCTCGGCCGTCAGCCGGTCGATGTCGATCTCCATCGTGGCCAGCTTGAGTGCTGCGACCTGCTCGTCGATCGCCTTCGGCACGACGTACACGTCCTTCTTCAGCGTGCGCGCCTTCTTGCGCAGGTACTCGACGCTCAGCGCCTGGTTCGCGAACGACATGTCCATCACCATCGCCGGGTGGCCTTCGGCCGCGGCCAGGTTGATAAGCCTGCCTTCGCCCAACAGGTTGATGCGACGGCCCCCACGCAGACGGTATTCGTCGACGAACGGACGCACATTGCGGCGGCGCACCGCCATGCCTTCGAGTGCCGGGATGTCGATCTCGACATTGAAGTGACCGCTGTTGGCGACGATCGCGCCATCCTTCATCACTGAAAAGTGCTCACGACGCAGCACCGACTTGTTGCCCGTGACGGTGATAAACAGGTCACCGCGGACGGCCGCATCCGCCATCGAGACGACCTGGTAGCCATCCATCGCGGCTTCGAGCGCGCGTACCGGGTTGATTTCGGTGACGAGCACCGTGGCGCCCAGCCCCTTGGCGCGTGACGCCACACCGCGGCCGCACCAGCCGTAGCCGGCGATGACCACCGTGGAGCCGGCGATCAGCATGTTGGTGGCGCGGATGACGCCGTCCATTGTGCTCTGGCCCGTGCCGTAGCGGTTGTCGAACAGGTGCTTGGTATCGGCGTCGTTGATGGCGACCACCGGGTAACGCAGCACCTTCTGCTTGGCCATGGCGCGCAGGCGCGTGACACCGGTCGAGGTCTCCTCGGTGCCGGCGAAAACGTCGCGCAGGTAGGGCTTCATCTTGGTGTGCAGCACCGTGACCAAGTCGCAACCGTCGTCCATCGTGATGTGCGGGCGGGCCTCGATGGCCGAGACGATGTGCGAGTAGTAGGTCTTGTGGTCCTCGCCCTTGATGGCGAAGGTCGGGATGCCGTAATGCGCGACCAGGGCCGCGGCGACGTCATCCTGCGTGCTCAGCGGGTTGGAGCCGCACACAACCACTTCCGCGCCGGCGGCCTTCAGCGTGCGAGCCAGGTTCGCGGTCTCGGTCGTGACGTGCAGGCAGGCTGCTATGCGGACACCCTTGAGCGGGCGTTCTTTGGCGAAACGTGCGCGGATCGAGCGCAGCACCGGCATGTTGCGGTCGGCCCATTCGATGCGCAAACGGCCTTCCGCGGCCAATCCCAGGTCCCGCACGTCGCCCGGGACGGCGTCGTGACCATTGCTCTTGCCCTTGCCGTTTGCGGTGACCGGCGACTTCTTGCGGCGAACCGAGGCCATGAATGCTCCTTGAGAGAGTTGGTGGTTCGTGGATCCCTGCGCGGCCTTAGCAAGGCCCCTTCGCGAACACGCGCGATCATGCGGCATGCGGGCGCCAAGCTCAACCGTGAAAACAGATTTCGCAAGGCGCTGATGACAATGATATGCTTATACATATGAAACGAACGACGTTACTTTTGGACGCTGCCCTCTACGCGGAACTCAAGCGGCGCGCGACCGCGGAACAACGCACGCTCACCGATGTCGTCGAGAGCACCCTGCGCGCCGGGCTGCGCGCGGTACGCAACCGCGCGCCACGCCGTGTCATCCCCTCCTACGACCTCGGTCCCTATCTCGAGGACTTAGGCACCCGGGCGGCCAGCTATCCGCGCGAACCCCGCGACCCCTCGAAGGGCAGCCGGTGATCGCCGTCGACACCAGCATCCTCGCGTATGCGGTCAACCGCTACGCGCGCGAGCACGCGCGGGCGGCCAGCGTGCTCGATGCGCTCGCCAATGGCGACGTGCCGTGGCTGCTGGCCTGGCCGGTCGTCGACGAATTCGTGCGCATAGTCACCCGGCCGCACGCCGCCCCGCGTCCGCTGGCCCCCTCCGATGCCCTGGGGTTTGTCGAGGCGCTGCTGGCGAGCCCGGCGGTCATGGCGATCGGCCCCGGCGAGCGCCACGCCGTGATCCTCGCGGAGCTGCTGGGGGCGCATGCCCGCGGCGAGGCGCCCGCTCCCGGCTTCGAGTTGGCGGCGGTGCTGCGCGAACAGGGCGTTCGCGAATTGCTCAGCACGGATGCCGGAATGCGGCGATTCGCGTTCCTGACCGTGATCGACCCGGTCCACGGCCCCGAGTGGACGCCCGCGATGGCTCCAGCGCGGCGCTACCGCCGGCTTCGAGCGCCCACCGTGTAGCAGCGCGGGTGGCGCCCGGTGCGGTGCCCTGCCGTTGGGCCGCTACCGGTACAGCGATTTGATCTTGCCCCAGGTCGACTGACGCGCCGGCGTCGCGACCGCGGTGAGGATCAGCCGGTCGATGCCGAAGTCGCCCACCCCCGGATCCGGGTTCTGCACGAACGGCGCCAAGTCGTGGCGGATCAGGATGCGGTCCGTGGACTGCAGCGCCTGCGCGAAGCTGCCCGAGCCGATGATTTGGGTGAACTGGTTCGGGTCGCTCAGTCCGATCACGTAGTCCTTCCACACGCCATTCGGGGGAATGAAGCCCTGGTTGTACTGCCAGAAGTTCGACGTATTGCCGATACAGAAATGCAGCTCGAGCGCGTCGGTTGCGCCGACATCGTTGACTGCCACACGCACCTGTTCAATGCCAGCGAGCGACCAGTTGCCGACGTATTCGGATCCCGAAGAACGCGCGCCGAAATTGCCGGCGTTTGCGAGCGACAGCAGCAGGAAACCGTCACCGCTGCCATCGACTCCGCCCGTGCCGGGATTGCTGATCACGACGCCCGATCCGCCGCCGCCCAACCAGCCGTGGGTCGAGGTCCCGGTCCAGTCTTCACGGAACCCGAATACCGGCGCGGCCTGTGCAGGCCGTGCGATGCTCCCGAGTGCCACGAGCAGGCCCGCGGCGCAGAGGGTTCGCAGCAGGATGGATGAGCGGTGCGGTGCCATGGGTGTCTCCTCGGTGAGGGGCTGTTCTGTCGTCCCAGAGTATATCGAAATCCGGGTACGGCAAAGGGGCGAGCACCAGGGAATTCACCCTGACCGCCCGCCCCTGCCAGTGTTTAGTATTTCTCTACGCGTTCTTTGCCAGCTCGCGCGCCTTGTCGGTGCGTTCCCACGTGAACGTCGGCTCGTTGCGGCCGAAGTGCCCGTAGGCAGCGGTCTTGCGATAGATCGGACGGCGCAGCTTGAGGTGCTCGATCAGCCCCTTGGGCGTCAGGTCGAAGTGCTTGCGGACCAGGTCCGTCAGCTTGCGGTCGTTGAGCTTGCCCGTGCCGTTCGTGTCGACCATCACGCTCACCGGCTCGGCGACGCCGATGGCATAGGCGATTTGCACCTCGACGCGGTCACACAGGCCCGACGCCACGAGGTTCTTGGCGACGTAACGCGCGCCGTAGCTGGCCGAGCGGTCGACCTTTGTCGGGTCCTTGCCCGAGAACGCGCCACCGCCGTGGCTGCCCACGCCGCCGTAGGTATCGACGATGATCTTACGGCCCGTCAGGCCGGTGTCGGCCATCGGCCCGCCCTTGACGAACGAACCGGTCGGGTTGATGTGGCAGGTCATGCGGCCCGACACGTAGCGCTTCGGGATCACCGGCTCGATCACATGCTTCATGATGTCGCGGCGGATCTTCGAGCTCGCGATGCCGTCGGCATGCTGGCTCGAGACGACAACGGTGTCTACCTTGACCGGGCGCGTGCCTTCGTACTGCACCGTCACCTGCGACTTGCCGTCCGGGCGCAGGTACGGAATCAAACCCTTGCGCCGCACCATTGCCAGCCGGCGCGTGAGCGCATGGGCGAGCATGATCGGCAGCGGCATCAACTGCGGGGTCTCGCGGCAGGCGAAGCCGAACATCAGGCCCTGGTCGCCGGCGCCACCGGTATCAACGCCCATCGCGATGTCACCCGACAGGTTGTCGATGGTGACCACGACACCGCAGGTGTGGCTGTCGAAGCCGTACTCGGCGCTGTCGTAGCCGATCTCGCCGATGACGCGCCGCACCAACTCAGGGATCTCGACGTAGCCCTTGCTGGAGATCTCGCCCGCCACGACGGCGAGCCCGGTGGTCACCAGCGTCTCGCAGGCGACGCGGCTGTACTTGTCCTGCGCGATCAGCGCGTCGAGGACGGAATCGGAAATCTGGTCCGCA
>JANLOX010000262.1:0-3428 GCA_031366795.1 Candidatus Eiseniibacteriota bacterium | reverse complement strand
AACTTCAACAATCTCGACAACTGGCTGAAGGTCACGGGCAACGGCAGCTGGGGCTGGGGCAATGGCGAACTCGAGTACTACAAGAACGAGAACGTCGACATCGCGGACGTGCCGGGCGAGCTGGGCAACAAGGCGCTGCGCATTGTCGCGAAGCAGGAGAGCGGTCCGGGGATCGTCGATCAGTGGGGCAACCCGCTGAACTACACCTCGGGCAAGGTGGTGACCAAGTCGTTCGTCAGCGTGAAGTACGGCATGATCGAAGCGCGCGTGCTGGTGCCGAACCTCAACCTGGGCGGCTGGCCGGCCGTGTGGATGCTGGGCACCGCGACGGCGCCGTGGCCCAATTGCGGCGAGGTGGACTTGATGGAGATGGGCGCGGGCAAGGTGTTCCGCGACCTGCATGACTCGCACAACGGCGGCAACGGTCTGCACAACTCCACCGTCAACCAAATGGTGGGGGCCAACGCGATTTACTACTCCGCGGGCGCGGTCAACGCGGGCAACCCTTCAGGCGCCGCTGGGCTCGCCTACGATCCGACGGACGTCAGCGACCGCCCCTACTACAACTACGCGAGTCCGCTCGCCGGGCGCTTCCTGATCTACCGCGTGTACTGGGACCACAGCTCGATGCGCTTCACCGTGGTCGATGGCGGGATCGAACACGATCTCTACGTGAACCCCTTCGCGCTGAGCGGCGTTTCGGACGAGTTCACCAAGCCGTTCTACCTGCTCGCGAACCTGGCGATCGGCGGCGCCTACACGGACTCGTATCGCCTGGGCGATCCCGCGAGCGGCGCGCCGGTCTCGATGCCGCTGCCGGCCACGATGTACCTCGACTACGTGCGCGTCTACCAGTGGAACGGCGAGGGTGAAGTGACGCTCGGGGTCCCGACGGCGCAGCAGGGCCGCTTCGGGCTCTACACCGACACGACGCCGACCAACGCCTCGATCGTGCCGGGCGTCAGCTCGGACATCTACGTGTGGGAGAGCACGCTGGTCAACGGCACGATCCCGCCTTACGAAGGGGACAACGTGCTGTCGTGGAAGACCAACGCCAAGGGTTGGTTCGGCGCCGGCATCCTGTCGCGCCAGCCGGTGAACCTGTTCGCGCTGGGCGATGGGTCCTTGAGGTTCAAGATCAAGATCCCCGCGAGCGTCACCTTCAAGATCGGCGTAATCGATGCGTGGGGCAACCAGTACTACGTCGAGTTGCCCGCGAACCAGACCAAGTACGGGCTCGTGCGTGATGGCGCGTGGGGGCAGGTCACGATCCCAGTGAGCGACCTGCGCGGCCCGGCGATCGACCTGCGCATGCTCAGCTATGAGTTCGTGATTCTCGAGGAGCATGGCGCAACGTGTGAGTTCGCGCTGGACGACATCTATTACCAGGCGGGATCGTTGGCGGGCGTCGACGCCGCGGGCGTCGCACCGCGCATCACGCCCCTGCTGACGAGCGTGCCGAACCCCTTCCGCGCGGGCACGGAGCTGCGCTTCGAGGCGCGGGCGAGCGCGCCCTACGAGCTGGCGATCTTCGACGCCGCGGGCGGGCGCGTCATGGGCTTCCGCGGGATCGGGCAGACGGGCGCCAACGCGGTGCGCTGGGACGGCCGTGACGCGCAGGGGCGAGTGCTAAGCCCGGGCGTCTACTACTACCGGCTGGTGTCGGGCGGTGGGTCCGAGAGCCGGCGGATGGTCTTGCTCAAGTGACGGCACGACAGTGGTGTACAGCGTAAGAATCTTGACAGCGATGCGGGGCGGAGGCATCCTTTGTTCGGACGCCAAACAAAGCAGTCCTGTCCCCCATCGCCCACGTTCGCTCCCATGCATTTGTCGCTCCCGGGCATCGACTTCAGCGCAGGCCGGAGATCTGGAATGACCTTTAGATCCTCAGTCGCAGTGGGCCTCGCAGTGATCCTGGGCGTTACGGCGCTGGCGGGCTGCTCGCGCAACTCCCCCACCGAGCCGTGGCCGGCGGTCATCGACCCTGTCGTGTTCACTGATACGTTTGGTTCGCACGTCGGCTTCCAGGCGTTCGGGAATTCGAAGCTGGATGCGTTGTCGCTCGACACGGTCGAGCATCATTCGGGCACCACCTCGCTCAAGTTCACGGTGCCCAATCCTGGCGATCCTTCGGGTGGTTACGCGGGTGGCGCCTTCGTGGTGAGCCAGGCCCGCAGCCTCGTCCCCTATAACGCGCTGAGTTTCTGGGTGAAGGCCAGCAGGGCGGTGCTTCTCGAGACCGCGGGGCTGGGCAACGACAACACGGGCAACTCCAAGTTCGAGGCCAAGCGTTCCAATATTCCCGTCACCACGGCGTGGACGCAGGTGCTGGTCCCCATTCCATTGTCCTCAAGGCTGACGGCCGAGAAAGGGATGTTCTTCATCGCCGAGGGACCGCAGACCGGCATGGGCCTGACACTGTGGGTCGACGATGTCGAGTTCGTCAACGACGCGAGCATCACCAACCCGCGCCCGCTGTTGACCACGCAGGCGCTGACGGCGCTCGTGGGCTCGACACTCGACCTGGCGGGCGCCACGCGCACCACGTTCGCCATCGGCGCCACCGACCAGACGGTGACGCACATGCCGGGTTACTTCACCTACGCCTCGTCGGACCCGGCGGTCGCGGGGGTCACCAACAACATCGTGCGCGTGCTGGGTGAAGGCTCGGCGACGGTCTCGGCGAAGCTGGGCGCGGTTGACGCCACGGGCAGCGTGACGGTCACCGCGGCGCTGCCGCCAGTCGGCCCGGCGCCCACGCCCAGCGTGCCCACCGCGGACGTGATCTCGCTGTTCAGCAACGCCTACCCCAACATCGCCGTGGACTCGTGGGCGAAGTTCGGCAGCGCGGGCATCACGGTCGAGGACTTCAGCATCGCCGGCAATGCCACCAAGCTCTACAAGAAGCTCAACCTCGGCTACGTCGGTGTCGAGTTCAAGACCAACGAGGTCGACGCCACGACGATGACCACGTTCCACATGGATGTATGGGCGTCCTCGGGCAGCGTGCTCCGCGTCAAGCTGGTCGACTTCGGCGCCGACGGTGTGTTCGGCGGCGGCAACGACACGCAGTATGAGCTGACGTTCAATGCCACGTCGACGCCGGCGTTTGCGCCGGGGGCATGGACCTCACTGGAGCTCCCACTCGATAGCTTCACCGGCCTCACGGGCCGCGCCCACATCGCGCAGCTCATACTGTCGTCGAGCGACACGCCGATCGTGCTCGTGGACAACGTCTACTTTCATAAATAAGGTGGCCGCGTCCTTTGAGCTTAGGCGTATGGGAGTGACTTCCAGATGACGCAGATCGATCACCCGGTAAATGGCGCGAGGCGCGTGGACACTTCGCGCCCGAGCGCGCTGGAACAGTCAGTGCTTCGCCTGATCTGGCACGAGCACCGCATCTCACGCGCTGAAATCGCGCGGCG
>JANLOX010000193.1:0-2114 GCA_031366795.1 Candidatus Eiseniibacteriota bacterium | reverse complement strand
CTATCGCGTCCCCGTCGGCCACGGGCTCGAGATCTACGGCATGCTCAAGGCCAAGGGAGTTCCGGCGCGGCTCGTGTACTTCCCTGACGAGAACCACTGGGTGTTGAAGGCGCACAACTCGCTGCTGTGGTTCCGCGAGGTTCATGCGTGGCTGAAGCGATGGCTCTAGGCTTAGGCAGCGCCTGCGAAGGGAGTGTTGGATGATGAGCGGGGCGAGCAGCGCGGCGTCGCGGCGCGTATTTATGGCGACGGCGTGGCTGGTGGTGAACATGTGCGCTTCGGTTGCGTCTGCCGCGACCGGCGTGCCGCACGACCCGCGCGGTTTGTGGGAGGGGAAGATCCAGTCCACCTTGCGCATCATCGTTCACGTCGATGCCGATTCGGCGGGCGCGCTCATCTCGAAGGTCGACAGCCCCGATCAAGGGGCACTCGGGCTGCCGGTGAGTGCGACCACGTTCGCCAATGACACGCTGCGGCTCGACCTCTCCAAGCTCGGCGCGTCATACGTCGGACGAATGGCCGCAGACGGCGCATCGATCGAGGGCGAATGGCACCAGAGTGGTCAGCTGTTGCCGCTGACGATCGCGCGAATCGATTCGATCGAACCGTCACGCCGCCCGCAGGAACCGCGGCCGCCGTATCCCTATGCGGTGGAGGAAGTGCGCTACCCGGGCGGCGCAGAGGATGTTTCGCTTGCCGGCACGCTGACCAAGCCGCAGGGCGATGGTCCCTTCCCATGCGCGCTGTTGATCACCGGTTCGGGGCCTGAGAATCGCGACGAGCTGGTGTTCGGCCACCGCCCGTTCTGGATCATTGCCGACGACCTGACGCGCGCCGGCATCGCGGTGCTGCGTGTGGACGATCGCGGTGTGGCGGGCTCGACCGGCAACGCAGGTAATGCGACGAGCGAAGACTTCACTGCCGACGTGCTGGCGGGGGTAAAGTTTCTCGCGGCGCGCAAGGATATCGATGCGCGGCGCATCGGCCTGATCGGCCACAGCGAAGGCGGTCTGATCGCGCCGCTGGCGGCCGCGCGATCGCCCCAGAGCATCGCCTTCATCGTCATGCTCGCGGGTCCGGGCGTTCCCGGCAGGGATATCCTCGATGCGCAGGGTGAAGCGATCGGGCGCGCCATGGGTGTCGGCGACAAAGAACTAGCGGAGCAGCGGCGGCTGCAGCACAAGTCGTTCGCGCTGATGCCGCTGAAGCTCGACAGCCTCACGCTGGTGTCGCGGATGCGTGCGATCTTCCGCGGGGAGGGCATCGATTCATCAAAAGCGGAGAGCCAGTTGTCGCAGGCGGTCGCCGTGGCGCGCTCGCCGTGGTTCCGGTTCTTCATCGACTACGACCCGCGTCCCGCGCTGCGCCAGGTGAAGTGCCCGGTGCTGGCGCTCAACGGCAGCGTGGACCTGCAGGTGCCGCCGCGGCAGAACCTGCCCGAGATCCAGAAGGCCCTGAAGGCGGGAGGCAACCGCGACTTCGAGACGCACGAGCTGCCGGGCCTCAATCACCTGTTCCAGAATTCCACGACCGGCTCACCGGCCGAGTACGGCAAGATCGAGGAGACATTCTCGCCCGCGGCGCTCAAGGCGATGCGGGAGTGGATCGTGGCGCGCATGCTGAAGCCGTAACGCCGCACGTGCCGCTGGGTCAAATCCCCCGCACGCGGGAACCGCCGGCCGTTTCACGTCATTAGGTATGATGTCCGTGCCCACGAGTTCGCGCCGCACCGCACCCAGCCCCTGTGCCGCAGGAGAAGCCATGGATTCGCTCGACCGGCCTGCCGATACCATCGAAAGCCCAAAGCAGGAGCCGCGACTCCCGCCGGGCCAGGTTCAGACGGACAAGTGGCCGGTGCTCCAACACGGCTCGGTGCCGAGCGTCGATCTCAACACCTGGGACTTGAAGGTCACGGGCGCGATCGCGAATCCGCAGCGATGGACGTGGGCGGAGTTCAAGAGCCTGCCGCGAGTTCACGTGCACAGCGACATTCACTGCGTCACGCGTTGGAGCCGCTACGACAATCTGTGGGAAGGCGTATCGCTGCGCGAAGTGCTGCGCCGCGCGGGCCCGAAGCCCGAAGCGCGATTCGCCATCCTGCATGCCGAAGCGGG
>JANLOX010000175.1:0-10376 GCA_031366795.1 Candidatus Eiseniibacteriota bacterium | reverse complement strand
AATCTCGAAGTCGGCCGTGCTGGCATCGCTGGTGCCGCTGCCCGTGCTGGCCGCACCACTATTTGCCGTACTGCTGCTGGCGGCCATGCCCGCCGCGGGCGAGGTGCCGTGCGACATCGACCTGCCCATCCACCAAACGGTGCCGCCCGACAACAGCGCCACGAACATCGCCGCCGCGGCGAGCTGCGGGAACGAGAAGCTGAAGCGCAGCGCCATCGCGCGCGCGCGCGCCACCGGGTGCAGCACCAGCGGGGATGCTACAGCCGGCGCCGCGATGCGCGCTTCGATACCGCCCCACAAGTCGGCCGCGGGAGCGCGGTCCTCGAGCGACTGCGCGAACGTCACGAGGCCACGCAACTCGGCCAGCAGCGCGCTGCATGCGCCACAGCTCTCGAGATGCGCCTCGAGCCGCCCTCGCGCGCCTGAGTCGAGTTCGCCGTCGAGATACGACGACAGCTCGAGTTCCGGGTGTTCGATCGCCTCGCTCACGCTCGTCCTCCGTTCATCCCTTGCTCAACACGCGTCGCAACAACATGCGCGCCCGGTGCAGCTGGGCCTTCGACGTGCCGGTCGTGACGCCCAGCATCGCGCCAATCTCTTCGTGCTTGTAGCCCTCGATATCGTGCATCACGAACACCTGCCGCGCGCCCTCCGGCAACCCCGAAATCGCCGTCTCGAAGTCAAGACTCAGATCGCCCGGCCGCGGCCTGTCCGGTTGCAGCGCCACCAGTTCGTCATCCGACACTTCCCGTCCCCGCAACTTCGCCAGCTGCGCCCTGCGCGACAGCAGCAGGTTGATCGCCAGCCGGTACAACCACGTCCCGAAGGCCGATTCGCCCCGGAAGGAACTGAGTTTTTGCCACGCCCGCACGAACACATCCTGTGTTGCCTCGTCCGCCAGATCGGGACCGATCATGCGCCGCGCCAGGCTGTGGATCCGCCCGACGTGGGCCTCGTACACACGGCGATAGGCCTGTGCGTCCCCATTCGCGGCACGAGCAACATCCCCGGCATGTCCAGCAGCAGGCTGGACAGGCTCCGGGCCCTGAGAGGGGCTCACTCCGGGGCGCGAGTGCTCCATGCGAAGAGTTGGACCTCGTGAGCGGCTGATTGGTTGGGCGGTGCGGTGCCGATTATGACAATATCCGGGGGAACGTGAAGCGGACCATAGGGTTGCGGTCTCCGTCGCGGAGCGGGCCCGCAGCTTGCTCGACGGCACCACCCTACGACATCCCGCCGCATTATTCCCCGCACAGATCCATTATTCCCCGCACAGATCCACGAGCCGCAGCAACTCCCCCACCGACCACGCCTGGAATGGGCATCCCTTGGGCGTGTGCGGCGATGCCCCATCGGCGATCTCCGAAACATGCCCCAGCCCCGCCTGCTCGAGGTGCGCCAGCAGTGGGGCTACGAATCGCTCCCGCGCCTCGCGCTGGGTCTCGGGCGTTGTCCCGTGCACGCGCAGCCAGGCTTCAACGAATGGGCCGGCGAGCCATGGCCACACGGTGCCCTGGTGGTAGGCGCCATCGCGTTGCAGCGGCGGGCCGGTGTGCACGGGGCAGAATCGCGGATCGCTGGGTGCCAGGGACCGCGGCCCCATCGGCGTCCACAATTCCTGCTCGGCGAGGTCCACGACACTGCGCGCCCGCGCTCCTTCAATGAGTGATTCGGGCAGGCCGCCGATGGCGAACAACATGTTGGGCCGGATCGTTCCGTCCGCGGTGCCGGCGATGTGATCGACATCGACGACATCGAACAGGCCGCCCGTCGCGGGATTCCAGAAGCGCTCGCCGAACGACTGCTGCCCCTTGAGTCGCGAGGCCTCCCAGCGATCGGAGTAGCGCTGCGCCAGCTTGAGGGCGTTGAGCCACAGCGCCTGGATCTCGACGGGCTTGCCCGTGCGCGGTGTCACCACCCAGTCGCCCACCTTCGCGTCCATCCAGGTCAGCTGCGCTCCGGGCTGTCCTGCGGCGATCAGGCCGTCGTCATCGAGCCGAATGCCGTAGCGCGTACCGCGCGTGTAGCCATCGAGGATCGCCTCGACGGCCTGGCGCAGCGCGGTGGCGAGGGGGTCTGCCACGTGACGGCGCCGGCGTTTCATGTGGTCGAGATACTCCATCGCGGCGATGGCGTACCACAGCGAGGCATCGACCGAGTTGAACTCGGCGACATCGCCGTCGTCGATGAAGCGATTGGGCACCATGCCCTCGGAAACCGTGGCGGCCCACTCCTCGAGAATGGCGCCCGCGGCATCGAGCCGCCCACCGGCGAAGCACAGGCCGCGCAGAGCGATGAAGGTGTCGCGGCCCCAGTCCGTGAACCACGGGTAGCCAGCGATCACCGTGAGCCCGCTGTTGCGGTGCACAATGTAGGCGTCGGCGGCGCGGTGCAGTGGGCTGGGAAAACGTGAACGCCGCGTCTGCTCGCTCGCCCCGAGTGCGACCGCGGCGGCCTTGATGCGCGCGTCGCGGCGCGAGGTGGTGTCGGCGGCCGCGGCGCGCAGGCGGTCGAACGGCGCGCTATCGAGCGTGGCGCCCTCCGCGACGAGTGCGAGAATCGCAGGTCCCCTCGTCAGCTCGAACGAGAACACTCCGGGTGCTGCGAGGTCTTCGGTGTCGTCGAGTCCGCGTAAACGCTCCTCGGTGTAGAGGAACTGCCGGTACCAGTCGGGCGCGTGCGTATAGGTCCCATTCGAATAGGCGGCGATCACCGGCAGCGCGGGATAGGGCAGCCATGCCACGCGCCCCGCGTTGAGTTCGGCGTCGAACTTGAACGCGTCGCTGCGGGTGGTCAGCACGTGAGCGTCGCGCACGGAGAGGAACGGCCGCACACGCAGCGTTGCCGCGGGCAACGTCGCCGCGACCGTGTCGCTCACCAACGTCCAGCGCAGCAAAACGCCCGCGCCGTGGTGCGGCACCATGACTTCATATACGACAAACGCGCCACCCTCTAGACGGCAACGCCAACACGGCCAAGGCTCATGCGAGAACGCATCGATTCGCGAAGCGCCATCGGGATAAACGACATCGCCCGCGTAACGATGCGAGCTCAACGGCGATGCCCCGCGCGCGGTCTCGACAGTGACATCCACGTCATTGACGAGCACGTGCCGCCCGGTCGGCGGAGTCAGCGCTGCGAGCAACAGCGCGTGGTAGCGCCGGGTGCGGATGCCGCTCGCGCAGCCGCTCGCGAACCCGCCGAGCCCGTCCGTCTCGAGCCACTCGGCCGTCGGGTCGCGGTGCGCCTGCGTCCATGCGCGGGCCAAAGGTACCCGGCTCACGCCGCGGGGCTGCGGGGCGGCGCATCCTCGGCGCGCGCCCGCGCCACCGCCTGCTCCACACGCGCGCGCAATTCATCAGGGGCGCGCAGGCTCCCGATGCGGCTCTTCAGCACCTCGATCACGCGCGCCTCGAAGCGGAACTCCGCGGCGCAGATGGCGCACACCTCGAGATGTTCGCGCACGCGCTCCATCTCGTCCGGAGCGAGTTCGCGATCGAGGTAGTCGTCGAGGCGCGCAAACGCCTCGGCGCAATCAAATGGCGTCGGTGACGGCATGCGCTCTTTCTAATGTAAGGGTTGTTCTGGAAAGTTCCCGTCGATCCCAAGGCTTTGCAAGCCGCCTCGCCGTTTGTCGCAAGCACCTGCCCCTCATGGCCTGGACTCCCCGGGCTCCTGCCCGCCGACGATGCCGTGCGCACGCGCGCGCGTCCACAATTCGCGCTGCAATAGTCGGCGGCCACGATGGAGTCGCGAGCGCACCGTTCCCAGGGCGACCTCCGTCACTTCCGCGATCTCCTGGTACGACAGCTGCTCTACGAAATACAGCGCGCAGGTGAGCCGGAAGTCATCGGGCAGCGCATGGATCGCGGCCTGGATGTCCGCAACCCCGAGATTCTCGAGCACGCGCGCCGCCGGATCGGGGCTCTGCGTGAGCAGGCCCAGCTCGGCGGCGCGGTCGTAGAGCACCAGCGGTTCGACATCCTCGATCGCGGTGGGCCGCGGCCGGCGCTTGGTCATGCGGTACTGCGCGAGGAAGCAGTTGGTTAGGATGCGCAGGAACCAGGCGCGGAAGTTCGTCCCGGGCTGGTACTGGTGGAATGCGCGAAACGCCTGGAGCGCCGCCGTCTGCACGATGTCCGCGGCGTCGTCGCGGTCATGCGTCAGGTGGGAGGCGAGCGAGTAGGCGCGGTCCATGACCGAGGCGAGCAGCGCCTCGAACGAGTGTTCATCCGGAGCCGGAGCGTCCGGGGTCATGAGTGGGCCGGCAGGCGGAGCATCGCGGCGATGCTGCCCGATCGCGCCGAAGCGCGCAACGCCGCGACGTCAAGCCGCGGCGGCGTCCTCGCCGGCTCCCGCGTCCGTTTCGGCCTCGGGCATCGGGGCTTCCATCACCGCGGAGAGTTGCTCGATCAACACGCGAGTCTCGAACGGCTTGAGCAGGTAGCCCTGGATACCCAGCGCCGCCATGCGCTCGATGTCGTCGCGCCGGCTCCGCTCGGACAGCACCAGCACGCGCCCTGACCCGCCATTCTCGCGGGCGCGCAGGTCGGTGACGAGCGCCAGCGCGTCATCGTCGGTGAGCCGCCACTCAACCACCACCAGCTCGGGACTGCCGGCCAGTGCGGGCGTAGCGCTGCGCGAATCGGCGAACTCCATGACGTCGCGCACCCCGACAACTCGCAGTGCCCGGATCAGCACACGCCGCGTGGTGGCGGAACTGTCCGCCACGAGCGCCCTCATCGAACTACTCTCTCGGGGCTCCGGCCTGGCCGCTGGTGATCACGCGGGCGAGGATCCGCTCGACGGTGTCGGCGCGGTCGTAGTACCCGCTGCTCATGCGCTGGGAGAGTTGCTGCATGCGCGCCGGCGTCAGGCCCGCGGCACTCGAGGGCTGCTCGAGCTGCGCCTGGAGTTCCCGGGCGGCAGCCGACAACTCGACGCGATCCGTGCGCGAATCCTCGGACGGCAGCTGCGGGGCCACGCCCTGATGGTTCGCGGTGTCCGCGTTTGTCGCGCGCGGCCGCCCCGCTGCCGGCTTGGGCGTGTATCCCGAAGGTGTCGATCGAATATCCACGCTTCCCCCACTCGCGAGTGCTGCCGCCACCGGCAGAATCCGCCGCATCCTGCGGCAGCTGCGGTGTCACGATGGCCGGCTCCTGCCCCCTTGAGTATCGGCGGGTTGTTCCAGGACTTGAGCCCGTTGGGTGAAACGACTCAATCCGCCCCGCGGCCGGCATTACATGGGTCACGGGCTAACGCGCCGGAACCGTCGCCGGCTCCATCCGCAAGCCCTCGGCGATGTTGCGGTTCAGGTCGATCAGCGCCTTCAGCTTGTCCGGCGACGGCTCGGCCAGCACCTCGAACGAGCGCTTGTCGATGAATTGGCTCAGGCGCAACAGGTTGATGCGCAGCTCGAGCGGCAGCTCATGGGCCGGGCTCACCAGCTCGGCCTGGAACACCGACCACAGCCGCTGGTTGAAGCGGATCGCCTCATCCAGCCGCGCGGCGCGTCCCGGGGCGGCCCACTGCTGCGCGCAATCATGGAGCAGCTGGGCGGCCTTGGACAGGGCGCGCGCTTCGAGTTCACGGCTGGAGATCGACGTCTTGGTTGCGGCTTCATAAGTCTGGCGTGCGCTAGCGAACATGGTTGAAAAGCCTCCGTTCATCCTGACGAAGCTGACGCGCGGCGCGCAACGCTTGGTAGTAACGGCCGGCGAGTACATGCTCGTTCACGATTTCCAGATCCCGAGCCAGACTGGGTGCCGCGGCGCGAAGGTCCGCGACCAACTCGTCGTACGTCTCGCGCACCTTCTCCCGCTCCTCGGGTGCCAGGTACATGAGCTGAATCGCGAGTACGACCCGATCGCTCGGCGTATGAACTTCGCGAGGGGACAAGATGTCCCCCTCGCGAAGGATCGGCACTTCGTTTTCCACCAGCAGCACCGTGCGATGATTGCCATTGCGGATCACCGCTCCGGAAATCACGGCACGCTCGCGCGGCTTGAGAGTCAGTCGAAATGCCATGGGTCCCTTCCATTCCAGAATTCGTGAGGTTCTCATCCGTGAGATCCGCAGGGCGGGCCTAAGCGGCCCGCCCCATGGAGAACGAATTCGCGGAGCCTGGCGGCGGCGACCCGGAGTTACCCGGGTAGCCCGCCGCCGCTTCCCCTCCGCTGCCTAGAAAAGACGGAGGATGGCCTGCTGCGACGTGTTCGCAAGACCCAGCGTGGCGATGCCCAGCTGCTGACGCGTCTGCAGCGCCAGCATGTTCGCGCTTTCCTCGTTGGGATCAGCCGACGTCAGGTCATTGGCACCCGCGTTCAGATTGTTCACCATCGAAGTGATGAAGTCGTTGCGCGAGCTGATCACGCTCGTGTTGGAGCCCAGCGTCGCCGCCTTCGACCGCAGCGTGACCAACGCCGCATCGAGGCTGGTGTTCGCGGTGTCCAGGTTGGAGTTGGCGGCCCAGTTACCGGCGGCAGCGCCGATGTTGAGTCCAGCCGAACCGGTCGAGGCATCGAAGCCGGTGATCGTCAGGTTCGACGAAGAGTCTTCGTTGAACGACACCGCCAGCGTGTCGCTGGAGAGGAAGTTCTTGCCCTTGTAGCCGGCGTCGCCTGCGAGATCGTCGATCTGCGTACGAAGCGCCGTGAACTGCGTCGCCAGCGTGGCGCGAGCAGCCGTGTTGGAGCTGCGGGCCGAGGTCACAAGACCCTTGGCCTGCTGGATCAGCGACGTGATCGCCGTGATACCCGCGTTCGCAGCGGCGATGCCCTTGAGCGCTTCGCCCATATCCGACTTGCGTGAAGCCAGGTCGTTGGCATGGCTCAGGTGATCCTGCGCGGCAAAGTATGCCGACGGATCATCGGTCGCGCTGTTGACGCGCTTGCCGGTGGCCAGACGCTCGGTGGTGCGGGACTGCAGCGCGGTAACGAGCTGCAACTGGACGAGGTCCGAACGCATTGCGCCCGACAGGGTGATGTCATTCATGTGAGAAACCCCTTTCTGGGGATAAAGGATTGGATCCCGGGCGTTCTACCCGGACGGGCTGCATTGGGCCCGTGACCTGTAGCTTCGGAGGGTCGGCGTGGAACTTGAGCGGGGGAATTCGCTGCGGCACAAAGCAGTGCGCGATGCATCGGCGACGCTGCGTAGTGCAGTCCGGTGGCGCGGAGGGGGGCTGGAGGCGAGGCGCTGCGTTACTTCAAGTAGTCGAGCAGGTTCGTCTGCATCACGCGGCCCACGACGGCGTAGGCACGCTGGAGCGCGGTCTGCGCCGACTGCACGGTGACCAGGGCTTCCGCCGGGTCGACGGCATCGAGCGCGTCGCGTCGATCCAGCGTGGAGCTGTTCGTCTGCACGAGCCGGGTATCGGCTTCCGCGATCACCTGCAGCCTGGATCCCACTTCGGCCTGGTCCGACAGCAACTGGTCCTCGTACGCTCGCAGGTTGCTGACCGACGCCGTGATCTGCGCCTCGGTCTCGGTCGCCACACTCTGGTGCAACGTCGTCAACGACAGCAGCGCGCCGCCGATGCTGTGATCCCCCGCGTGCACGGTCTCGATGGAGACGCCCTGGTCGAGTTGCACCGAGCGCACCGTCGAGTCGCCCATGTAGGTGCCGTCGCTGAGGAATGGCGGTGTGGCCGTCTTGGCGCCCCCAAACAGGTACTCGCCGCCGATCTTCGTGTTGCCCAGCGCCACGAGCTGCTCCTGGACATCGCCCAACTGCTGCAACGCCCGCTGGCGCGCCGGATCGACGTCCGCGAGTGCGGCGACGCTCGTGGCGAGCGTGCGGGCCTGCGAGACCAGCTTGCGCATCGAGGTCAACACGGTGTCCTCGACCGACAGTCGCGTGCGCGCCGAGGTGGCGTTGCGGCGGTACTGCGCGACATCGCGCAGTGTGGAGTCGATGCGCGAGAGCTCCGCCCCCGATACCGGATCGTCCGACATCGCGTTCAGCCTGCGCAGCGTGGTCGCGCGCGACTGCGCCTGCGACAGGTCACCGAGCCGCGCGCGCATCCCTCGCAGCGCGTTCTGGACGAGCATGGAATTGGTGATGCGCATGAACCCCTCCGTAACGCGTGAGCGGATACGAGCGACCGGACACAGGGGAGGATCGGCGGGGACCCCCGATTGCTTGAGCCCGGAAGCTTTTGACCGGCGCGTTTCGCGTGGGCGAGCGGCGGCTCTTGCCGCAGGCACGAATTTCCGCTTAAGCCTGCGGCAGTTCTTGCCGAGACCGTGTCTGGCGCCTGAATCCTAGGGTGTTCGCCAGCTTCCCTTGGGGCGCCCGCCGCGATCCGCGCTGGATTGCTTTGCGCCTGGGCAGAACGGAGTCTTCTTGGAACGTATGACGATGATCCCGGTGGTGTGCGTCGAACGCGAACCCGCGGTGGCGGCGGTCATTGAAGATGCGCTGCAGCGGCTGGGCTGCGAAGTACGGCTCGTGGCCAGCATCAGCGAAGCGCTGACGTTGGTCGAGAACACCGAGGTCGCCGTCGTCGTGCTGGGCGACCGGCTCGGCGAGGGCCCAGGCTTCGAGGGCATTCGCCGCGTGCGCATCGCCCACCCGCAACTCCCCATTCTCTGGGTGCCCTCGGATGCCTCGGTCGAGCGCGCGGTGCTCGCCATGCGTCACGGCGCCACCGATGTCGTGGCGCGCCCGATCGACACGGCTGCACTCGCTCGCGTGCTGCGCGAGGCGACGAGCCCCGAAGCCGCGCCTGCCGGCCCCCACGACGAACCCTCCGCCACGCTGACGCGGCCCATCGTGGGCCGCAGCCGGGCGCTGCGCGAATTGCTGTCGCGCGTCACCCTCGTCGCCTCTTCACGCGCGGTGGTGATGCTCGAAGGCGAATCCGGCACCGGCAAGGAACTCATCGCGCGGGCCATTCACGAGCGCAGCCCACGCAGCAACGGCCCCTTCGTGACCGTGAATTGCGCGGCCCTGCCCGAAGGCCTCGTCGAAAGCACGCTGTTCGGCCATGAACGCGGCGCCTTCACGGGGGCGACGAACCGGGCGGCCGGGGCGTTCGAGCGCGCCCAGGGCGGCACATTGCTGCTCGACGAAATTTCCGAGATGCGACTCGACCTGCAGGCCAAGCTGCTGCGGGCCATCCAGGAGCGCGAGATCGAACGCGTCGGCGGGAACAGGCCGATCGCCATCGATGCCCGCATCATCGTCACCACCAATCACGACCTGCGCGTCGAGACCCAGGCCGGGCGCTTCCGCAGCGACCTCTACTATCGCGTCAACGTCATCTCGCTGCGCACGCCCACACTGCGCGAGCGGCCCGAGGACATTGCGCCGCTGGTTGATCACTTCGTGCGCGGCGCGGCTCTCGAGTCGGGGCATGCGGTGCGCGAAGTACCCGCGGAGGTGATGGCAGCACTTCAGGGCTACGCGTGGCCCGGCAACGTGCGGGAGCTCGCCAATGCCGTGCAGCGCGCGGTGATCTTCGGGCGCGGCGAGTCGCTTGCGCTCGAGGACTTCTGCCTCGACGCCGCGGCCGAGCCGTTGAGCCGCGAACGGGCTGCCATGGGCGCTGCCACGGCAGCACCCCACGCGACGCTCACCGCGGTGGCGGGTAACCGCTCGAGCGTATCGCGCGGCGCAGGCTTGCCGGCCTTCGACGAGACGCTCGATCTCGATTGCCTGGAACGCGCGGCGATCCAGCGCGCGTTGGCCGCAACGAGCGGGCATCGCTCGCGCGCGGCACGGCTGCTGGGCATCAGCGAGCGCACGTTGCGCAACAAGTTGAACGGGCCCACGCGGCTCGCGGCGTGATGCGATACGGACGGGAATGCGCGGCACAGGGGAATTTTTGGCCGCTTCACCGGCGGCAATCCCTGCCGCCACTGCCGGGATGACCGTTCTCGGCATGCAGACGAGCAGCAGGATTCGCGACTGCATGTTGCTGTCAATGTGACGGTTGGTTCGCTGCACGGAAGCGCCGCTGGAACAAATGACCTGCTGGGTATGCGTCTTGCTGAACCGCAGGTGGCGACATCCACGGAGGGAGGATTCGATGATTCGATCACTGTTCGGTCCCAATGCGCTGAGCAGCATGCTGCGCGGCGGACTCGAGGAAACGAGTGCGACGCATCGCGTGATCGCCGACCGCGTGGCGGGACGGCTCAGCTCGGCCGCGAATCCGGCCTTCGGGGACAAGCTCCAGTCGGAGGCCGCGAAGGCGCAGCAGGAAGCCGATCTGCAGCGCGACATGACCTCGCTTGCCGACACGCAGCTGCGCTATGAAGCCGACGCGAAGCTGCTGCGTGACGCCTACTCGCTGATGCGCACGGCGATCCGAGGCGATCGTGGCTAACCCCATCCTGTTTCCGCAGGTCCAGCGGCCCATGCGCAATCTC
>JANLOX010000294.1:0-9955 GCA_031366795.1 Candidatus Eiseniibacteriota bacterium | reverse complement strand
GATTCGAGCTCCAACGGGTCCGTCGAGTGTTCCATGGCGTGCTCCGCGGTCAGGCTGCGATCCTGGATGCACTGGAGCAGCGCCTGATTCATCGTCTGGTTTCCGTGCTTCTGTCCTGCCTGCATGAGGCTGTAGATCTGGTGCGTCTTGCCCTCGCGGATGACTGCGCGGATGGCCGGTGTCACCACCAGCACTTCGGTCGCCATGCAACGGCCCGGCCCATGGCTCTTGGGGATCAGCTGCTGCGTCATGATGCCGACCAGCGAGAACGCAAGCTGGACTTGCACCTGCCGCTGCTGCTCCGGCGGGAACACATCCACGATGCGGCTGACCGCTTCGTAGCTGGAGTTCGTGTGCAGCGTGGCGAACACCAGGTGAGCCGTGTCGGCGATGTTGAGCGCCGTCTCGATCGTCTCGAGATCGCGCATTTCACCGACCAGCACGACGTCCGGGTCCTGGCGCAGCACGTACTTGAGCGCGCTCGCAAACGAGTTGGTGTCCGACCCCACTTCGCGCTGGTTCACCACACACTTACGGTGGTGGTGCATGTACTCGATCGGGTCCTCGATCGTCATGATGTGACCCTGGCGCGTCGCATTGATGTGATCGATCATCGCCGCCAGCGTCGTGGACTTGCCCGAGCCGGTCGGACCGCACACCAGCACCAGCCCCTTCTGGCGGGTGCAGAAGTCCTTGACCACCGGCGGCAGGCCGAGCGATTCGAACGGCCGGATCTCGAACGGGATCTGGCGGATCGCCGCGGCGATGCAGCCGCGCTGCAGAAACACATTGGCGCGGAAGCGCGAGACACCCTTGATGCCGAAGGACAAGTCCAGCTCCTTGGTCATCTCGAAGCGCTTACGCTGCTCGTCGGACAACATGCTGTACGCCAGCTGGGCCGTGGTTTCCGGAGTCAGCGGTTCCACATCGCCCGGCACCATCACCCCGTCGATGCGAAACTCGGGGGGCACGCCGGCCGTGATGTGCAAGTCGGACGCCTTCTTGGCGACCATTTGCTCCAACAGATCTCGCAGGGTGATCACGAACCGCATCTCCTCGTTAAGGTAGTGCTACGCCTCAGTCCGACGCCGTCTCTTTGAGAATCTCTTCCGCCGTGGTGAAGCCGCGCTTAAGCTTCTCGAGCGCGTCCCGGCGCAGCGTCAACATGCCGTTCTCGATCGCCGCACGCTTGATTTCGCTTGCGGGCGCGCGCTCGAGAATCAACTCGCGAATCTTCGGGCTGATGTTCATCACCTCGTAAATCCCGAGCCGTCCGCGATAGCCGGTACCGTTGCAATCCACGCAACCCTGCCCATCGCTGATGTTCGCGCCGGCGGCTTCCGCGTGATCGAGCTGCAATTCGTCGAGCCCTTCATCGGGCAGCGTGATCTTGCGCTTGCAGTTCACGCAGATACGGCGCAACAACCGCTGCGCGAGAATCAGGTTCACCGAGGAGGCCACGAGGAACGGCTCGACCCCCATGTCGATCAACCGGCCGATCGCGCTAGGCGCGTCGTTGGTGTGCAGGGTCGAGAGCACGAGGTGCCCCGTGAGCGCGGCCTTGACGGCGATCGATCCGGTTTCGAGATCACGGACTTCGCCGACCATGATGATGTTGGGATCCTGCCGCAGGAACGCTTTGAGTGCGGCCGCGAAGGTCAGCCCGATGTCTTCGTGGACCAGCACCTGGTTGATGCCGTCGAGGTTGTACTCGACGGGATCCTCAGCGGTCATGACGTTGACCTCGGGCGTGTTCACCCGCGACAGCGCCGAGTAGAGCGTGGTGGTCTTACCCGAGCCGGTCGGGCCCGTGACCAGCACCATGCCGTAGGGACTGGCGATCGCGCTGGTGAATTCCTTCATGGCGCGCGGCTCGAAGCCCAGCTTCTCGAGGTCGATGTTCAGGTTGCTCTTGTCGAGCACGCGCATCACGATCTTCTCGCCGAAGATCGTGGGCAGTGACGAGACACGCAAATCGATGGTGCGGTTGAGCACCTTGAGACGGATGCGGCCGTCCTGCGGCACGCGGCGCTCGGCGATGTCCAGTTCGGCCATGATCTTCAGGCGCGAGATGATCGCAAGCTTGAACTTGAACGGCGGCGACATCATTTCCTGCATGACGCCATCGATGCGGAAACGCACGCGCAACGTCTTCTCGTAGGGCTCGACATGAATATCGGAGGCCCCCTTGCGCACGGCATCCGCGATCAGCGAATTGACCAGCTTGACGATCGGGGCTTCATCCGACATCGCCTCGCCGGCTTCGGCCTCGGCGGTGTCGTCGTCCTCGATGATCGCGAGGTCGTCCTCCATGCCCTTCATCACGTCGGCCATGGTGTTGGCCGAGTCGTAGGCTCGATCGAGGGCGCGCTTGAGCTGCGTCTCGGTGGCGACCTGCGGTTCGACGTCGAAGCCGGTGATGAACTTGATGTCGTCGATGGCGAACACGTTGGTCGGGTTCGACATCGCGACGATCAGCTTGCGGCCCGCGCGCGCGAGCGGCAGCGCCTGGAACTTCGTCGCCACGTCGCCCGGAATCAGCTTGGTGAGCGCGGGATCCGGCTCGTAGCCCTTGAGGTTGACCGGCGGCGTGCTGTACAGGCGCGACAGGAAATCCAGCAGCGCCTCATCGGTGATCGCACCGATCTTGATGAGGTTCGCCATCAGGGTTCCACCCAGGTTCTTCTGCTGCTGCATGGCCTTGACGTGCACCGTCTCGTCAATCAGGCCTGCGACCAGCAACTGCTGGGGGATGTCGTCCGAGATATGATCCATGATCTCCGCGGTGTCTCCGGTTCGCGTTGAACCCTTTAGGCTGGGGGACCAAGCGGATGGACGCCGCGCAATACGCCTGCGCGGGCATGCGTCACCATTCGCCAGCAGGCCTTAAGCCGCCCACTCTCCCGGGCGTTATCGGCGGCGGCTCCGCAGGGGGATAGCAAAAAGTGCATGGTTGGTGCGTGCGGTTGATGCAGATCGCACGGCCGAAGCGGCTCGCCGAAACGATGATCTCAGGGAAGCCAGACCACTGCGGCGTCAGCAGTTGCCTTCACGGATGAGGCTCAGGGCCGGATCCGGATGCGGCCCTCGATGCGGGCGAACAGCTTGGGGCCAATGCCCCGCACCGCCTGCAGGTCGCTGGGCTCGCGAAATGCACCGTATCGCGCACGGTGCTCGAGAATCCGCGCCGCCAGCACGGGGCCCACGCCGGGCAGTCCATCGAGTTCCCGGGCAGTGGCGCGATTGATGTCGAGCCGGCCGCTGGAGTCCGCGGCGCCCGCATTCCCGGCGGCAATCGCGGCCGAAGGCACGCCGCTACCCGGTGGGACGGCGCTCCCCTGGTCGCTCGCTGCGGGCGCGGCCTGTCCCTGCAGGGAGTCCGCCTTGCCTCCGGGCGCTCTGGGCCAGCGGTCGCCCAGCCCATCCGTGATGGCGCCAAGCAGCAACAGCAGGGTCAGCAGCAACACCGCCCGCCGCTCGGCAGGAGTCAGTTCGATCACTCGCGCGTGTTCTTGAGGGGGGCGGGAGGAACGACGCAGCCCGCGCGTGCAGCGCGGACTCGAAAGTGACTAGTTACGCAGGTTGAGCGTCAGGGCGAAACGGATTTCGCGCCCCGGTCCGAGTGCTTCAGTTCCTTGTTGATTGCCGATCACGGTCGAGGTGTCTTCCCATGGCTCGATCGCCGAACGGTTCTCCAGATCGCGGAAGCGAATCGTGATCACTGCATCCTCGAGCGTGAACAACAATCCGGCGGTGCTGACCGCATAGCCCGGCAGCCGCAGCCCGCTGAACTCACTGCTGCGCGGTCCCACCACATCGGAGCCTGCCCAGGCCTCGATGCCGAGGTCACCGCGGAACGGGTGCCACCGCCCGCCGATGATGGCGCGGCCGCCGGCATCGGGATCGATGTTCGGCTGCGCCGCGCGCGCGGCGCGCACCAGCCCGAACGCGTTCATGCTGCCGAACCAACGGTGCCACGGCACGCGCGCCTCGCCGCTGAGCAGCGCAAAAGTGTAGGGGTCGCGATCCTCGATCAGTCCGCGGCGAAGCACCAGCTCCGACAGCGGCGTGCGCGAAGCGATCGCGCGCGAACTCGTGCGGCCGGCGAGCACGACGCCGCGCACCTGCTTCGCGCGCCGGGTGCCGAGCGTCACGTCCGCAACGCCGACGATGCTGCGCTGTAGGAACGGCGCCTGGTTGAGCGCCATCTCGTTCCACACCGCGTTGAGAATGCGCTCGCCTCCCACGCGCGCCACCATGCCCGGCATGCGCGTTTCGTAGTAGATGGCCGGGGCGATGTTCGCGCGCGAGAAGGCGTCGTGCTTGCCCGCGCCCAGATCCATCGTCAACGTGCCGCCGGCGAGTTCACCCTTCCATCCCGCCACACCCCAGAACGACTGCATGCGCGTGTGGAAGGTGTCGCTGTAGTCGCGCGCGGCCTGTTCGCGGTGCAATTGGGCACCCAGCGAGAACCCTGAGCGGTTCCACGCGCGCGCCGTAACTTCAGTCGCCGCGGTGGCGCGCCGCGAGTACGGCAGCTGCGGCAAGTCCGCGAAGCTCACCGCGCGCGTGCGGCCACGCGCGAAGATCACTTCACCACCCACGCCACGATGCTCGTAACGGTAGGTGCCGCTGCCCACCTGCCCGCTCAGGTCTTCCTGCTCGGTGCCCAGCAATTGCCCGGCAACGCCCTGCTGCGCGAACGCCAGCTCGAGCGCGTGCGAGCCGCGGCGTCCGCCGCCGCTGATACCCCACAAGTGGCGCCCCGCCTGGTCCATGGTTCCCGCAGGCCCACGGCTCAGGCCGTGGCTCTCGATGCGCAACCAGCGCAGGCTGTCGCGCCGCGACACCATCACGGAGTTCTCGTCCCACGCCCCGTCACCGCTGCGCAGGTCGACGATGCCTTCGGCGCCCGCGGGGCCTAAGCCGCCCGTGCGCCCCTCGACCGTCATCATGGCGCCCGAGTAGCCTTGCCACGCCGCACCCACGCCGGGACGCACTTGCAGGCTGTCATACCAGCTGAGTGGCGTGAACGAGCCGGCACCCGCAGGATCGAGCAGCCGTCGCGGTGCCCTTCCCGGTTCCTCGACGCGATAGGTGCCGCGCACCTCTCCCGCGAGGTTCCACACCGCCTCGCCATCGAGCCAGCGGTTGGCGATCCAGCCGGGGCGCCCGTACTCGCTCCAGTAGGCAGCGACATCCGGCAGATCCGTCGCCAACAACTCGGAACGCACCACCCAATCCTGGGTGGCGGCCGGTGCGGCGAGCAGCGTGATCGCGATCAGCGCGAGGCAGGCGCCGGCGGTGGCGCGAGCCGCGCGCGATAGCGCTGCAGCACCGCCACGATCGCCGGCCCGAGCCCCGCGAACAGCGCGGTGTTCCAGACGGTATGCCATAGGGCGAATGGTATGCCTCCCACCAGTGTGGCGCGGATCTGGCCGAACACGACTCCGGTCGCAACGTTGGTGATGAGATCGTAAAAACAAGTGAGCAACGCCGCGGCGAATCCCAGCAGTATCGCCCGCATGCCAGCCGGCACGCGGTCAAATCCTCGTGTGGCCCCACCGACGACGCCGAATGCCGCAGCACCGATCACCTGCGCCACGGTGACCAGCGGATGCGCCGCGCCATAGGGATTGAGCAACGAGTACATCAGCATCGTGAGTGCCGCGACACCGGTGCCGTCGCGCATCCCCAACAGAACCCCCGAGGCGAACGCCACGAGACTGACCAGCTCGAGATTGGGGATGACGTGGACGTAGGCTCCGGTAAGCCCCAGGGCGATCATGAGGCCGGCGTAGGCAAGTCTTCGCATCGGTCGTGATGAAGGGCGACTGCCTTGCAAACCTCCGGCGGGGCAATGTTTGGGGAGCGGCAGAGCAGGTTATCCGCCGCATCCTCTCACGCGCAACCCCGGCGCGGACTAACCCGCGACGCCGGCCAGGTCGCGCAGCCGGTGCCAGGCGCGCAGCGGCACGCGCACGCCGCCCAGATCGGGGCCGCGATGCGCGCCGTGGAAGTCGGAGCCTCCCGTTTCCACAAGGCCGAACTTCTGCGCCAGCGCCCGGTAACGGCGCACCGTGGCACTGTTGTGCTGCGGATGCCAAACCTCGATGCCGCGCAGCCCCGCCTCGACGAGCTCCTCGATGATGCGGTCGGGCATCAGCGGGCCCGGGTGCGCGATGACACTCACGCCGCCCGCCGCGTGCACCACATCGATCGCCTCTTCCGCCTTGAAGCTGGTGCGCGGCACGAACGCCTTGCCGCCGCGGCCCAGGTAATTGCGGAAGGCGTCATCCATGCTCGAAACGTGCCCGCCCTTCAGCATGGCGCGCGCGATGTGCGGACGCCCGATGACGCCTGGGCCGGCCAGGTGAATGACCTCGGCCGGATCCAGATCCACGCCCATGCCGCTGAGCAATTCGATCATCGCCATGGCGCGCTGCTGCCGGTCTTCGCGGAAGCGGTCGAGCCGCGCGCTCAGGCCCTCGTGTTCGGGATCGAGGTAGTAGCCAAGGATGTGGAGATCGAGACCTTCGTGCATCGAGGAGAGTTCGATGCCCGGCACGAGGTCGAGCGAAGGGCCGACGGCCTTGCGCGCCGGCTCCAATGACTCGAGCGAGTCGTGATCGGTGATCGCGAGTGCCGCAAGGCCACGTTGTGTCGCGAGGGCGACCACCGCTTCAGGCGACAGGGTGCCGTCGCTGAAGTACGTGTGCGTATGCAGATCGACCCCGCGCCCCGCCGGGGGGACAGGGCCGCCGCGGCTCATGCCGCCTCCGCCGTCTTGCGCAACAGGCGGATCTTCATGGCGACGTCGGGATAGTTGGCCTGCGAAGCGTAGACACGCTCGAATTCGATCAATGCTTCACCGCTGCGACCGGCGGCTTCCAGCGCCAGCGCCAACTGGTAGCGCAGGTCCACGGCAGCACTGGGCAACAGGTCGGGGGCCACCAGCGTGCTACGCAGCAGGTCGGCCGCTTCATCGAAACGCCCCAGGTCGAGCAGGCATCGCCCACCCAGCTCACCCGCGCGCAACAGGAACAAGGGACTCTGCGCCGCCACGCGCAATGAGGTTACCGCCTGCTCCGTCAGACCCATCTCCCGGTAGCTCATGCCCAGATCGTAATGGCCCTGAGGGTCGGAGGCCAACTCGGGCTCGATCGCGCGCTGGAACTCCTCGATCAGCGTGCCCAGGTCGACGAGCACCGGCTCGTCCCGGTTCGTGCGCACATTGAGGTGTCCAGCGGCTCCCGGCACCGACGCGGTGACGCGGCTTTTCGCGGCGGGAACCTGCTCGACGATATCGGTGCGGGCAGACATCGCGGTTTCGATGGCACTCAGGCGGCGGCTCGCGAGCTCATTGGAGGCGTCGTAGGAACGGGCCCGCTCGAACCAGTCCTTGGCGCCGGGAACATCGTGGTCGTTCAGCGCGCGCTCGCCCAGGTCGCAGGCGACCCGCGAGGCTTCCTCGCGATCGTCGCGGCGCTGGCAGTTCTTGAGCCACAGCATCATGAGCTGCAGCGACACATCGGAAGACTGCCCGAGGCTGCGGTAAATCGCCACCGCGCTGTCGTAGCGGCCCATCTGGTCGTAGGCCTGCGCGGCCCGGATCAGCGCCATCGTCGCCGCCTCGCGGTCACCGGCGTGGAAGCAGGTCTGTGCCTCGGCGAGGATCAGGCTCACATGCGCCAGGTCGGCTTCCTCGGGCGAGGCCCCTGCCTCCACCCCGCCGAACGCCCGTTCGTTTGCCGCAGTGGGTCCGCCGACTTCCCCGCGCCCCCTCTCCCTCAGTCCCGGCGCATCCGCAGCACCCGAATCGGTGAAGCGCTGGATCCCCAGACCCTGCGCGGGTGCCATGATGGGCGCCGGCATGATCGCGGGCACCGCAGCAATGACCGGCTCCCGCGTCGGCAAGGCGAGCAGCGCGGGCGGCGGTATGATCTCGCGAATCGTCCAGGGCGCGGGGAGCTCGAACGGCTGCCCCAGTCCCGTCGCCAATACCTCGGCTTCCTCTTCAGCCTCCCCCCGGGCTTCGTCCGCGGCATCATCGCTGGCGTACTCGAGCGGATTGAGCCCGGCGAGCGAGAGCGATTCGCCTGCCGTGGTCGCCGCAGACGGGGTGCTCAATTGCAGCGCGTCGAGATCATGGTGCTCCGACTCGGCCTGCGCTTGCGCGGCACCGAACGCTTCGGCCTCGGTTGCCACCCATGCGTCAGCGGTTGCCTCCGCCGCGGCTTCCGCGGCGACTCCCGCGTCCGCCGCTGCATCGTGCGCAGGGTCCACACCCGGCACGACCGTAAACGCCTCGCCCAGAACTTCCGCTTCGCCCCCCAAGTCCTCTCCCGCCACTTCACCATTCGCCTCATCGTCGTCGCTGGCGTCGTAATCGTCGACGGCTTCCGCGTCCTGGCGCTGCGACGTCGCGAGTCCATCGAAACCGCGCTCCACGGTGACGGCACGCGACACTTCGGTGGGCTCGCCGAATTCTTCTGCGACTTCCTCCGCGGCCTCCGGTCCGGCGATCCCATCCGGACTCGGCGGGCCATGGGAGATCGACAACGATGGCGCATCCGCTGAACCCGCCCCCGCGGCTTCCCACACAAGCGTCTTCGGCCCGTCCGGATTCGGCGTGCCGGGCGGCTTGGCGAGAGGCGCGTTGCCCGTGGGCGGTGACGTCAGCTGCAACTGCGCGATGCGGCTGCGGCAGCGGCGCACATCCGGCTCCTGGCCGCCGCGTTCGAACCGTTCGGCGGCATCCGACCAGGCATCACCGGCAGCCTGGTTGTTGCCTGCGAGCACTTCGATTTCGCCCAGCCGTTCGTACAGCCGCGACGCCTCGGGGCTTGACTGGATCGCCTGTACAATGGCGGCGCGCGCTTCGTCGATGCGTTCGCTCTTGACCAGCACTTCGGACAACTGCTGGTAGGCGAGGCCGGCTTCGGTGCCCAGGCCATCGAGCGAGTACAGCTTGGCCAGCCAACGCGGCACGTCGATCGGCGCCAGCGACAGTCGCGCGAGTTTTTTGCAGACCGCGATGCCGTTCTTGAACAGGCTGGACTTCGCGTAGCCCTCGATCGCCTCGAGGTAACGTTTCTGCGCCTCCTCGGCGCTGCCCATTTTGTAGAGCAGGTCGGCCAGCAGGACGCAGTAATAGGGATCGGGATCGCCAATGGCGACCAATTTCTCGTACTCGGAGAGAGCGCTGTTCAGGTCGCCATTCAAGATGGCTCGCTGGGCGCGGCGCTTGATCTCGATCGCCTTTTCCAATGCAGCAGTCTCCCGGGGACCTGAGCACACGGAGGCCGGGCCCGTCCGTGCGTCAGGCGGTGAGGATCGACTGCACCGCCTCGCGACAGCGCCTGGAAGCGTCAGGCACCGCTGTCGCAAGTCGTTGCAGGCATTTGTGGACCTCCTCTTTATCGGCCCCGGCCCCAAGCGACTTCAGGTTGATTTGGACGTTGAGCAATGCGCCCTCCGCTCCCGCTGCGGCTAATAACCCAGCCACGCCGGCGTCACTGGCAGCATTGGAGTTACCCAGCTTCACCGCGGTTGTGGCGAGCTCGATCACCGCAAGGCAGGCCTCGGCGGTCTCGACCGGGACGCGCGTCGCCTCGAGCTCCGCCTTCACCAGGGCAGCATCGCGCGCTGCCGTCTCCTCTGCCGTCGAGGCCGGCAGCTTGCGCGCGCGCAGGACCGCCTCAAACGCCTCGCTGTCACGCCGCGCCAACGCCAGCAGCCTGCCCCGCAGCTCGCCGGAATCGCGCTTGAGCTGCTGCATCGTGACTTCGGCCGCCGCATATTTTTTGCGGCCGATCGTCAGGTTCGCGACCATGGTGGCGAGGCAGGTGGCCAGCGCACCGGTGAATGCTGCGACCGTGCCGCCGCCCGGCGTCGGGGTCGCGGCCGCCACGGAGTCGAAGAACGTCGCGATCGGCACCGCTTCGCTGACCGG
>JANLOX010000293.1:0-3787 GCA_031366795.1 Candidatus Eiseniibacteriota bacterium | reverse complement strand
GCCGGGCAACAGCTCCTGCGGCGCAAACGCTTGGGCGCTGGCGGCCTTCGGGATCCGCATCGAGAGAAACTGAATCGCCTCCTGTGCGCGGTTCGGGAGGACGATTCCACCCGTCTGCTGGTCACCGCCTGGAAGAAAGGTCGCGCCAAGACTGTTCATGATTGGTACCCCCCACCGCGAGCGGCCCTGTCGACCCCCGGCCCGCCTTCATGTGTGCGATCGCGAGCAGGCCATTGGTCAGCTCCCTCGTTGTCGCAATCGCTGCCGAGGCGTGCTCCTCGATCTGTGCCGCCGAGAGCGATTCCCCCCGGCGTAACGCGTCGACGATGCTCGTAATGCGGGCGATCAGGATCGAAGACGTCGTGAGCGACCCTTCAAGGAGGGCCCACGGCACTTGCCCCGATGATCCGTCGTCATGGTGGATGCTCAGGGTCGAGAGGGGCGGACGCTGGAAGGTCATGCGCCAATCCCCAGCGACTGACACGCGAGCACCAGCGCCTGCAGATTGGCCAAGCTCCGCACGGTGCGCGGCCGCCGGAGGAGCGCGGCGCGCGAGGTCTGCAGGGCCGCGGCGAGGACATCGACGTCTGCCGGATCGGACGGTCGACAGCCGCGCTCGAGGTCGCTCACCTGACGCTGTGTCAGCGCGGCCCGCGTCCGAGTTGCCAGGTCCTGCTGACTGAGCGCCGAGACGAGGCGAAAGTACCGCACGTTGGCGCCCAGGTGGGCGTAGGACTCCATTGGGACTGACTCCACGCTCGACGCGCATCCGAGCGAATCGAGGCCGTTCGTTTGTGACGATTGGGATGGGTCCGTGCCGGCCGCCGCGCCCGATCCCGCTGCGCGACTGCCCGAAACACGCGGCTCCGTGCCGGTGAGACGCGCGCCCTCTGCCGCATGAACGGCGCCGGACGCGAGGCTGAAACAGAATGGCTGGAGCACGTCTGCGGTTGCGTCGGCCACCTGAAGCAACGTTACCGCGAGGTCTAACTAACGACTAGGTTAGCAAAGATGTCCTGCAAGGTAAAGCACTTTATGGTGGTCCTCTCCGGACACGGTGATGGTGTTTGAAAGCGCTTGCGGATGCCATCGTGCGCCCAGCCCCCCGTTTCATCTCAGCGCTTCGTCAGGCTCAGGACTTGGTGGTCTCACCTTCGCCTACTTCGCGTGCAGCTTGAGGACGGCCCGCACCGCGCGCCGCTCGTCGTCGGTGAGCGCCGGCCCGCTGCCCACGTAGGCGCGAATCGCATCGACCACGACCCGCCACGACGGTCGACGTAGAGCACCGGCCGCCGCCTCCAGCTCACCGCGCACATCGTCCGGCATTCGTAACGCGAACCGCCGGTACTCGCTGACTTTCTCGCCTGGCCGGATGCCCGTGGTACCCCTCGGCCGCTTCTTTTTCGCCATGCGATAAGTGTCTCATAGACACCCAGTGTTACCACTTGACACCAACTTGTTCTAATGGCATTATCAGACATCGAAACGGCGTCGCCCGGTGCTAGTAACACCGAACGACGCCTGACCCCAACACCGGAGAAGCGGTGCCAAGGCTAGACCGATTCTAAATCGGACTCGCCCCGCACCCAAGGAGCCAGTCCGATGCAGACCACCACCGCAGCCCCGCTCGCCGTCACCAGCCCTCTCGCCATCCTCGGCAACTTGCAGCTCGAAAGCCTCACGATCTGGCCCGACGTGATGCCCCATCACTACATCGCCAACGCGAAGATTGACGACCTTGAGCCGTCGCAGATGGTCGCCGCGATCATCGCCACCGAGAACGCCATCCGGCGAACCTACCCAAGCGCGTCGCGTTCCGGTTGGTCCGCGAAGTCGGATGGTCTGCGCGTCTACTTCTACGCCTGGACGCTGACCGGTGGTGCGCGATGATTGTCCCCTTCAAGGCCCGACGACCCGCCGCGGTCGCATCGAGATCGAGCGTGTCCAGCGCGTCGCAGTCCGCCGCTTTGTCGCTTACCGTGGAGATTCGAACATTCCATAGCCGCATCAAACAGCGACGGTATTTCAAGAGCGACGAGGACTACGCGGAGCATCGGCGGGTCGTTGACACTTGCCGCGCCAACGAGGGCATCACCCAGTGGACCTATCCCGTCGCGGTGTCAGAGTGGACCGGCCACGACATCAACAAGCTAGTGGCTCGTGTTCTCGAAATGATGGCCGCGTTGTACGACCCAGAACAGACCGATCACTCGCACAACCCCTACTACGACCCAGCGCGCGCGGGCGCCGTGAAGTTTCGCCGGGTAGGGCGCTCGCACGATCCAAAAACGGCCTACACGCGCGTCTCCGTTACCTCGCGCGCAAAGCCCTACGCTGCGGACATCGATATTCCCGGCGCACCCATTCCAGCGCGAGCCTTTTTAGAGATTTTCGATACAGGCGAGGCGGGCGGCACCGTCTCGGTTGAACTGACCGGCGAAACCGCGTTTGGCTACTTTCCCGCCACCAGCGACGATCAGCGGCGTTCTCGGCGATGACTGTCACGCGCCGGATTGCAACAGCGTCCGGCGCCCACCGCTGGCTCTCAGTGATTCGGCTGGGACGTCAGTCCCTATTGCGGCGATGCCGGAGGCATCCCGAACACGTCCGCCCACGGCATCACCGCGGACCCAACCACCACGAGAACCGACTCGGCGCCTGTCGTTTCTGCAATCACGCACGCGGTTCGCGGAGGCTGCTGCGGTTTCTGTTGCTTCGTGGCGCTACTCAACGCGTGCAAATTCTTGCCGCGTTCTGAGTCTGAATAAGCATTCGCTTGTGGTTTCGCCGCGACGTGTGGTGATCTGCACGCCGTCGCGATGGGGAAGGACACATAACCGATGGGGACTGCACTTGTTCGCGGCCGTGATGCTCGAAGCGCCTTACCCGCGCCGCTGATGATCGCGGCTGGCCGGAATCACACCGCCGAGACGATTCTCCGCGCCTGGTTCGAGGGCAAGGCGGAGCACACGATCCGCAGCTATCGGCACGACCTGGAGGACTTCGCGCTCTACTTCTCGCGCGCGCTCGGGCTGTCGCCGCGGATGGATGTCAACGACACCCTCGCGCGGCTGTTCCAGCAGTCGTCGCCCTCGGCCCATGAAATCGTGCTCGGGTTCCGCCATCATCTCGGATCCGCGCACCTCTCAGCAGCGAGCATCAATCGGCACTTAGCCTGCCTGCGCAGCGTGTCGAAGCTCGGGCGCATGCTCGGGATGATGACGTGGTACCTTGAGGTGCCGGGCGTGAAGGCGGAGCGGCCCCGGCAGACCGCTGGCCCAACGATTCCCGACGTGCGACGGCTGCTCGACGCGACGAGCGGCGACACCGAAGCGGAGACGCGCGACTATGCGATTGTGGTGATGTTCTTCTGTGTCGGGCTGCGGGTGTCTGAACTCTGCGGCCTGAATCTGCAGGATACCGACCTCGCGCGCGGCAACACCTGGATCAAGGGCAAGGGCAGGCGCGAGCGGGAACTTGTGCCGCTACCCGCCGCTGTGGTGAACGCCATCCGCCGCTACCTCACGTACCGCGGCAGCCAGGCCGGACCGTTGTTCGTGACGCGTGGCAACCGAGGGAAACATCGTGATGGGCGACTTGAAACGCGTTCCGTGCTGCGGATTGTGCGCGCGCTCGGCCAACGCGTCGGGCTGCACGTCTGGTGTCACGGCTTGCGGCATTCGAGCATCACCGCGGCGCTCGACGTGGCAGCGAAGGCGGGCATCGGGCTCGACAAGGTGAAGGCCCACAGCCGCCACGCGGCGATCGGTACGTTGCTCATCTACGC
>JANLOX010000128.1:0-4592 GCA_031366795.1 Candidatus Eiseniibacteriota bacterium | reverse complement strand
CTGACCGAGGCCTGGGGCCAGCCCGTCGTCGTCGAAAACAAGACCGGCGCCAATGGCAACGTGGGCGCCGAATTCGTCGTCCGGTCGGCCCCGGACGGGTACACCATGCTGCTGTCCGACGTGGGCGCCATCGCGATCAATCCGAGCGTCTACCCGAACATGCCGTTCGATCCGGTAAAGGATTTCTCGCCGATCATCATGGTGTCGTATTCGCCCCATGTGCTCGCGGTGCATCCTTCCGTTCCCGCCACCAACGTCAAGGAGCTGGTCGCCTATGCCAAGGCCAACCCGGGCCGGCTCAACTTCGCCAATTCCGGCACCGGCGGGGCCCCGCACCTTGCCGGCGTCGACTTCGCGCAGCGCACCGGCGTCCAGTGGGCCTACATTCCCTACAAAGGCGGCTCGCAGGCGGTGACCGACGTGGTGGCCGGCCAGTCGAACGTGCTCTTCAACGGCATGCTCGCCACTTATCCCTCGGTCAAAGGCGGGCGCCTGCGCGGCATCGCGGTTTCGAGCGCGCAACGCGTACCCTCCGCCCCCGAGTTGCCGACCCTGATCGAATCGGGCCTGCCCGGGTTCGTCACGGGTTCATACCAGGGCCTGCTCGCCGCCGCCAACACGCCGCGCGAGATCGTCGCGAAACTCAACGCCGAGTTCACCCGGATCCTCAACACGCAGGACATGAAGGACATGCTCGCCAAGCAGGGCACCGAAGTGCGGGCCGACACGCCGGAGCAGCTCGGCGGCTTCATCGCCAGCGAGAAGGCACGCTGGGCCAAGGTGGTCAGGGAGAACGGAATCAAGGCGGACTGAGGATATTTACTGACTTTAGTTACCGGATATCCGCTCCACAAGCCGGTCTTATGGTAGTTTATTTTCCAATAAAGGAAACAATAGCGCATGGATATCCCGCACAACCCCTTCAAGCGCGCGCTCGAGATGGGCAAGGTGCAGATCGGCCTCTGGTCCAGCCTGTCCTCGAACTACACCGTAGAGGTGATCGCCGGCGCCGGATTCGACTGGCTCCTGCTCGACCAGGAGCATTCGCCCAACGACCTGGAGAGCGTGCTCTCGCAATTACAGGCGGCCGCGGCCTACGCGAGCCACCCCGTGGTGCGCGTGCCCTGGAACGACATGGTCACGATCAAGCGCATCCTCGACGCCGGGGCGCAGTCGCTGCTGATTCCCTACGTCTGCAACGCGGAGGAAGCGAAGGCGGCAGTTTCGTACACTCGCTACCCGCCAGCCGGGGTCCGTGGGGTCGCCGGCACCACCCGCGCCTCGCGTTTTGGCCGAGTCAAGGACTACGCAAAAAAGGCGCACGAGGAAATCTGCGTGCTGGTGCAGGTCGAGACCGAAGAGGCCATGAAGAACATCGAAGCCATCTGCGCGGTTGACGGCGTGGATGGTGTCTTCATCGGGCCCGCGGACCTGCACGCCTCGATGGGATACCCCGGCGAGACCTCGAACCCGAAGATCCTGCCGCTGATCGAGGCCGCGATGCGCCGCATCGCAAAGGCCGGCAAGGCGCCAGGCTACCTTTCCCCCGTCGAAGCCGATGCCAGGCGCATGCTCGCCGCGGGCACGCTGTTCTGCGCGGTGGGGGCCGACGTCGGGCTTCTCGCGCGCGGCGCCGAAGCCCTCTGTGCAAAATTCAAATAAGGCAAACCATATGAAACCCGACATCATCATCGTCGCGAAACTCCATCAGCCCACGCAGGAAATCCTCGAGAAGGAATTCACCGCGCACAGGCTTTACGAGGCCACGGACCGCGACGCGTTCCTCAAGGCTCTGGCGCCCAAATTGGAAGGGGTTGCCAGCGGCGGGGCCGGAGTCAACGCGGCGATGATGGACGCGCTCCCGAAGCTCAAGCTGATCTCTCACTTCGGCGTCGGCTACGACTCGGTCGATGTAGGCGCGGCGAAGAAACGCGGCATCCGCGTCACCAATACCCCGGACGTGCTCAACGATTGCGTCGCCGACACTGCTATCGCGCTGGCGCTGAACGTGATGCGCAAATTCCCGCAGTCCGAGGCTTACCTGCGCGCGGGGAGCTGGGCGGCGCGCGGGGGCTATCCGCTCACGACATCGCTGGGCGGCAAGACCATGGGCATCGTGGGATTGGGGCGCATAGGCGAGGCAATCGCGAAGCGCGCGCGGGCCTCCGGCATGAAGATCGCCTACCACAACCGCAATAAAAAGGACGTGCCCTACCCGTACTACCCGGATCCCGTGTCGCTGGCGAAAGCCTCCGACGTGCTGATGCTCGTGACCCCCGGAGGCGCCGAAACGAAGAACCTGGTGAATGCCAGGGTGCTGGACGCGCTCGGCCCGAATGGTTATCTCGTGAACATCTCGCGCGGCTCGGTGGTCGACCAGCCCGTCCTGCTCAAATACCTCCAGGAAGGCAGGATCGCCGGCGCCGGCCTCGATGTGTTCTCTGAGGAGCCAAAGGTCCCTGCGGAGTTCTACGCGCTCGACAACGCGGTGCTCTTTCCCCACGTGGGCAGCGCAACGCACGAAACGCGCTTTGCCATGGGCATGCTGCAGGTGGATAACCTCAGGGCGCTTTACGCGGGCAAGCCGCTGCTTACGCCTGTCGTCTGAGCCGGGTTAGCCGGGTGGGCTGATCCAGCCCGCCCGGGCCCTTATTTCTTCTTCTTCTTGTCTTCGTCCTCGTCTTCTTCCTCGCCGAACCCCTCGGGCACCGAAACGCCAGTCTCGTCGATGCGGTGATCCATCGGCGGGCTGACACCCACGTCGCCCGCGAAGCCGTAGTTGATCTGCTGCGCCACGCTGTCCGTGTCGAAACCGACCTTGGAGGCTTCGGCAACGGCGGCAGCGGCAGAACCCTGGACCGACGTTGTAGCCAACTGTGCCGACTGGGAGAATACGCTCTGAGACAGGACCGCGCCGTTACCGGTAACGAGAGACCCCGCGGCGATATCGAGGTTTGGCGGCAGCGCGTTGTTGCTCGTCGTGAAGAACAGGCCGGCAACGATCGCGGGCTGGACAGTGACCTTGTTAGGCGTTGAAAGCACCAGAGGTATGCTCGCTGAGCCAAGGGTATTACCGCTGATGATGCTCACGTTGCCCGAGGTCGTGATGCCGGCCGGGAAGGTTGAGGTCGCGTTGTTTATCGTAATCAATCCGCCGGTGGTGCTGGTAAGCGTGATGTTCGCCGCCCCACTCGCCGCATCCAGGATGGAGAGCGTCGAGGTCGAGGGCGATGCCACGCCGTTCACCACGTTTGCTCCCCCGGTTGTGACATTGCCGCCGAAAAAGGACGTGCCGGGCGCGTCGGTGGCGACGCTTGACAGTGCGGTGGTCGCACCGACCGAGCTGCCGAAGGTCGTTGCGCCGCTGCTGGTGACCAGGAGCGATTGCCCGCCGACCGTCGTACCGTTCACCGCGCCGGTCATCGTTGCGTTGCCGGCGCCGGTGTTGATGACCAGCGCGTTGTTTCCGAGGTTACCGGCAGTTGTGGTGCCTGTGACCGTGAAGTTGCCGCCGTTTGTGGTTTCGGTACTGTTGAACGTCACGTTGCCGGTGTACAGCTGGTTGCCGTTGGTCGTTACGTCATGTGCGAAGATCGACGGCGACGTGATCGAGAAGCCCGTGAGCGGCGTTGTGGCGCCCACGGTCGTCCCGAACGTCACTGGGCCGGTCCCTGCGTTTATTGCCAGCGTATTCGCGCCGTTGACCGTTCCCGTAAGGGTAACGTTGCCGCCGTTGGTGAGTACCGTCGTCGCCCCCGCCAACACTGTCGTGGTGCCGGCCGTGAACACAGAGTTCGCGGTCGTGTAGGTTCCGCTGGTGATCAGCGCGTCGTTGTAGATCTGGGCACCCGTTGTCGTCACGCTTTGTACGGACGTCGATCCGCCGGCATCGGTCGTCAGGCTGGCAAGCGGCGTCGTGCCACCTACTGCAGCGGCGAAGGTTGTCGTACCGACGTCGTTCACCGTCAGCGCGCCCGGCCCGTTAACGGTGCTGGAGAATGTGTTGCCCACCCCGGTGATTGTCGTAGCCACGCCCAGCGTCACCGCATCCCCGTAGGTCTGCGCACCCGTCGTCGTCACCGAGCCGCCGTTGATCGCCGTCGTGCCGCCCGCGTCCGTGGTCAGGCTCGCCAGCGCCGTCGTATTGCCCACCGCGCCATTGAAGCTCGTCGTGCCGCTGTCGTTCACCGTCAGCGCCTGCGCTCCGTTCACCGTGCTCGAGAATGTATTGCCCACACCCGTGAGGGTTGTCGGCGCGCCCAGCGTCACCGCATCACCGTAGGTCTGCGCACCCGTGGTCGTCACCGAGCCGCCGTTGATTGCCGTCGTGCCGCCGGCGTTCGTCGTCAGGCTCGCAAGCGCCGTCGTATTGCCCACCGCGCCATTGAAGCTCGTCGTGCCGCTGTCGTTCACCGTCAGCGTCTTCGCCCCATCCACCGTGCTCGAGAACGTGTTGCCCACGCCGGTGAGCGTCGTGTTGGCGCCCAGGATGACCGCATCGCCGTAGGTCTGCGCGCCGGTCGTCGTGACCACCCCGCCGTTGATTACCGTCGTGCCAAGAGCGTTCGTCGTCAGGCTCGTAAGCGCCGTCG
>JANLOX010000090.1:0-2933 GCA_031366795.1 Candidatus Eiseniibacteriota bacterium | reverse complement strand
TCTCGAACGCCAGTTGCTTGCGCAGGATGCCGATGCGCTGGAGCAGGTCGCCCTGCTGCGCTTCGTCGACCAGCGGGATCAGCGCGTAGCCGATCTCGATCTCGAGCGGCTCGACCGCCATGATCTCGCGCAGCGCCGGGGGAGCGCCGCTCGAGTCGGCTTCGGGGAGTGCGCTCTCGACGGTTTGGGGCTGCTCGGCGTTGCGCTGGTCGCGACGCGTGCTGATGTAGGCGAGCCCGCCACAGGCTGCGGCGAGCAACAGGAACGGTCCCATCGGCAGGCCGGGGACCAGGCCGAACACGGTAAGAATGCCGGACGCCGTCCACAACGCCTGCGGGTTGCGCGTCAGCTGCGAGCCGATCGTCGGCGCCATCGCCGTGCCGCTCGAGCCGTAGGTGACGAGGATACCGGCGGCGGTGCTGACGATCAACGCGGGGATCTGCGTGACCAGGCCATCGCCGACCGTCAGGGCACTGAAGGTGTGCAGCGAATCGCCGGCGCTCATGCCCAGTTGCGTCATGCCGATGATGAAGCCGCCGACCAGGTTGATGGCCGTGATGATGAGCCCGGCCACGGCGTCGCCGCGCACGAACTTCGCGGCGCCGTCCATCGAGCCATAGAAGTCGGCGTACTTGGCGATTTCCTCGCGGCGGCGGCGCGCTTCGGCTTCGTCGATCAAGCCGGCGCCAAGATCGGCGTCGATGCTCATCTGCCGGCCCGGCATGGCATCCAACGTGAACCGCGCCGCGACTTCCGCGATGCGTCCGGAGCCCTTGGTGATGACCATAAAGTTGATGACGATCAAGATCAGGAAGATCACGAGTCCAACGACGGTGTTGCCGCCGACCACGAAGTGGCCGAACGCCGAGATCACCTGCCCGGCGTGCCCGGTGCTCAGGATCAAGCGCGTGCTGCTGACGTTGAGGCCGAGCCTGAGCAGCGTGATCAGCAGCAGCAGGCTCGGGAAGATGTTGAACTCGAGCGGGTCGCGCGAGGTCAGGGTCACCAGCAGCACCACGATCGACAGTGCGAAGCTCAGCGCCAGGAAGGCATCGAGCAGGAACGGCGGCAACGGCATGATCAGCAGGCCGACGATTGCCACCACACCGATCGCCAGGTAGGTCTCCGCCGTGGGGGACAGGCGCGCGCGCAGTCCCTTCTTCACGGTGACGCCACCGCCACGAGGACCCGGCGCGCTACCGCCAGGCCTGGCCACGCCGGGGGACCGCGTGGCGTCCGCCGGGGCGGCTAATCCGGTCACACTCATTCAGGACTCCGTTCTTGCGCGGCCAGTGCGGCCAGCCGCTGCGGTGCGCGAGTGCGATAGACGAAGGCGAGGATTTCAGCGATCGCCGCGTACAGCGCCGGCGGAATCGCCTGGTTGACCTTGGCGGAGGCGATCAGCGCGCGCGCCACCGGGCGGTTCTCGATCACCGGCACGCCGGCTTTGAGGGCCAGCGCCTTGATGCGCTCGGCGATCTTGCGCTCGCCCATGGCGACGACGATCGGGGCCGGGGCGATGCTCAAGTCGTACTTCAGCGCGATGGCGATGTGCGTCGGGTTGACGATCACCACGTCGGCGGTCGGCACGCGCTGCATCATGCGCTGGCGGGCGCGCGAGCGGGCCAGCGACATCTGCCGTGCCTTGACCATCGGATCGCCTTCGGCTTCGCGGTTCTCGCGGATGATTTCCTGGCGGCTCATGCGCAGGGTCTGCTCGAGCTTGAAGTACTGGTAGGCATAGTCGAATCCCGAGATCACAATGAACGCGATCCCGGTGGTGACCACCAGGCGCAGCAGCAGGGCGCGCAGCACCAGCGTGGCGCCCTCGGGGCCGGTATCGCCCAGCGAGATGATCTGCGGCCAGCTCTTCGACAGCACCATCCAGGTGATGGTGCCCAGCACCACGAGCTTCACCAGCGACTTGACCAGGTTCATCACCGAGTCCATGCCGAACAGGCGCTTGATGCCGGCGCCGAAATTGATGTTCGACAGCTTCGGCTGCACCTTGCCCCACGACAGTCCGCCGCGCGTCTGCAGCACGTTGCCGCCGATTGCCAGCGCGCAGATGCCGAGCGCGAACGGCAGCAACGCCAGCATCAGCCCGGTCACGGTGTTGCGCAGCACGGTGATGGCGCCGGTGGGCGTGAACGGCTCCGCGGACAGCGTGCGCGCGTTCTCGATCATCGCCTTGTGCGCGAAATCGGTGAGTGAGGTGCCGGCCCATGCGGCGAGGATCATGCCGCCGCCGAGCAACATGATCGACGAGACCAGCTCGCTGCTGCGCGCGATCTGGCCCTGGTCGCGAGCCTCTTGCCGGCGTCTCGCAGAGGGGGCTTCGGTTTTTTCCTGTCCCGAATCACTTGCGCCGGCCATGGCTCAATGTCCCTGCGGTAGCGGTTGGAAGGCCGCGGTGATGTCCGACACCTGCGTCGGGATGTGCTCCATCCAGCCGTTGAACGTCGAGGCGGCGATCGGCAGCGACGCCCCCATGATGATCAGGCCGACGGCGATGGTGATGGGGAACGACACCATCATGGTGTTCAGCTGGGGCACGGCGCGGCTCAGGATGGCCAGTGCGGCGTTGGTCACGAGCAATGCAACGATCACCGGGGCGCCGGTATGCAACGCGCTCGAGAACAACGTGCCGGCCATCGCCACGACGGCGTGTCCGCCGCCTTCCAGCGAGAGGGGCGTGCCGGGCGGCAGCGTCTGTAGGCTCTCCGCGATGCCGCGCAACAACATGAGATGTCCACCCACGCCGACGTAGACACTGGTGGCGAGCAATGAATTCAATTGCGCAATTCCAGAGCTTTCGAATTCGGGCATCGGCGCCAGCGCCGGTCCGAGCTGGAGGCCCATCTGCAGCGCCATGAGATCACCGGCGACGGCGGCGCCCTGGACGATCACCGCGGCGACGAGTCCGATCGAGA
>JANLOX010000051.1:0-2405 GCA_031366795.1 Candidatus Eiseniibacteriota bacterium | reverse complement strand
CGCCCTCGCGCCCGGCATCACACGCGTTGACGACCTCGGTGAACCGCCGGTCGCGGAGCAAGCTCGTGACCGCGCGGAGCTGATCCCGCGCATGGGGCGACGGCCGCAGCCGGAACTCCTCCGGGATCATCGGCAGCCGATCCAGCCGCCACGCCTTCCATCGGGCATCGTACGCCGCCGGCTCCTCCAGCTCGACCAGGTGTCCAATGCACCACGTGATCGTGTGCCGCTCGCCGACCAGCGCGTTCACGCCCCGCCCGCCCGTCGCCCGCACGCCGAGCACCCGCGCCAGATCGCGCGCCACCGACGGCTTCTCGGCAATCACCAGCTGCACCCACGCCACTCTAGGCCGCGGGGCTGTCACCCCGACCGGGGACAGGATCCTGCGTAACTTCTCAATAAGTCGTGGCGGAGCCAAGCGACACCTGGTCGGGGCGACGCCTGGATGAGCGGCGGTCAGAAGGACAGTCCCTCGCAAGTCCCTGATGATCTGGGACCGGTCCACCGTAGAGCCGCGCGCATCGGCGGCGATTGGTGGGAATGCCGAGCCCCCTACGAACGAGCACCGATGGGTAAAGGGCGGAACGGTCCTGACGTCGTGGCACCGCGGCGGTGCCACTTCACGGGGAATGGGCGCGCGCCTCGATGAGCGTGGGTAGCGCCGGGATCTGGCCCTCGCCCCGGATGCGGTCGACCAGATAGTTCCAGAACGACACGCCGAGCTTGCGGCAGGTCTTCTTGAGGCTGGCGAAGGTGTCGCGAGCGCGACGGCCGTCGTCACTCCGCGTGCCGCCGCTGATCTTGCGGCGCTTGACGTACTCGCGAATGTCGCCCTCGCTCAGGTTGTTGTGCAGAGGCAGGGTGGGACGTTCGAGGACCAGCAGCAGCTCGCACTTGTTGCGGCCCATCCGGTCCAACGCGTTATTGAGGGACGTAAAGCATGTCCGCGTTGCGCACAGCGCGACGAATCGCTTCTCGAGCACGGCGTGGGCCTCCGTCGTCGGGGTCGTCTTGTACGCTTGCAGATCGCGATACAGTTCCCAGACGACGGTACGGACCTGCTCGAGGGCCTCCCGCTGTTCATCATTGAAGCCCACGAGCTTGGCGAGCACGCGCTCGGCGTGGATCCAGCATAGGGCGTGACGCAGCACATTGAACTGCCCAGCGTCATCGCTGACCACGGTAAGCTCGGGATTCACACCGTGCGACAGCACCGCGGCCAGCAGGGCGCCCTCGGTGGCGATGCGAACGTGATGCTTCTTCGTGACGTGCCACCGCTTGAGCGTCGCGTGCCACAGCGTCTTGTCGGCGAACGCCACGTCCTCGTCGGGGTTGGCCTCCGACTTCAGCCGCGCCAACAACGCCTTCGGCAGCTTTTGACCGGCCATGTACTCGAGCGCCGCGTCATTCAGGACGTAGTCGGTGTGGCCGCTGCGCAACAGTTCGAGGAAGTTGATCCGGCTCTTGCTGTTCGTGCTCTCGAACCACGCGAACCACGCGTTGCCGATGTGCGTGCAGTAGCCGTTCTTGCCCTGGTGACGCGCGCCCGTGTCGTCGACATGAATGTGGCCGGACACGCGCAAACCCACCCGAAGGATCTCGCCCTTCTCTCGGTGGAACCGGTCCTTGCCCTCCGTCACCAGGCGATGCAGCTGGCCCGAAGAGATCGTCACGCCATACTCGTGAAGCTGCTCCAGTAGCAGCGGCTCGGTCACCTGCGCGTGGTGGTACTGGTACAGGATGAAGCACTGCAGCGTCGCACCGAAGTGACCGCCGTCCACCGCGGTCGCCACCGGCAGTTCTCCGGTCACCAGTTTTCCCTCGGGCGTGAGCCACTTCTCGACCCGGTATCGGGTGGTCTCGCTCTTGATGATCAACTCCTGGACGTCGAAGTCCGCATACCCCTTGAACCGGCTACCGTCGGGCACCCCTTCCGCCTTGACCACTTCCGTCCGGTCGATCCGGCGCTCCGCGCCGCCGCTGGGCCCACGCCGCCCCCGTCGCTTCGTCTGTTCCCTCTTGTTCAACCTCGACGGCCCAATCGACGGCTTGCCCTTCTGCCCTTTGAGCCGGGCCACCTCATCGCGCAACGCCTGGTTCTCTTCCCGAAGCCGATGGTTCGCTTCCCGCAGCGCCGTCAGCTCCTTCTGGAGCAGCGCGACCAGCGCGCCCAGGTCGTCGTATGCGGGTGGGTTCGAGATCTCTGTATTCAGATCCTCTCATTGGGAAAATCAAGAATCCGCCACCACTTTTTGAGAAGTTACGATCCTAGGTCGTAACCATTCGATATCGATTGGCTATTAGCCCCGAATGCGTTTCGGCGGTTCGGCAGCCGGCCCCGAAACGCATTGCAGTCAAAAACTAAAGCAATAACAAATGGTTGGAACCCAGGATCCTGTCCCCGC
>JANLOX010000006.1:0-2124 GCA_031366795.1 Candidatus Eiseniibacteriota bacterium | reverse complement strand
GAGGCTGTGGGGCATGACTACTACGACACCTATTTTGGCAAATGCGCCGCCCTGCTTAAAGCCGACGGGCTGATGCTGCTGCAAGCAATCACCATCGCCGACCAGCGCTATGATGCGGCGCGCCGATCAGTCGACTTCATCCAGCGTTACATTTTCCCAGGCGGCTGTATTCCGTCGATTACTGCCATGAGCGACAGCATCACACGTTCCAGCGATCTGAAGCTCACGCATCTGGAAGACATTGGCCCGCATTACGCGACTACCCTGCGGCGATGGCGCGAGAATTTTTTCCGCCACATCGAAGCGGTGCGTGCGCTCGGTTATCCCGAAAGTTTCATCCGCATGTGGGAGTTCTATCTGTGCTATAGCGAAGGGGGATTTGAGGAACGGGCGCTCGGCGATGTCCAGATGCTGCTTGCGAAACCCAATAACCGGCGTGTACCGGTCGAGCCAACAAACGAGACTGGAGGGAGTTAGAATTTGGTAGGCCTCCTTGGGAGCGGAGGCGAAACATGATGATTAATAGGCGGGCAGGTGAGTGCTCGTGCACCGGGCATAGCACACTAGAAGCGCAGCACACTAAGCGCAGTCGAAGCTCACCCCGCGTTGCGGCTTCCAGGCGGACGCATGCAAGGGAGGAGGTCGCAATTTGAGAGGCGTCGGATAGGGTGTGGAGGGTTCACGCACGATCGCCAATGTGCGCTGCTCCCCTTTCACAGCATCAGCCCCGATGAGCTCCAGGAGCAAGACACAGGAAGTCCGGTAACCCGCTCTGGCGCTGGTCAAGGCACTCGGCGAGACATATACCAAAGTGTGAGGCAATCAATTTCGCTCGGTGCGCATTGTCACCGGAAAGGAGCATGATGATGGGAGATGTGGCTCGACAGAGTGCTCTGACTCATCGAATACTTGCGTTGCTTGCGGATCACCCCGGTCTTCTGCTGGAAGAGCTTCTCGATCGTTGCCCGGATGCTACATGGAATCAGGTCTTCGCTGTGGTAGATCATCTGAGTCGCACCGGAGACATTCGCTTGACGCCCCAAGGCATGGGCAAGTACCACGTGAATCTTCACACTGCTCAGCATAGCCCGGAAATCTATACGTAACCAGGGGTCGGCCAGGCTCATTCAGCTCGTGAGAAGTTTTCCACGTGGCTCGTCACCCGGTGGCCTGCTTACATTGGTACATGCATGTTTGCACTGGTATGTGCATTCGCCATAACCTTCCATTGTACGTATCCGATGAAAAAAAGAAGGGACTTACAGGAACACCGTCAGTGAGGCGTCTTGTGGGCATTTACCAAGGAGAAACCCATGAATAATCAACAAAACTCAAGCGTGTCCAGTATGTCACTGAATCGGCGGAGCTTCCTCACAACCTTGGCCGTTACCACTACCGCCGGACTGCTTGGGCTCACTCTGGATGGCAGCCCCGCGTACGCCGATGCGTTGAGCAAAGAGCAGCGCGAGAAGATGACGCCGGAAGAAATCATCGCGTATGCGAAGATAGGTAACGAACGATTCCGCGCGGGCCTGCGTAAGAACCGCGATTTCCTTCGTGAGCAAACGACCAGCGCCAAGGGGCAGCATCCGGCGGCGGTCGTTCTCAGTTGCGTTGATTCCCGAGCGCCCGCCGAAATTATCCTCGACCTCGGTATCGGCGACATGTTCAATTCGCGCGTGGCCGGCAACATCGTCAACGAGGATATCCTCGGCAGCCTGGAATTCGCCTGCGCTGTGGCCGGCAGCAAGGTCGTGCTGGTGTTGGGCCACACCGCATGCGGCGCGATCATGGGCGCGATTGACAAAGTCCAACTCGGCAACCTCACCAGTTTGCTGGAAAAGATTCGCCCGGCGATTGAGGCGACCCAGTACGACGGTGAGCGCACCTCGAAGAATGACACCTTTGTGAACGCCGTCGCGCGCAAGAACGTGGAATTGACGATGGCCGGGATCCGCGTGAAAAGCCCCCTGCTGAAGGAACTGGAAACCAAAGGCAGCATCAAGATCGTCGGTGCGATGTATAACCTGGCTACTGCCGGGGTGGAATTCTTCTCGTGAGAGAAGGCATGTCATAGACATGAGCGAGCAAAGTCGATGGCGAATGCGGGGAAGGGCGTGGTGC
>JANLOX010000435.1:0-2017 GCA_031366795.1 Candidatus Eiseniibacteriota bacterium | reverse complement strand
TTTTTCTTTGTTTTTTGGACAATTTGCGCCTAGCCATACCGAAAACCTAGCGTAGCTCTGTTAAATAAACAATGGCTTTCTTTTAACAGAATTCCATGGATTAACGCCAAGAAGCCGTGCGTATCTTGAGCCCGCCCGGTCTCGGGGATCAGCGATGCCCAGGTAGGCGTACTGTCTCCTCACCCACCGTCGCCGCCAGGCAACTCCATGCCCTCGTTGAGAATCTCGGCGTAGCGCACGTAGCTGAACACCCGACCGCGCTGCTTGCTAGTGAGTTCGGCCAGGATGCCGATGCGTTCGAGGTGCGCCAACGACTTGTTCACCGTAGCCGGCGTCAGGCCGGTCGCGGCCGCGAGTGACGTGGCCGTGCCCATGGGCCGGGATTGCAGCACCCGGTGGACGGCCGCCGCGGATGCGGTAGCGCGGCCGAGTCCTTCGATGCGGCGAGCATCTTGTGAGGCCAACTCCAGCAACCGCTTGGCCGACGTGGCGGCTTGGGTGGCGCTGGCCACGACCGCATCGGCGAAGAATTCCATCCATGTTTCCCAGTCGCCGGAATGACGCACTGAATTCAGCAACTCGTAGTACGTCGCTCGCTGCTGGTTGAAGTGCAGGCTCACGTAGAGCAGCGGCTGGCGCATCAGTCCATCGGCAGCAAGTTGTAGCGCGATCAGCAAGCGACCGAGCCGTCCGTTGCCGTCGAGGAACGGGTGGATGGTTTCGAACTGCACATGGGCCAGCGCTGCCTTGACCAGTGGGGGCGTCGGCTCAGGCAGGTCGTGCAGGAACCGCTCGAACTGTTTCAAGCACTCGTCCAGTTCGGTCACCGGAGGCGGCACGAACACGGCGTTGCCGGGCCGCGTGCCGCCGATCCAGACCTGGCTGCGGCGAAACTCGCCCGGCGTGAGGCGCGACCCGCGCCGTCCTCCGAGCAGCACTTTGTGCACTTCGCGCACCAGGCGCAGCGACAGCGGAAATCCCCCGCGCAGCCGTTCAAGCCCGTGCTCGAGTGCTCCGACATATCGGCTCACCTCGCGCGCGTCCTCCAACGGGACGCCCGGCTGCTCATCGAGCTCGTAGAGCATCAAGTCAGCGAGCGAGGACTGTGTGCCCTCGATCATCGACGAGAGCACCGCTTCCTTGCGCACGAAACCGTAGAGCAACCGGTCCGCATTGGGCAGCAGCTCGCTGACCGCGTCGAGTCTCCCGAGGGCGAAGAGTGCTGCGTCGAAGCGGCCCCGCAGCGCGGGGGTCCAATCGATGGGGGGCAGCGGCGGCAAGGGCGCCGGGACGAAGGCCGTGTAGGCTCCGCCGGCGGTGCCGATCTTGATGAATTGGCCCTGCAGCGTGCGCTTCATATGTCACTTTCCTAAAATAGCGGGTCGCGCTATTTTAGGATAACCGGCTTGCGTAAATCAATCCTGATTCCGGCCCCCCCCTAAACCCGCACCCCCGCCGGCTGCTCCGCTCCGGGCGGCACGTGCGGCACCGGTTTCCGCGCCACGAATCGCCCCGCTCCACGCACGACGTTGAGCTTGCCGTCGGCGAAGCAGACCTTCCCGTTCACAATCACGCGCGTCGGCTTGCCCTGTGTCTTCCAGCCTTCGAAGATGCTGCGGTCGGCGCGCGAGAAATGCGTCTTGGCACTGCGCGTGCCCATGGGCTTGGGGTCGAAGATCACGAGGTCTGCGTCGGCGCCGACTGCGACGGTGCCCTTGCGCGGGTAGAGGCCGAAGATGCGCGCGGGGCTCGTGCTGCCGAGTTCGACCATGCGCTGCACGTCGAAGCGGCCCTCGCACACGCCGTAGGTGTACATCATCGCGAGCCGGTCCTCGATACCCGCGGCGCCGTTGGGGATCAGCATGAAGTTGTCCTTGCCAGCCTGCTTTTGCGCGAACAGGAACGGGCAGTGGTCGGTGCCGACGGAGTCGAGCATGCCGTTGGCGAGCCCCCGCCACAGCGCGTCGTGATGGCCCATGTGCGCGGGGCGGATTGGCGGGCTCATCACGAACGTCGA
>JANLOX010000417.1:0-6007 GCA_031366795.1 Candidatus Eiseniibacteriota bacterium | reverse complement strand
AGTTCACCTTGCTGCTGACGCTGGTGCTCGTGGTGCTCGTGATCTTCGCGTTCTTGAAGAACGTGCCGGCGACGTTGATCCCCAGTCTCGCGCTGCCGTTCTCGGTGGTCGGCACCTTCGCGGTGATGCGCCAGCTGGGCTACAGCCTCGACAACCTCTCGCTCATGGCGCTGACGTTATCCGTAGGCTTCGTCGTCGACGACGCCATCGTGATGCTCGAGAACATCCACCGTCACATGGAGCGCGGCATGCCGCGACACGAGGCGGCGTTGCTGGGCTCGCGCGAAATCGGCTTCACCATTCTGTCGATGACGTTGTCGCTGGTGGCGGTGTTCATCCCGGTGCTGTTCATGGGCGGGCTGCTCGGGCGGTTGTTCAACGAGTTCGCCGTCACCATCAGCGTCGCCATTCTCGTGTCGGGGTTCGTCTCGCTGACGCTGACGCCGATGCTGTGCAGCCGTTTCCTTCGCGACGATCACGCCGATGTGCACGGAAAACTCTGGCACGCGGCTGAAGATGCGTTCCAGAAGTCGCTCGATTTCTACAGCCGCACGCTCGATGTCGTGATGCGCCATCGCCGCATGGCGATGGTATTCACGCTGGCGATCCTCATCGGCACGGTGCTGTTGTTTCGCGCGGTCCCCAAGGGGTTCATCCCGAGCGAGGACACTGGGCAGTTGAACGCCACGACGGAAGCGGCGGAAGGCACGGCGTTTGAAGCAATGATCCAGCACCAACAGCAACTCGCCGCGATCGTGGCTGAGGATCCCAACGTCGAGGACTTCATGTCGTCGGTCGGCGCGGGCGGTGGCGGCGGCAGCGCGAACCAGGGGCGCATGTTCATTCACCTGAAGGACCGCTCAAAGCGAAGCCTTTCCGCCGATGATATCGCGCATTCCCTGAGCGCCAAGATGTCGCGCGTCGCGGGCATTCGCGCCTACGTGAGCAACCCTCCCGTCATCAGCGTGGGCGGGCGCGTCGCCAAGAGCCAGTACCAGTTCACGCTGCAGAGCACCGATATCGCGGCTCTGTATGACGGCGCCGCGCAACTGCAGGCGAGGCTGCGCGAGCTGCCGGACCTCGCGGACGTCACGAGCGACCTGCAGATCAGCAACCCGCAGGTGCAGGTCGAGATCGACCGCGACCGCGCCGCTTCGCTGGGCATCACGGCGCAGCAGATCGAGCAGACGCTCTACAACGCCTATGGCTCGCGGCAGGTGTCGACAATCTACACCTCGACCAACCAGTACTGGGTGATTCTCGAGCTTCAGCCCGCGTTCCAACGCGACGCGACGGCACTGAGCCAATTGTTCATCCGCAGCGCGACGGGCGACCTCGTGCCGCTGGGCGCCGTCGCGAGCATTCAACCCGCCGTGGGCCCGCTGAGCATCAGTCACTCCGGCCAGATCCCCGCCGTGACGCTGTCCTTCAACCTGCGCCCGGGCGTAGCACTTGGGCAGGGCGTCGACCAGGTGCAACGCGCCGCGCGCGAGACGCTTCCCGCCAGCATCACCACTAATTTCGCCGGCACCGCGCAGGTGTTCCAATCGAGCCAGCAGGGTCTGTTGTGGCTGCTACTGCTCGCGGTGCTGGTGATCTACCTGGTGCTCGGCGTTCTATACGAAAGCTTCATCCATCCGCTGACGATTCTGTCGGGACTGCCGTTCGCCGGCTTCGGCGCGCTGCTCACGCTGCTGTTGTTCCGCGTCGAGCTGAGCATCTATGCATTCGTCGGCATCATCATGCTGATCGGGCTGGTGAAGAAGAACGCCATCATGATGATCGACTTCGCACTCGACGCCGAACGCAACGAAGGCAAGTCGCCGCGCGACGCCATCGTCGCGGCCTGCCAGATCCGCTTCCGCCCCATCATGATGACCACGATGGCAGCGCTGATGGGAACACTGCCCATCGCCATCGGCTTCGGCGCGGGCGCCGAGGCGCGCAGGCCGCTTGGGCTGGCAGTGGTCGGCGGGCTGGCGTTCTCGCAGATCATTACGCTCTACATCACGCCGGTCGTCTACACTTACATGGACGCGCTGCAGCGCCGGCTCACGCGGCGCGCGAAGGCGCAGCCCGCGTCCGTGGCGGCCCCGAGCCTCGGCTAAGGCGAAGCGCATGAACTGTCAGTCGACGATCTCGACGAACGCGCACGCCGCGCCGCTTGACCTGCCCGCCCCGCGGTCGTCCACTATGCATTCAAGGCATTGGACGCCGTCAGATCGAGGGCGCGGTCGGCCCCCCGCCTAAAGCTACCCCTGCGTTAAGCCATTTTATGCGTGAAGCCGCTCCTCAAGAGAGACAACTCCCATGACGCTCGACGAACTGAGAAGCGCGCTCGCACAGATCGACCGCGACATCATCGAACGCATCGGCAAACGCCTCGCCCTCGCCTCCGAGGTCGGCCAGGAGAAGCGACGGCTGGGGCTCTCGACGCGCGACTACCTGCAGGAACGCGAGGTGCTCGAGCGCGCGAGTGCCGCGGGCCTCGAGCACGGCGTGCCACCAGCGGTCGCCGAGGAATTGCTCATTGCACTGATCCGCTCCTCGCTCACGGTGCAGGAACGCGAAGGCGTCGCGGCGACCGGCAACGGCAGCGGGCAACGCGCGTTGGTGATCGGCGGCGGTGGCAAGATGGGCCGCTGGTTCGTGCGGTTTCTGGCGTCGCAGGGATTCGCGGTCGATGTCGCGGATCCGACGGGGCCCGTCGAGGGCTGTGGGTTCGTCGATGACTTCGCGAAGCGAACGCTCGATCACGAGCTCGTGATCGTCGCCGCGCAATTGCGCGCCTCCGCCGGGATCCTCGAGTCGCTCGCCCAACGCCCGCCTTCGGGCGTGGTGTTCGACATCGGCTCGCTCAAGAGCCCCCTGCGGCGTGGCATCGAAGCGTTGCGCGCAGCCGGCGCCCACGTCACCTCGATCCATCCGATGTTCGGGCCCACGACGGAACTGCTGAGCGGCCGGCATGTGCTGTTCGTCGACGCCGGCGTGCCCGAAGCCACGGCGCGCGCGCGCGCGCTGTTTGCGCCCACGATGGCGGTCCAGACCGAGCTCGACCTCGAGTCGCACGACCGGCTGATCGCCTACGTGCTGGGACTGTCGCACGCGCTGAACATCGCCTTCTTCACCGCCCTCGCCAACAGCGGCGAGGCGGCGCCCCTGCTGGCGCGGCTGTCCTCGACGACGTTCGATGCCCAGATGGCGATCGCTGCCCAGGTCGCCGCCGAAAACCCGCACCTCTACTTCGAGATCCAGGCGCTCAATGACTACAACGGCGAGGCGCTGGCCGCGCTCGATGCCGCCGTCACACGCGTGGGGCAAGCCGTGCGCGGCGGCAACGAAGGAGAGTTCGTGAGCCTGATGGAACGCGGCCGCCAGTACCTCGCCGGGCGCGCTACATCAGGTTGAGCCGAATCGCCTTGAACGAGACTTTTCGCGTTTTTTGGCGTTGCCGATTTCGTGGCGCATCATTACATTCGCGCGATGCCTACCCCGAACGAACGCCAGCTGGCCGATGGCCGCGTCGAACTGGTCGATGCGTCGGCGCTCAAGTCCAGCCCGCTCTACAACGCCGACCTCGCCCCGGTCCCGCTCACCGCGCGCAACTGGACGACCTACAACTACGCGGCGCTGTGGATCTCGATGGCGCATTGCATCCCGACCTACATGCTGGCCTCGGGGCTGATGGCGCAAGGGATGAACTGGAAGCAGGCGCTGTTCACCATCCTGCTCGGCAACACCATCGTGCTCGTGCCGATCCTGCTGAACTCGCATCCCGGCACCAAGTACGGCATCCCCTTCCCGGTCTTCGCGCGTGCCGCGTATGGCACCTCGGGCTCGAACCTGCCCGCGCTGATGCGCGCGCTGGTGGCGTGCGGCTGGTTCGGCATCCAGGCATGGATCGGCGGCGAAGCCGTGCAGGTGTTCTTTGGTGCATTCATTCCCGGCTGGAAGCTGGCACTGGGGGCTGGCTTCGGCGGCCACACAACAACGGAGTGGCTGTCGTTTCTTTTGTTCTGGAGCCTGAACATCTGGATCGTGTACCGCGGCATGGACCTGCTGCGGCATGTCGAGAACTGGGCCGCGCCCTACGTGTTGATCGTGACCATCGCGCTGATGGTGTGGGCCGTGAACGCGGCGCATGGACTTGGACCTTTGCTGTCGCAGCCCGGCAAGTTCAACACGATGGCCGAGTTCCTGCCTGTGTTCATTCCTTCGCTGACCGCGATGATCGGGTTCTGGGCGACGTTGTCGCTCAACATGCCCGACTTCACGCGGTTCGGCCGCAGCCAACGTGAACAGGTGATCGGACAGGCCGTGGCCCTGCCCACCACAATGTTCGCCTTCGCGACGATGGGCGTGATGATTACCAGCGCCACCGCAATCATTTACGGCGAATCCATCTGGGACCCGGTGAAGCTCGTCGGCAAGTTCCACAGCCCCCTGATCGTGGCGTTCGCGATGTTCTCGGTGATCGTGGCGACGCTCGCCGTGAACATCGCCGCCAACGTCGTCTCACCCGCCAATGACTTCGCCAACCTGAGCCCCAAGCACATCTCATTCAAGACCGGCGGCCTGATCACCGGCCTCATCGGCATCGCCATGCAACCGTGGCGGCTACTCGCGGACCCCAAGGGCTATATTTTTACCTGGCTTGTGGGTTATTCCGGCGGACTGGGCTCGATCGCCGGCGTGCTGATCGCCGACTACTGGATCGTGCGCCGCCGCAAACTGGATCTCGCGGGACTCTACTTGCCCGACGGGCAGTATGGCGGCTGGAGCATGCCGGCCGTGATCGCGACGCTGGTCGGCTGCGGACTCGCCTGGGGCGGTCTGGTGATCCCCGCACTCAAGCCGCTGTATGACTACGGCTGGTTCGTGGGCTTCTTCGCGGGCGGGATCGTGTACGTGGTGTTGAAGGGACGCGGGGCGGCCGTCGCCGCAAACGCGTAGCGGCGAACTGTCCGCAGGGACCGTTCGACATGGCCGCGAGCGCTTAGGTCAGTGATTGGCCAGCGCCCGTTTCGCAGCCTCCCGCTTGCACGCCATGAACTCGCTGCCAAATCTCTGCTCCGCCGTGAACTGGTTATGCCCGCGGCAGCGAAGCCTCATGCGATCCGTCGTCGCCTCGCCCCCGCGCGCAACTTCGTCGATGTGGTCAAACCCCAGCAGCATCCTCGCGGAACAGCGCCTTCCGGACTCGCCGACAAACGTGCATTGGCCCTGGTCGCGCTCCCACACCTCGCGCTTCACAAGCGCCGGAATCGTCCGTGGCGCGTTGCTAGGGCGCGGATTCGACTGCGGACGATCGGTCGCTGCGAACTTGGTCTTCTCTGTTTCCTTCACCAACAAGGCGAGCGCGCGTTCGAGCAATTGCGCTACGTCGTTCCCCAGTATGCCGTGGCTCGTCAAGGACTGCAGGTAGCGCAAGTTGTCGTGCGCCTCCTTGCGGATCGTGACCCGCAGCTCAAATCGTTCCGGAGACAACGGCGCAAGCTTCGCGCGCGGAGCGGGGACTTCGATCTGCGTTTGGGCAACATGCGCAATTGGCGTGGGTTCGGCGTGCGTCACAACAGGCGGGGGCGGATGGTGCGTGGACGGAGCACCCGCCACGAACGTGATGAATGTAGCATCGCGTTTTCACGTGCGATTGAGGACACGTGGAAGGCTCAACGCGTGTCGCTATGAAATTCACGCTGGAGAACCTGCGTGGGCACGCACAGCGGAATCCTGCGAATGCTGGGAGCAAAATCGCGGGGCACTGCCGAAGCAGGACCAGCGGCCACGTCCAGGGTCGTCAAGACAATTCTTCACGAACGCACTTCGGAGGAAGCTGGGACCTCAACACGCCCCGGGACGTGTTCGTTCTCGAGCGCGCGTCACTTCGCGATTCCCACGCGCCCCCCTTCCCGATCCGCTATGCCCCCATCCCCCGCTTCGCCTTCCTCACCAGCTCCCCAATCAAGTTCCGCCCACGGCGCTCACGCGAACGCGCATCGCGGTTACG
>JANLOX010000398.1:0-2343 GCA_031366795.1 Candidatus Eiseniibacteriota bacterium | reverse complement strand
ATATCTGACACGACCGACTTGAAAGCCCCTCGCAAAAGGATTTCCGCTCGCTCCGCTCACATCTCCAGTGAGAAACGATGGCTGTTGTACCGAATTTATGTAGGATTCTGTCACTTGCCACGTCGATCCCCGCCACCATTGCGCAAGAAATTTGCTCATATCAAGAGCGGCACTGGCATTGGCTCCGATGTAATTCAGCCCTGTATTCTTGGCATAATATTCGCCGGTCGCGCCGCCGACGGCATTCACTGAAATTAAACTCCCTGCGTACAATCCTCGTATTTGCGGCGAGGTGGTCGTGACAAAATCTTCCCGATCAAGCCCCGGGGTTCGAGGCCGAAAAAACACATTGCTATCGTACCGCTCACCAATCATAACTGTCGGGATGATGCGTAAGCCTTCGGTGATCTTAAGCGCACCGGGATCGGTGGCTCCCCCAAAAGCTGTTCCTGGAACATATCCCCCGCCTAGCTGAGCGTGGCCAATGGACGCCAGTCCCAACGTGATCACAAGAACGCCACCCACCACACAATGATCATGCCCACGCCCCCATCTCAATTAGGGCACCACGATGACATCGCCCGTTTTGTGGACGAAGTCTCCGATCTCCCCACTTCCAGAAACCAAGTCATCATATCGAGCCGGGATCCTAATTTCGTGCGTTTTTCCATCCTCGCCCTGCATCTGCCGTAGCACCTTCATTTTGTTTTTTGCGGCATAGACCGTAAACCCATTTGCTACAGCCACTGCCTGCAAGACAGTCGCATGTGACTTGAGTTGATACTTGCCAGGCTTGCCTACCTCCCCCAGGACATACACGTAATAACTATTGACTTCTTTTACACTCACGGTTACAGCTGGGCGTTCCTTGAACTCCTTCAATCGCGATACAATTTGGCTCGCCAGTTGATTCGCGGTCAGTCCGCCTGCCATCATTTCTCCGATCAATGGCATTGAAATCATGCCATCAGGCCTCACCACCACGGCCTTCTGAGAGAGATCGTCATTTTTCCAGACCACTATGTCGAGGACATCCTCAGGCCCCAGCAAGAATTCCTTCTTTGCACTTCCGGCCTCTTCGACTATCTCTCTCGATGGCTGAGAACACGCGACCATGCTGCCCAAGAAAGCGATGATCACCACCACGTAAACTGTCTTAGCGCCGAACATCGTCCGTGGGTTCATGGCATCAACACCATGGTTTCAGAAGGCACGACGATTTGGTCTCCTGGTTTCATTTCAATGTCTTGGGTGATGTCATCTCGCAGCACAATGTCATCATAACTGGCCTTCATCTTGATCCGACCTCCTCCGCCACCCTTCGCGAAGCGGAACACCACGATCTTGTTCCTCGCCGCCGTGGGCGTAAGGCCGCTCGCAATCGTAATGGCCTGGAGCAACGTCGTTTTGCTCTTGAGTGGGTACTTTCCTGGCTTCACCACTTCTCCCAACACATACATCGCGTAGCTATTCACTTCCTTTACGATGATCGACACCTGAGGATGTTCCTTATACTCTTTCAACTTTGCCGAAATGTCTTCAGACAATTGGGCTGCGGTCTTCCCCACCGCCGTGATGTCTCCGATCAAGGGAAGTGAAATTCTCCCGTCAGGACGAACGGTGACTTGTTTGGAGAGATCGGCATTTTTCCACACCGTGATCTCGAGAACATCCTCGGGGCCGATGAAATAATCCTGCGTCACAATCAACGACGTCTTCTCGTCGGGTTGAGGAGCGGGTGCTGCTTCCTGCCCCACTCGACTCGGGTCCGCTTGCGCCAATCGTGGAATGGCAAACTGGTTCACGCTTACAAGGATGACCAGTGAGAGGATCACCTGCAGCAATGTCTTTCTGCAGGATTGCTTCATTGAATGACCCCTAAACAAGCAACCAGGTTAACTCACGACTCTCTCGTTCACCAATTCGCTATCTATACGGGAGACTGGCATCACAAAGAAAGAATCCCAACCTTGATTGCTAGTCATCTCACGCCCAACTCGGCGATATAAACCCCAAGGATTTAGAACACGAACTTCAGACTAACGAAGCAGGCACCATTACAATTGGTTTTCCGACCAGTAATCCTTCCTCCAGCGAACTTCTGCCTATGTTGGAGTTTCGGCAACGCTGATGGGAGGTCGGCACATAGATCTTCACTCCTTGATCAACACCGGAGCCTGATCCACCGAAACCAACAACCCCTTGACTGCTCAGAAAGAGCGCTTTTCCACTTTGGATCGTCATGCCTGGCCTTCTCTTGCTATCCTATACTCATTCTCGTATCGGTCTCAACCTCGCCACCCGCGCTGTGACCTTGTTGACAGTCTGTCATCTGCCACTTCC
>JANLOX010000315.1:0-10136 GCA_031366795.1 Candidatus Eiseniibacteriota bacterium | reverse complement strand
AGTTCACGCGTGTGCTCGAGGCCAAGCATCGCTTCGGCGTAAGCTTCGTCATGACGGCCGAGCAGGTGGAAGCATTCGGCGCGACGGCGACGGAGCTCCGCGACGATGTCGCCACGGGGCACGAGCACAATGGCACCAGTCAGAGAAGCGTCGTAGCGCCGCAGAGCCTCCTGAACTTGGCCGGCCTCCAACTCAATATCCCCTGCAAACTCCTCGGATAGCAGGGACTGGCGAGTAGAAGCAAGCCCACGGGGGGCGTCTAGTGCGACTTGTAGGAAGTCGCGTGCTTCCACCAAGTCTCCCCCATGCAAACTGATCAGGGCAAGCAGCTCGAACGCGAAACACCTCGACAACTCGGCCTTCATCGCAGTGGCAAGCCGTGCGGATTCCAGCGCACTCGTTCGCGCTGCATCGAGCCGCCCCCGCTTCCAGTCCACAATTCCGATGGAGCGCTGCGCATGAATTACCAACTCGGAATGCCCCTTGCTCCTCGCGTAGTCCAATGCTTCTCGGAGATGCGCTCGAGCCTCAATCCAGTGACACAAGAAACGACTCATCAGGCCAGCGCTGTGATTCGCATACGCTTCTAACCGCGCATCGCCGTTCCGATAGGCGGATACCAAAGCCTCGGTCACGAATCGACGGGCATTCGTCACATTCCCCTCGCCCCAGTAGGCATTGCTCAGCATAAAGGAGCACCATCCCAACATCTTTCCATCGGGTTCTTGTAGGAGCCTTGCACGCTCTGCTGTCAGGACCTCTTTGGCCTCCTGGAGTCGAAGTGCACGCCAGAGGGCTCTACCCCTCAAAATCGAAAACCATTGACTCAACCTCGAGGGCAGATTCTCAGCCTCACGGTCCATCCGGATTGCGGCCACATCCAATCGCGAGAGCGCATCGTCCAGCTTGCCGAATCGGATTAGGCACTCAATCGCGCAAAGTTCAAGCTCGATACCTTCAGCAATCGACAGACGCTGGCTCTCGGTGGCAAGGCACAGGTCGTGGGCAAGCCGCCACTCCCCACACACCAACAGCTCGTTAATGAGCTCGATAGCATGGGATGGGGTCGCAATCCCGGGGCGCCCTGATTCGGAACCCCCGAAGCTTGCGATCATCGCGTGCGCCTGTTCGATTGCCGGTGTCATCTGGTACGGGTCCTCGCAAAGGAAATGATCCGAGACGGGAGAGCTCGAACCGGCACCGTGAATACAATGCCGGGGAGTGGCTGGATCACCAGCAAGAACTGGATAGCAGATCGGCCTGAAGCTGACTTGGATAAGGTCATAGGAGCGTCGCTCGGATCATCCGGATCCCCCTTCGCCGCTCCCCCTGGCTCCAAACCTACGACTCGGTACGCGGCTCCTTCCGTCGGCGCCAACATCGACGCCAACACCAGTGTCGCCGCGGTGAGCAATGCCCACCACGGACGCCTGCTCCTCATCATCAAAACGGCTCCTTCGGATCTGCTGCTCCGGGTGACGGGGTCAATACTCCCGGCATGGATGCGCCCCGAAAAACAAAAAGGACCCGACGCATGCGCTGAGCAGCGCTGCGACGAGGTCGATTCGCGGGTTCCGCTCTTGGATGATGGGGGGGAAAGGGGCAAGTGCCACTCCGGTCAAGGAAGCTCAGGCCACGGAACGACCTAAGGCTACAAATCCCAGCGGTGGCAAAGCAACAAGAAAATGCAAATCGGATGGTGACGTGATCGAAAAGGCGGGATCCGGAAATTGTCTACTGTGAGCCCATTTCGCCATTTTCGGCGAATTGGCGTTACGCCACACTGAACTTGGCCGCACGAAAGGCACACCTCACCCCTTGCGTGAGCGGAATCCGGCTGGGTGCTACTTTCCCGGGGTCCTTCTTCCCGCCACGCTGACCCCACGAACCGACCCGGAGCCCCATGCCCCCGCTTCGCCTGATGGCCATCCTCGCCCACCCCGATGACGAATCGCTCGGCTTCGGCGGCGCCCTGGCCCGTTACGCCTCCGAGGGCGTCGAGACTTCGCTGATCTGCGCCACGCTGGGCCAGCGCGGTCGGCTGCACGGTAAGCCGCCAGGCGACACGGAACATCCGGGGCCCGACCGCATGGCGGAGATCCGCGAGGCGGAGCTACGCAACGCGGTCGAGGTGCTGGGTATCCGCGATCTCACGCTGCTGCGCTACATGGATGGCGCGGTGGATCAAGTGCCCGCGCGGGACGCCGTCGAAGCAATCGCGACGCAGATCCGTCGCGTGCAGCCTCATGCGATCGTGACCTTCTCGCCCGATGGGGCGTATGGCCATCCTGACCATATCGCGATCAGCCAGCTCGCCATGGGCGCCATCGTGCGGGCTGCGGATGCGTCGTTCGACGCACCGGGCGAGCTCGCGCCGCATGCGGTGTCCAAGTTCTATTACCTGATCACGACGGCGGGATCGCGTAAGGCTTATCAGGAGGCGTTCAAGCGGCTCGTCGCGCACGTTGACGGGGTCGATCGCGAGGTGAACCCGTGGCCGGATTGGCAGGTGACGACGGTCATCGACACGCTCGCGCAGTGGGAGCAGGTGTGGCGCGCGGCGTCGTGCCATGACTCCCAGATCGGCGCCTACGAGAAACTCAAGACACTCTCGCCCGAGCAGCATGCCGCGCTGTGGGGCAAGCAGTACTATTACCGCGTGTTCAGCACCGTCAATGGCGGGCGCGCGATCGAATCCGACTTGTTTGACGGCCTCAGAGGCTAGCTCAACCATCCCGAGGATGTTCCCTTGAACCCGACGACTTCGAAGTCCGCTCCCGCTGCGAGCACTCGTGAAGTTCCCCTGGCGATGGACGCCGCCACGTTCAAGACGCTGGGCCACGCGCTCGTCGACCAACTCGCCGACTTGATCGCTTCGGTTCCATCGCGGCCGGTGACTCCGGGCTCGCGGCCCTCGATCGTGCGCGAGGCGTTCAAGTTGGATGGCCCGCTGCCGGAGCACGGCACAGCACCTGGGCCGATGCTCGAGGAGACGGCGCGGCTGCTGTTCGACCACTCATTGTTCAATGGCCATCCGCGCTTCCTCGGCTACATCACGTCCTCTCCTGCTCCGATTGGCATGCTGGCCGAGATGCTCGCGGCGGCGGTCAACCCTAATCTCGGCAGTTGGACGCTCTCTCCGGCGGGCACCGAGATCGAGACGCAGACGATTCGCTGGATCTCTGAGCTAATCGGTTACCCGACCACGGGCGCAGGCGTGCTGGTGAGCGGCGGGAACATGGCGAACATGGTGGGCTTCTGGGCGGCGCGCGTGGCCAAGAGCGATTGGGATGTGCGTGCCGCGGGTGCGAAGGGCGGGCGCCAGCTGCGCGCCTACGCCTCAGCCGAGACGCACACGTGGATCCAGAAAGCCGCGGACCTCACGGGGCTCGGCACCGACGCTATCCGCTTCATCCCGACCGACACGGAGCTGCGCATGGACATGGCGGCACTGCAACGCCAGATCGTTACAGACCGCGCGAATGGCGACCTGCCGTTCGCGGTCATCGGCACCGCCGGCTCGGTGAGCACGGGCGCGGTCGATCCGCTTGCCGCAATCGCGAAGCTGTGCAAGGAGCAGGAGCTGTGGTTCCACGTCGATGGCGCCTACGGCGGCATCGCGGCGGCGGTCGATTCGGTGCCCGCCGACCTGCGCGCGCTCTCGCTTGCCGACTCGGTCGCGGTCGATCCGCACAAATGGCTGTATGCGCCGATCGAAGCGGGTTGCACGCTGGTGCGCGACCCCGAGGCGCTGCGTCGCGCGTTCTCGTACCACCCGCCCTACTACCACTTCGAGGAGCAGACGACGAACTACGTCGACTTTGGGCCCCAAAACACACGCGGGTTCCGCGCGCTCAAGGTGTGGTTGGCGCTGCGGCATGCGGGAGCCGCGGGTTATCGCCGCATGATCACGGACGACATGGCGTTGGCGGCGCAACTCGCCGACATCGTGAAGGCGGCGAGCGATCTCGAGTTCTGCACGCACTCGCTCAGCATCACGACCTACCGTTGCGTGCCGCCCGACCTGCGCGGGCGCGTAGGCGAAACCGCCGTCGAGGAGTACCTCAACACACTCAACCAGGAAGTGCTCGCGCGCATGCAGACCGGCGGCGAGGCGTTCGTGTCGAACGCGGTGATCCGCGGGCGCTACGTGTTGCGCGCGTGCGTGGTCAACTTCAACACACGCGCTTCGGATATCGAGGCGGTGGCGCAGATCTCATCGCGCATGGGCCGCGAGATCGACGCGGAGCTGCGGCCGGCGGCGCTCAAGGCGAAGTAGCGGGCGTGGCGCACGTCCCTACTCTAACGACAACGACTAGAACCCCCAGCCACCTTCGAGCAACTTCGGTAGCAGCGGCTTGAGCACGCGATACGTGGCACCCCACAGCTGATGCTCGCCGATACGGATGAATTCGATTCGCACGGGCTCGGGCCACTGGGGAAAACGCTGCATGTTCGCATCGAGGTTCGCGGGATCGGCGAGATCGCTCACGCGCGGTTCCAGCACCTCGGCGACTTCGCGCTCGGCGATCTTCCATTCGACGGGCCGCACGACGCGCGCCAGGAACGGATGCACGCGGAAGCCGGAGACCTTCACCTCGATCGTGCCGAGCGTCTCGAGCACCGTCGCGTTCGAAGGTGGCAGTCCGATCTCTTCGTGAGCTTCACGCAACGCGGCGTCACGCAGCGAGGCGTCCGCAAGATCGAGCTTTCCCCCGGGGAACGCGATCTGACCGCCATGCGGTCCTCCCTCGGCGCGGCGCAGCAAGACGACGCGCAGTTCACCCGCCGCGTCGCGGTAGACCGGGACGAGCACCGCCGCATCCAGGAGTTCGTGAGGCGCAGACACCGTGGCTTCGCTCACGCGGGACGCGACGGGCAGCCGGCGATGGGGCGGTACATGGGCAATCTCCTCCTGAGAGTGCGCGAGCATTCGTTTGGTTCGCCATCAGCTTAACGGGCCGGGCCGATTCCGGCGAACGTCCCCACATCGCCGTTCGAACCCCGTCGCGATTTCTCATGCTTGCGAGAAACCCGCGACGGGGTTCCGACGTATAGAGAACATTCGCGCCCCAACCTCTGCCCCGAGGTCCCCATGCTTGAGATTCGTGAACTGGTCAAGATCTATCCGGGTCCTGTGGCCGCATTGCAGGGGATCGATCTCGATATCCCCAACGGCATGTTCGGCCTGCTCGGTCCCAATGGCGCCGGCAAGACGACGCTGATGCGCGTGCTCGCCGGGCTGCTCGAGCCGACGGCGGGGCGCATCAGCCTCGATGGCGTGGATGTGCTCGCGTCCCCTGAGAAGTTGCGCGCGCGCCTCGGCTACCTACCACAGGAGTTTGGGTTCTACCCGCACTTGTCGGGCGAGGCGATGCTCACGCACCTGCTGCGTCTCAAGGGCGTTGATTCCACGGGCGGCCTCAAGCAGCTCACTGCAGAGTTACTCGAACGCGTGCATCTTTTAGCCGCGGCGCGGCGCAAGGTGAAGACGTATTCCGGTGGCATGCGCCAGCGCCTCGGGATTGCTCAGGCAATCGCCGGTAACCCGCGCCTGATCATCGTCGATGAGCCGACGGCGGGACTCGATCCCGAGGAACGGCTGCGCTTCTATCACCTGCTCACCGAACTCGCGACCGACCGCACCGTGGTGCTGTCGACGCACATCGTCGAGGATGTCGCGGTGTTGTGCCCGCGCTTCGCGGTGCTCCGCGGCGGGCGCCTGCTCGCCCGCACCACGCCGGGCGAGGCGCGCACGGCCATCGCGGGCGCGATCTTCGAGTGTGCTGTTCCCTATGAGCGGCTCGCGACGCTCCACACCAAAGCGACCGTCACGCAGGCGATCCTCGTCGAGGGCAGCCATCGCGTGCGCGTGTATGCGCCGGATCACCGCCCGCCGCAGGGCTTCGAGCCCGTCACTCCGACGCTCGAGGACGCCTATCTCGTACTGATGCGCACGGGCAGCATGCCGGGTGCCCACGCGGATGCCGCCACGATGGTGCGCGCCGGCGCATGAACCCGAAACGCCTCTACGAAGTCTTCCGCCTCGAATTCGCGCACAACACGCGCCGCCCGCTGTTCTGGATCCTCCTGCTGGTGCTGGGCTTCCTGTCGCAACAGATGTCGACCGGCAACGCCTCGGTCGGCTCGGGCAATTCGGCAGTCGGTGGCGTCAAAGCCTGGATCACCTCGGAGTTCGCGATCGCGCAGCTGCTGTCGATCCTCGTCACCATTTGCTACGGGTTCTTCGTCTCGATCGCCGCCGGTCTCGCGGTGGTTCACGATCACGAGTTGAAGGTCGGCGAGGTGCTGCATGCCACGCCGCTCAAGCCTGCCGAATACATCTGGGGTAAATACCTCGCGGTGCTCGCGGCGTTCACCGGGGTGCTGTTCCTCCACCTGGCGCTCGCGGCGTTCTTCAACCATGGCTTCCCCGTGGGAGACCGCGCCGACATCCTCGGGCCGTTCTCGTGGCTCAACTACGCGCGCCCGGCATTCGTGTTCGGGCTCCCCACGCTGATCTTCATGTCGGGCACCGCGTTCGCGCTCGGCACGCTGACGCGCAAGTCAATCCTCGTGTTCCTCGCTCCCGTCTCGGCGGCGCTCGCGGGCGCCTTCTTCCTGTGGGAGTGGTCGCCGAACTGGCTCGATCCGCGCCTCAACTACGCGCTGCAGATGATCGATCCCGCAGGCGTGCGCTGGTTGAGCGAAGCGTGGCTGCGCGTGGATCGCGGCGTGGCGTTCTACAACCATGCCTCGATCCCGCTCGATCCGGGCTTCGTCGTCATGCGCTTCATGTGGGTGGCCCTCGGCCTGGGTGGCGTGTGGCTCGCGCAACTGCGCTTCGCCGCCACCCTGCGCAGCTCGGGCAAGCTTCCGGCGCAACAACACGCACTCGGGATGACGGCAGCGAAGTCCGCGGCACCGGCAGCACAACCCATGACGCTCGCCACGATGTTGCCGCGGCCGCTGGCGAGCCTCGCCATGCGCTTCACGCCGCCCGGCTTCTTCTCGGGCACGCGCGAGATGCTCGGTGTCGAACTGCGCGAGCTGGCGAGCCAGCCGGGGCTCTACCTGTTCGTGCCGATCATCCTGCTGCAGGCGTTCGGCAGCGTGGTCAACACGGGCGCCTTCGACACGACCCTGCTCGCCACGCCCGGCCTGCTCGCCGTGCGGCTACTCAACACGCTCACGCTGTTGCTGTGCCTGTTGCTGCTGTTCTACACGGTCGAGTCGCTCGAGCGTGAACGCAGCACCGGGCTCGCTTCGATCGCCTACGCCACGCCGGTCCGCACGGGCGCATTGCTGCTGGCCAAGTGCCTGGCCAACGCCATCGTCGGCCTGGTCGTCATGCTCGCGTGCCTGATCGGTTGCTCGCTCGTGCTGCTCGTGCAGGGCAAGGTCCCGTTCGACCTCGGGCCATTCGCGATCACCTGGGGGCTGCTGCTGGTGCCGACGCTGCTGGTGTGGACGGCATTCGTGATGATGTGCTTCGCAGCGACCGGCAATCGCTTCACGACCTACGGGTTCGGGCTCGGCGTCATGGTGCTCACCGGCGTAATGCAGATGAAGCAGCAGATCAACTGGGTGGGCAACTGGGACCTGTGGAGTGCCGTGCGCTGGACCGACATGGGCGTGTTCGAACTCGATCGCAATGCGCTCGTGCTCAACCGTATCGAGGTGCTCGGGCTGGCGGTGTTGTTCACCGCGATCACGATCAAGCTGTTCCCGCGGCGTGAGCACGACGCCACGCGCATCGTGCAACGGCTCCAACCGGCGGCGCTCGGCCGTACGGTGCTGGGCCTCACGCCCATCGCGCTGCTGCCGTTGGTCGCCGGCACGATGCTGTACTTCCAGGTGCAGGACGGCTTCCAGGGTAAGACCATGGAGAAGCTGGAACACGACTACTGGAGCCGCAACGTTTCGACCTGGTACGACGCACCCCTGCCCTCGCTGGGGGACGTCGATATCGACATGACGCTCGAACCTGCGAAGCGCTGGTACCGCGTCAGCGGACACTATGTGCTGACCAACGCGAACGTCACGCCGCTGCGCCAGATCCCGCTCTCCATGGGCTTCAGCTGGGACAGCGTGAGTTGGACCATGAACGGCCAGCCCTACAAGCCGGACGACCGCTCGCACCTCGAGGTGTTCACGCCACCCACGCCGCTGGCGCCGGGCGACTCGATGCAGATCGGCTTCAGCTATGTCGGCGTTTTCCCCAAGGGCATCAGCAAGAACGGCGGCGCCTACCAGCAGTTCGTACTGCCGGCCGGTGTCGTGCTGACGGGCTTCGAGAAGCCGTCGTGGGTACCGACGATCGGCTACGACCCGGAGATCGGAATCCAAAGCAAGAACAAGGCGGAAAAGAGAATATTCCCCGACGACTTCTACGTGGGCCAAACGCACGCCGGCTTGTCGATGGCCGAGCACTACTTCCCCACGCGCATTCGTGTCAGCGGGCCCGCCGAGTACACCTACAACGCCACGGGCATCCTGAAGAGCGATGTCGTGGCGAATGGGCGGCGAACCTCACTGTGGGAGAGTGATCACCCGGTGCGCATTTTCAACGTGTGCGCCGGCCGCTGGAAGCAGAAGCACGCCGAGGGCGTCACCGTCTACTACGACGCGCATCACCCTTACAACGTGGACGAGATGTTGAACACGCTGGTGCAGGCACGGCGCTGGTACTCGAAGTGGTACTGCGAGTACCCGTGGCGTGACTTACGCCTGAGCGAGTTCCCAGCACTCGCCGACTATGCGCAGGGCTCACCGACGAACATCACGTTCGCCGAGGGCATCGGCTTTCTCACCAAGTCCGAACCCAAGGGCGACGCCGCGTTCTGGATCACGGCGCACGAGGCCGCGCACCAGTGGTGGGGCAACATCGTGATGCCCGCGGAAGGCCCAGGCTGCGAGATCATGTCGGAAGGCATGGCGCACCTCTCGACGATGTTCCTGACGGATCAAGTGCAAGGCCCCGATGGCGGCATGGCGTTCCGCAAGTTCTGCGAAGCGCGCTACGCGACCGGCCGCCGCAAAGACGCCGAGCGCCCGCTGACCCAGGTCGACCAATCGCGTGTAGGCGACTCGCGACTGTTGTACGAGCGCAGCGGCTGGGTGCTGTGGATGATGCAGGACCTGATGGGCCACGAGGTCGCACTCAAGGGCATCCAGTCGTTTGTTCGCGAGTTCCGCGATACCACGGATCACGTGTCGCTGCAGGACTACCTGATCACCATGCGCCGCTTTGCGCCGGACCCAGTGGCGTATGACTCGCTGGTGGCGCAGTGGGTGTATGGCACCGTGCTGCCGGAGTACAAACTGGGCGACGCCAAGCGCCGCCAAGAAGGCAAGGGCTGGGTCGTGTCCGTCACCGTGCGCAACGACGGCACGGGCCGCATGCCGATCGATGTCGCCGCGGCGAACGAGGACCGCTTTGATGGCGCGGGCAAGTCGAGGAAGGATTACATCGACAAACGTGCGCGCATCACGCTGGCCGCCGGCGAGTCACGCGCCGTGACGATCCGCACGGACTTCAAGCCCACGCGCATCGTCGTGGACCCAGACGTCCACGTGCTGCAATTGCGGCGCGACAAAGCGCAGGCCTGGTTGTAGCGGGCAGCGGGCCACCGCCCATGCACCGTTGCGAGCGAGCGCCGTAGCCCTCGGGAGACGCGGCTACGGCGCGGCCGGGGCGGGTGATCCAGCACTTGCGCGTAGCGGGGCGCAGCGGCGCGATACGGGAGACCTTACGAATTCATGCCGTCGAGGAACTTCTTGTTCGTCTTGGTGTCCGCCAGCTTGTTGATCAGGAACTCCATCGCATCGACGGAATTCAATTCGTTGAGGAACTTGCGCAGGATCCACACGCGCTGCAGGTAGTCGTCGCTCATCAACAGCTCTTCCTTGCGCGTGCCCGAGCGGTTGATATCGATCGCCGGGTAGATGCGCTTGTCGGCGATCTTGCGGTCGAGCACGAGTTCGGAATTGCCGGTGCCCTTGAACTCTTCGAAGATCACTTCGTCCATGCGCGAGCCGGTATCGATCAGCGCAGTGGCGATGATGGTCAGCGATCCCCCGCCTTCGATGTTGCGCGCCGAGCCAAAGAAACGCTTGGGCCGCTGTAGCGCCCC
>JANLOX010000246.1:0-21675 GCA_031366795.1 Candidatus Eiseniibacteriota bacterium | reverse complement strand
AGTCCCGCCACGTAGAGCACGTTGGCGCGGATGCGCTTCTCGATCGCGGGCATGATGCCGCCCAGGTAGCCGCCCCAACTCAGTCCGTAGTAGGCGATCCGGCTCGTGTCGAAGTCGTCGCGCGTCTCGAGGTAATCGATGGTGCGCCCGAGGTCGCGCGCCCACATCGTCACGTAGTCGCGATACTGAGCGGTCTCGGAGGGGTAGTCCGAGTGGAACTCGCCGCCGCGATGGTAGGTGCCCTTGTAGATGGGAAGGACCACGGCACGTCCGCTCCGCGTGAGGTAGTCGGTGCGTCTCAGGTCCATCACGTTGAAAGTGCGCGTGTGAATCGCGTTCGAGCCGGGGAATATGACCACCGTCTGGTACGGCGGGCGGCCCTTCTCGGGCAGGAACAGGTAGGCGCACATGCGCTCGCCGCCGTACGCCGCGGCGAACGTGACGGTCTGCCACCGGCCCAGCAGGCTGGGTTCGTCGGTGTCGATTGTGGCATTGAGCGGAGTCGCGTCGTAGCGGAACTGGCGCAGGAAAAACTCGAACACGGCATCGGGCACCGGCGTCTCGGTGTGGAAGTCGCGGAACGGCAACTCGATCCGACGAGTGAGCGCTTCGAAATTGGTCTCCGGCTCGACGTAGCGAACGCAACGGAAGCCGTTCGTCGGCGAGCGATCGAGCGCCGACTGTGCCCAGGCGTCGTTGAACGAGTACTCCGCGTCGTTCCAACCCCCGCCCAGCAGGAAGCGATGATCGGCGTGACTGCTCGCATTCCACGCCCACTCGCGCACGTTGCCCGCGAGGTCACGCATGCCGTAGCGATTGGCGCTGTGCGTGGTGCCTACCGCCACCATGCCGCGCCCGGCGAGGTTCGCCTGCGCGATGATCTGGGCGCTCGCACACGTGAACGCCACGCGATTCCAATGAAAGATCGTGGGCAGGTTCTTGCCCGCCCATGCCGCGTACGCGGCGGCTTCGTACCAACTCACGCCCGAGACCGGGAAGTCCGCATCGCCCGCGGGGAAGTCGCCCGCTTCCCAGCCGGCGGGGCCTGGCTGGCCGATGCCGTCGACGAAGCGCGTCATGGCTTCCTCCCACGACAGCGCGTGGCCTTCCGCGAACACCGGTTGGCACCAGTATTCCCGGTTGCGGTAACCGCCGGCGTCGATGAATTGTTTGTACTCGCGGTTCGTGACGGGGTCGCGGTCCATCAACACGCCCGCCATCGGCTCGGCCTTCAAGTGGTCGAGGCCGGGCATGAACAAGGGGAACTCGCCGGCGGGAATCCACTCCATCGTGGCGGGCCAATGGTCCGGCGCGAACAGCGGGTAGTGGAATGCCGTGCCCACGAAGTCGATGTTCCACAACACGTCCTCGACGCTCCGATGTCCCTCGAGCTCGAGTCTCAGGCGCGTGAAGCCTTTGGGCCACGACACGCTGTCGAGTGGCGTCACGCCCATGGGTGTCCACTCCGATTCGGGGGCGCCGTAGTACTTGACCAGCACCCGGGCACCCGGCGGCTCGGACGTCACCGCGATATTGCGCGCGAAGATGGTCGCGAACCGGAGCAATTGCGGGTCGTCCGGCGCCAACTTCGCGATCTCCCGGCCCTGCTGGAATGCCTCCCACGCTTCGGGGCCCTCTTCGAGTCCCTGCACGCGGTCGACGATGCGCGATAATTCGGGCAGCGCTTCTGTGCGCACCCAGTCACGCAGCGCGAGCAATTCATCGCGCAGCGCCACCGCCGAATCGAAGCGCGCCGCGGGTTCCTTCTCGAGACAGCGTTGAATCAGCGCTGCGAGCCGCGCCGGGACGGCGGGATTCAGCCGGTCGCAGGGCGCGGGAATGTCCCGTAGGATCGCGGCGATGATGGACATCTGGCCGCTGCCGGAGAATGGCCGCAGCCCGGTCGACATTTCGTAGAGAATGATGCCGATCGAGAAGATGTCCGAACGCGCATCGGCCGGTTTGCCCTGTGCCTGCTCGGGCGACATGTAGGAGACGGTGCCGAGAATCGTCCCTTCACGCGTGAGTTCCTGGCTGCCGATGGCAACCGTGGCCGTGTCGGTAGCACTCGCGGATGAGCTGACCGCGACCGCCTGGGTCGCGAGGCCAAAGTCCAGCACGCGCAAGCGGCCGTCGTCGCCGAGCATGATGTTGTCGGGCTTCAAGTCGCGATGCACGATGCCTTGTCCGTGCGCCGCGGCGAGAGCTTCGGCGATCGGGATCGCGAGTTCGAGCACCCGTGGCGCGGGGAGACCGCCCGGCGGGATCGCGCGCGTCAGCGTGCGGCCGCGCACCCGTTCCAGCGTCAGGAACGTTGTGCCGCCCGACTCCTCGACGGAGTGCAGCGTGACGATGTTGGGGTGGTTGAGCGAGGCGAGGGTGCGCGCCTCGCGGCGGAAGCGCTCGAGCCACTGCGGATCACCGGCGAGTGCGGCGGGCAGCCGCTTGAGTGCCACCTGGCGGCCAAGCTTCGTGTCCTCGGCCAGCCACACCTCGCCCATGCCGCCCGCGCCGAGTTGCTCGACGATGCGGTAGTGCCCGAGTTGCTGGCCGGGTTCGAATCGCATTGCTAGCCCCGTAAGCGTGGTGGCATGGAACACCGTGAAACAAGATGGAGCGGAATGGCTCTCCCGGGAGAACTCGCCCGGCCCATTTTGAGCCTATCATTCACAATGCGGGTACGTCTTGCGCCTGCCACCCTGATACGCTTATCCCATGACCATTGCTCCTCGCTCCAGCATCCGCCGGCGCCCAATTCTGGCCCTCGCCACCCTCATCGTCGCCACCCTGGCTTGCATGTTGTTTGCCGCTCCCTCGTTCGCGCAGGGCGTGCGCCTGTTCCGCGATGGCGCGGGCGGGACATTCTGGGACTTCTCCTATGCCGCCCAGAGTGGCGCGAGCACGGTCGAGAATGTCAGCAGCAAGGCGCCGCTCGAGTACACCACCAAGTGGCGCGGCACCACCTCCATCCGCCTGAACTTCAAGCAGCAGAGTGGCGGCGATTGGTTGCTGGGTGTGGCCAACAGCGGGTTCGCCGCGGTCAACGGCACGCCGCTCGACTCGCTGGTGTTCTGGGCCTACTCGAGCGTCGCGATCCCGAGCGCCAGCCTGCCCTACGCGTTCATCGAGGACTACAACAATACGCGCACGCCGCGTTACTCGATGGCGACGTACAACGCCGCGGGTGTTCCCGCCGCCACCTGGACGCGGCTGGTGATGCCGCTCGCTCCATTCAAGAGCGGACCGGGCAGCGCCAATATCACCATCATCAACAAGATGTTCTTCTGCCAGACGCCCACCGGCACGATGAACGTGCAGCGCACGATTTATCTCGACGAGATCCGCTGGATTAAGGCCGACCTCACGCCGCCGCCCACGCCCTCGGGTGCCCAGGGAATGGCGTTCGAGCGCCATATCGACATGCTGTGGGACCTGCCCGTCGCTGCCGACATCGAATCGCATCGCGTCGACCGCCTGACCAACGGCGTGTGGAAGCCGTGGGTGTGGGGAGCAGCGGAGGATGGTGGCGTCAGCCTGTGGGCGGGTGCTTCTGCGGTGGCGTGCACGCTGCGCGTGGTCGCTGAGGACTGGAGCTTCCGCGAGTCGGCGCCCACGGCGACGTTCACGCTGATGACGCAGGCGCTCGGCGACGCCGACTTCATGGACATGATCCAGCGCGCGACGTTCCGCTACTTCTGGCAGGGCGCGCATCCGGTGTCGGGCCTGATCCGCGAGCGCTCTTCGTCGGGCGATGTGTGCGCCGCGGGTGGCACCGGCTTCGGGCTGATGACGATCCCTGTGGGCATCGAGCACGGCTACGTCACGCGCGCCCAGGGGACCGCGCGCGTGTTGCAGGTGCTGACCTTTCTGTCGGGCACCGCCGAGAAGCACTGGGGCGCGTTTCCGCACTGGATCAACGGCGCCACCGGCGCGCACGTGGGATTCCTCGGGCCCAACGATGACACCGTCGACCTGGTCGAGACGTCGTACATGGCGCAGGGGCTGCTGAGCGTGCGCCAGTACTTCGATGGCGGCAGCGCAGACGAAACGCAGATCCGCGCGCTGGCGACGCAGATGTGGGAGGCGATCGAGTGGAACATGTTCGTGGGTTCGGGCGAGAGCACCCTGCGCTGGCACCGCTCGCCGACGGCCGGACTGTCGACGGACTACGTGACGGGCTGGAACGAGGCGATGATCACCTACCTGCTCGCGATCGCCTCGCCGACGCACCCCGTGCCCGCGACGTTCTACCAGCAGGGCTGGGCGCGCAACGGCGCGATGGCGCTCAACCAGAGCTACTACGGCTACCCGTTGTACGTCGGCTCCGCGTATGGCGGACCGATGTTCTTCGCGCACTATTCGTTCATGGGGCTGGACCCACGCTTCAAGAGGGATGCGTACGCGAATTACTACACGCACAATCGCAACCACGCGCTGGTGCAGGTCGCCTACTCCACCGCGAACCCACTGTCGAAGGTGGGCTACACCGCGACGTGCTGGGGGCTCACCGCGAGCGATGATCCTTTCGGCTACAGCGCGCACGCCGCGAACTCGGGCGACAACGGCACGATCACGCCGACGGCAGCACTCGCCTCGATGCCCTACGTGCCGCAGCAATCACTCGCCGCGGCGCGGACGTTCTACAACACCTACGGCGCCACGCTGTGGGGTTTCGATGGCTTCAAGGACGCCTTCAACCCAGGCGCCAACTGGACGGGAAGCGACTACCTCGCCATCGACAGGGGCCCATCGTGGTGATGATCGAGAACCATCGCAGCGGGCTGTTGTGGAAGCGCTTCATGGCGAACCCTGAAATTACTCCGGCGCTCGCCGCGGTCGGCTTCGTTGCGGATTCCGCGTCGGTGACCGGTGTGCCGGTCGCGACGGAGGCTCGCATGCTGAGGCTCGCGGCCGCACCGAATCCTGCGGCTGGCGCAATGAACTTCGTGCTCGACCTGCCCGTGGGCGGGGATGCCGCCGTCGAGGTATTCGACCTTGTGGGCCGTCACGTTGCGAATGTGCACGAGGGCGCGCTGGCCGCGGGCCGCCACGTGTTGGCGTGGAGTGGTCGGGATGCCGGTGGGCAACCGATCGCGCCGGGGGTCTACCTCGCGCGGGTCACGGCAGAGGATCGCAGCGCAACGACCCGCATCGTCCGGGTGAACTGAGCCGCGAGCGTTGCTCGGCCCGGAGGTATTTGGCGCCACCTGCCGCGGTCGTCGAGGGTAGCGCGCGCGAGGGGGAAGATCGCCTGTCGGGAGCCCAAGCGAGACCCCGAATTACAACGCCCCCTCCTCCGGCGGGCCTGTGGCTCAATGAATTCAACACGTTAGCCGTGCCGAGGCGATGGCGCACATCATGCATAAACGCCCGGCATGACACACTGGATCCGAATTCGGGGGGCGCTCGCGCTCATAGCGTTGTCGATCGGCTGGGGGATCGGAGCGGTTGCCTGCGGAGCACTTGCGGACGCCGAGACCGGTCCCGTGCTGTGGGCCACCTTCCAGCGCCTGTTCTTGGTGCTGGCGATGGGATCCTCGATGCTGGGAATTGCAATAATCATCAGTCGCACGCTCCGGCACGGGCGCTCCACATGGCGAAGCCACGGCATGCCTTGTTTCGCCGGCCTGGTGGGTGTTACCGGCGCGACGTGGTGGGCCCTTGCTTCGGTGGTGACCACCGGTTCGAGCGTCATGGTCCTCGCCCTGACCCTGGCTTCACTGCTGTTGCTGGAGCGTCGCCTGCCCGATTCTGCGGATGACCCGGATACTGCGGCAGCGCGGCTTTCGCCAACGCCCACGGCGGTGTCCGCTCAGAGCCCGGCAGTGGCCCGCTGGTGGCCGCGGGTCGCGGTCACGAGGGCCTCGGCCCGGGATGGCGCGCGGGGCTCCCGGGGCGATTACGAGCGCTGTGCGATAGGCCGCGAGCGCCTCGTTCGTGAACCCCCACCATTCGAGTGTCTGGCCGTGCACCAGTTGAAGCATCGCGCGTGAGCTCGCATCGGGCGGCGGATGCGAGCGGGCGCGGCGCGGACGCTGGCGTTCTTCCACTCGCGCTTCGGCGCGCAGCGTCGGTAACGCATCGCTTCAACTTCGGCTCGTTGGCCCCTGGCGTTCGGCCCACTCGGCCTGAACGCGCTGCATGTCTTCGATCGACGTGTGCCGGTGCACGCCCGGGGGGAAGCGGCGCGCGCTGGTGCGCCGGCCAATCTCGAGGAGGTCAGCGAGTGCGCGGGCGATGACCGGGTCGCCGGGCGTGCGCCAGCGCGGCGCCTTCATCTCCTCGACGTTTCGAAATTTGCGGATGGGCATCAGGCTTCGTCCAGCTTGAAGCGCTGCTTCAGCATTTCAGCGTCCGCGCGGTCCTTGAGTCGGACCGTGTCTCGCTTCATGCGATAGAGTGTTCGCGCCGTGACCGCGGTGACGAGTCCATCCCCGAACGGTAGGCGTTCCGTCTCGAGATCGCGGAACGCGAAAGCCGTTCCCAGGCGCGTGAGGATGTCGATGTGGAAGGATCCATCGGGGGGCACATATTGGACCGCGGGATAGTCGCCGAGTAGATCAGATGCGGTGATTTCTTCTAGGGCGGGGTCGGCAAACACGGACTTCAATGCCCGCTTCAGTCGCTCGATGTTCTGCGCGTCGGGGGCAATGAACAGGTCCACGTCTTCGGTGAAGCGCGCCAGGCCGTGCAGGTTGAGGGCTATACCTCCGAACACTGCGTATACAACGCCTTCTGCCTCGAGGGCCTGGAGCAGCGCTTGGAGACGATCAAAGTCCATGCGCCCAATCTAGCATAGGGCTGTCGCGCCGAGAGTGAATCGCGGCGACCCTGTACGACGCAGCGGTCGCGCCGGTTTGAGCGCCCGGCGAACACGGGCTACCGTACTTGCATGACTTCGTTCCGCGTCGCCTTCGTGCAGGGCAAGCCACAGTTCGGCAAGGCCGCGACCAATCTCGAAGCCGGGTTGGCGCTCGCCGCGACAGTCACAGCGGATCTCGTTGTGATCCCCGAGCTGTGGGCATCCGGCTACGTGTTTTCCTCGCACGCGGAGCTCGCCGCCCTCGCCGAAGACGCCGCGATGGGCGTGACCGCACGCGCGATCAAAGCCGCGGCGCGGCGTGAGAAGCGGCACTACGTGATCGGCTTCGCCGAGCGGCATCGCGGCAAGTTCTACAACAGTTCAATGCTCGTCGGTCCTGCGGGGCTCAAGGCGGTATATCGCAAAGTGCACCTGTTCGAGCGTGAACAGGAGTGGTTCGCGCCGGGCAATATTCGCTTCGCGGTGCATCGCGTGGGACCCGCGTGCGTCGGCATGCTGATCTGCTTCGACTGGCGCTTCCCCGAGGCGGCGCGTTCCCTCGCGCTGCTTGGCGCCGATGTGATCGCGCACCCCTCGAACCTCGTCTACCGCAACGCCCAGCGCATCATGGTGGCGCGCTCGTTTGAGAACCGTGTCGCCACGGTCACCGCGAACCGTACCGGCACCGAGACGCGGCCGGGTGGGCACGTGCCCTTCACGGGACAGAGCCAGATTCTCGATCAGACCGGGAACGTACTGGTGCGCGCGGGCAAGGCGGAAGCGGTGGCGAAGGCCGCGGACATCGATCTCGCGGCCTGCCGCGACAAGGCGATGAGCCCGCTGACGCACCTGTGGACCTCACGTCGCCCGGAGTTCTATCGCGAGATCACGAAGCGGCGTTGAGGCGTGGTGTGGCGCTCGCGCGGCATGCGTAAAGCGGCGCCGCGGCGGCCGGAACGCCATCGCGAACCCGTGATGCAGCACTGACCGCTGATGGACTCAGGCCGCAACGTCACGTGCTCGACGAGACCAGCCGCCGCGCGCCGTAAGGCTCTGCTTGAGGGGGCGGCGCGTGCGTCAGGCCCGCTGTTCAGCCACCTAGGAAAACACGTTCCACGAACCACCAACCACCGGCGAGAACGACTCCCCATGAGGCGAACGAAATGGCGCGAGGTGCGATGCGGGGCCATTGCGCGCGCAACAGCGCGAGCAGCGGCAGAGCCGCCAGCACGATGCAGGCTTGTCCCAGTTCAACACCGACATTGAACGCGAGGAGGGAGGTTCCGAGGGCGAAGCGAGGAAGTCCCAATTGAGTCAGCACGCTGGCGAAGCCGAATCCGTGCACGAGGCCGAACGCGAACGCCACCCAGGGGCGGCCATCCCGTTGACCGGACTCCCCGCGGCGCCGCAAATTATCTACTCCGACATATAGGATGCTCAGCGCGATCAACGGTTCGACAATTCTGGCCGGCGGCTGAAGTATTCCCAGCGTTGCGAGGGCCAGCGTGATGCTGTGCGCGACGGTGAAGCCCGTGGTGATCTTGAGGATGCGCCCCACGCCGCCGCCCAGCAGCAGCAAGCCGATCACGAACAGGATGTGGTCGGGGCCGATGGAGATGTGGTGAATGCCTGCGCCCACGAAGGTCACGAACACCGCCCATTGTCCCTGGGCTCCGGTGGTGTACATCTCGAAGGCGCGGTGCGAATCGGTCAGCACCTCCTCGCGCAGCAACCGCTTCGCTTCGTACACGTTGACGAAGGTCTCGTGGAGGTTGTTGTCCGGGAACATGTGCGCAGCCACGCCGATCCGGCCCGGAGGGCCAGGCCACTCGACGTGCCCGGTAAATTCGACGGCACGCCGTTCGGGACGCAGCGCGACGCCTGTCCACATGATGGGGCGCACATGCTGGTCGGCCGTTACGCTGACCCGCGGCCCCAGGATGCGCAAGAGAGTGGGCGCGTACTGGACGAGTGTCGCGGCATGCTCGAGCGAGTCGGTGGTGACCAGCCCGAGCGCTCTCGCCGCATCGCGGCGATGCACGCTCAACCGTACGCTGGCCGAATGCTGCGCGAGCGTGAGGTCGACGTAGCTGAAGGATTGATCGTGCGCCTGCGCCTGCGCAGTCATGCAGGTGAGCACGGTGGCGCACGCGAGCAGCGATAGTACGAGTTGCCGCGCGAGTGCGGTGGCGGGCGAACGCTTCATCGTGCCACGGCCCGCCGGCGCTGGAACGTCAGCGACGCCCAGGTGCTCTCCCAGTCGGCGGTGTTGCTGTCGCTGCTCGGCACCATGTGCACAGTGCTGACCAGCCACTCGCCCGCCTGTTGCGTGGGCAGGGTCACTGTTCCCTGTGCATCGGTGCGCTGTTGCCACGCCACTGCCAACGAGTCGCGGCTTTCGGGATCGGTCGGTGATTCATCCTTCGCCGTGGGCGTATGCCAGACCCGCACCAGTGCGCCCGACAGCGGTTGTCCCTGCCACAGCACGCGCAATGCGAGTTGCTCCCCTTGTCCGGGTGGCGCTGCGGGGACGATCTCGAGCGGCAGGCCCATCGGTGTCGTGGCGCGCGTGACGTCTCCCCCGCTTACCCACGCCTTGGCGCAACGGCGGAACCGTTCGCGACCGGGACTCCTCGTGAGCTTCGGGTCGTTTGCGCGCGCCGCCAACGGACCGTCCAGGCCTTCGGTGACGAGATAGGGATCGAACGTCGCGGCGGGCAGCGTGATCGGGGTGAAGTCCGACTCGAACGCGAACATCTCGCCGCCGCTGTCCGAAGGGGCGAATCGCGCCCACGTGAAGCCGCCCTCGCGGGCCACGGGGGTCAGGTCGAGCGTGCGAATGGCGTGCACCGTCAGGCGTGCGCAGTGCGCTGGGGCGAACGGCTTGCGCTCGCCGCGGAATCCCGTGCCCGCCAGTGCGCTCAGCTCGATTGGGCGATTGGGAGTGGGCAGGTAGCGGGACGGCGCGAGCCAGTATTCGTGAGCCGCGGCGGGAAGCGCCATCGCCAGGATGAGGCCAGCCAGCACCAGGGCGAGTCCACCGCGCGAACCCAGCGGCACAGGGCGAGTGTTGGCGGTCCGTGGCATCACCCACTCTACGGGGTCACCCCGCGATCGGATGAGCGCTGGATCAGGATCCCGCGAGCTGACCCACCATGACGACCGGTCCCTGCGGTGCGGTGGGCGTCGACGAGCCGCCCGCTTTCTCCAGCGAGACCGCGAAAGCCCCCAGATTCGTGGGGTCACCGGTATCCGGCAGCTTCACGATGGCGCGACCGCTGGCGTCGGCGTGGATCACGCCAAGGCTCGCGGGCTTGCCGTCACGCAGGGCCCACAACTCGTAGTCCGAGCCGCTGGGCGGCGTGAAGTTCGTGAACACGATCATGGCGCGATGCGCCTGCGGGTCGTACAGCGCGCGCGCCTTGAGCACGGTGTTGCCCGCCGGGGTGATCTGCAGGTCCACGAGCCGCGTCCCAGCGCCCTCGACCAGGGCGGACCAGCGCTGCGCTTCGGCCAGCTCCTGCTGCTTGTCCGCCAGCTGCCGGCGTTGCGTGTCTAGCTCCGCGCGAGCCGCGGTCAGGTCGCCCCGCAGCCGCTCGCCGGCGCTCCACATCAGCACACTGGTCACCGCCAGCAGGGCAGCGGCGGCGGCGAATGCCCATACCAGCGGCGAACTGCGGCGCCGCTGCGGCAACTCGATTATTTTGCGAGCGGCGGGACGCGCCAGCTCCGGCGAACGCACCACGCCCTCGGCGCGGATACGATTGAAGACCTTCGATTTGAGCGCCGCAGGTGCGGCGACCTGCGGCGCAGAGGTCGCGAGCAGGACGGCGCCTTCGGCGAGGCGGCGCGACTCCGCTTCGCAGTCCGGGCAGCCTTCGGCCAGGTGCTGTTCGAGCACGCGCCGCTCGGGCTCGTCCAGAGCCCCCAGCACGTAGCCCGCGCACAGGGCGAAATGTTCTTGGCGATGGCCGCTCAAACCCATTCCTCCTCGGGCAACAGTTCACGCAGGCGCATCAGGCCCTGTCGTGTCCACGACTTCACGGTGCCGAGCGGGGCCACCAATTGCGTTGCGATCTCGCTCTGGGACAGTCCACCAAAATACGCCAATTCTATGACCTGCCGCTGCTGCGGCAGCAGTTCGCTGAGCGCCGTGACCACTCGATCGTGCAGCTGCCGCTGCGACACGGTGGCGGGTGGTTCCTCGACGAGTTGTGCGGGCGGCCGGTCCGCCATCACCTGCTCGACGCGCTGCCGTGAGGCGCGCGATCGCAACCGGTCGATGGCGCGGCTGCGCACCAGCGTCAGCAGCCACGCGGGAACCGCACCGCGCGCCGCATCGTAGGACTCCGCTCGATTCCATGCCTGAAGCCACGCCTCCTGGAGCACCTCTTCGGCGTCGGCAGCCAGCCCGAGGATCCTGAGCGCCGCCGAGTAGAGCAGGCCGCTGTAGCGGTCGTAGAGCTCCTCGAGTGCGCGCATGTCCCCGGCGCGGACCCTGTCCATGCATGAGCGGTCGTTGTCTTGATCGTTCACGAAAGGGCTCCGGCGACGTGTGGGGTTTCCATCCACTCTACGTTTCGTAGAGCGAATTGGACGTGCGAATCAGGCATGGCATCCGGGGGGCAGGAGATCCGTCGCGCGCGGCCGCGAGCAAACAGAGTCCGCATAACATAAGGAGTCGATCACGGCGCTACAAGCGGGATATGACGTGCGACGCGGTGGGCGCGCCCGGCGGGGTGTACCGCGCGACGCGGTCCGTGCGTGGGACCTGCGCCGTTTCGCTCATCCAGTGGGGTGGCGAGCCCGTAATGGAGGTGGTCGCACACCGCGGGTTGCCGCGAACTGGCGTCGTCGGGGGACAGACGCCGTCGCGGGAACCTCGCCAAACCGCTTCTCCTCCCTGCCGCGCACCTGCGCGAGAAGAAAGGCACACGCATGAAGCAACATCACCTGAGAGGGGCCGCGTTCACGGCGGTCCTCCTGATGGCCACGTGTTTGGGACCCGTGGCATCGCACGCTTCGAGCCACAGCGAAGCACCGGGCACCGCCAAGGACCGCCTCGCCGACGACACCGACCTCTACGCCTGGGTGAGTCCCGATGCCAGCGATCGCGTGACGATTGTCGGCAACTGGGTGCCGATGATCGAGCCGGGCAGCGGCCCGAACTTCCATGGTTTCGACGATGAAGTCTCGTACTACTTCAATATCGACAATGTCGGCGATGCCAACGATCACATCCGCTACAAGTTCAGCTTCAAGACGACGCGCCAGACCGGCGCCACGTTCCTCTACAACACCGGCGTCGTCACCTCGCTGACGGACCCGGACCTCAACGTGCGCCAGACCTATACGGTGACGCGTTACGACAACGGTTCAGCGACGGTGCTGGGCAGCGACCTGCCTGTCGTGCCGGCCTATGTCGGGCCGGTGTCCATGCCGAACTACCCGCAACTCGCGGCCGACGCGGTGATGACCTTGTCCGACGGCAGCAAGGTATTCGTTGGGCCGCGCGACGATCCGTTCTTTGTCGATCTTGCTGCGACCTTCGACCTGTTGACGATCCGCAAGCCTCCCGGCAATCGCGGTCGTGGTCTGGACGGACTCGGTGGCTTCGACGTGATGACGGTGGCGATGCAGATCCCCATGAAGCGCCTTACCGCTGATGGATTGGCGCCGAGTGCGACGAACTCGGTGATCGGCTTGTATGCTTCCGCCGAGCGTCCCGCCTCGCGCACGTTGAATGGCGACGGCACGGTGACCACGAGCGGTCAGCCGGTGCAGGTGTCGCGGCTCGGCATGCCGCTGGTCAACGAAGTCGTGATCGCCGCGCAGGACAAGGACAAGTTCAACGCGTCCAAGCCGACGAGCGATACGCAGTTCCTCGGCTATGTCGTCGATCCGGAACTGGCGAAGTTGCTGGGCGCGCTATATGGCATCACCACGCCGCCCGCGCCGCGCAATGATCTGGTCACGGTGTTCTTGACGGGAATTCCCGGGCTCAACAAGCCCGCGAACCCGAACCAGGTGCCGTGCGAGATGCTGCGGCTCAACATGAGCGTAGCGCCCACCGTCCGCCCGAGCCGCTTCGGTATCCTCGCGGGCGATAACGCCGGTTTCCCGAACGGCCGCCGGCTGGGTGATGACGTCGTCGATATCGCCGAGCGCGTCGTGGCGGGTGCCACGCCGTTCACGCCGGCGTTCAACGTCGCGCCGAACAACCAACTCGGTGATGGCGTGGATGCCAACGACGTGCCGTTCCTGCCGTACTTCCCGTACGTGGCGCTGCCGCACAACCCGTTGCATCACGAGCACCACGAGGCCGTGCAAGACGGGCGCGATCATGACCACGACCGCTGGGGACGCGGCGGCCACGCGCTTGCCGGCGAAGCGGATCCCGCGGCTGCCTCTGCCGAGGCGCCGTCGGGCCCGGCGATCGCGTTCGGCGTGAGCTTGAAGGGCGCCAATCCCGCGACCGCCAGCCGGCTCGAGTACAGCGTCACCTCGGCGGCGCACGTAAATCTCGCGGTGTTCGACCTGCAGGGCCGCAACATCCGCACGCTGGTCGACCAGGACGCCGCACCCGGCTCGTTCGTGACGCACTGGGACGGGGCGACCGACACGGGGTCACGCGCGCAGAGCGGCGTGTACTTCGTGCGCATGAAGGCGGGCAGCCAGGTCAGCGAGAAGAAGGTCGTGCTGCAGTAGCGAACACGCCGAGAGAGTACTGCAGCGTTCCGAGGGGGCTGCAGTCACGCGCGGGCGGTCAGGGTCGGTCACCCTACCGCCCGCGTTTCCATTGGGGCGACGGGTTCCCGCGGAGCTCGCGCCTACGCCTCCGGCACCTCTCGCACCAGCGCCTTCGCCGCTTCCTTGCTGAGGGACCGGCTCGGCAACTCGAGCACCTCGAGCGTGCGGTGGACGCCCGCGCCGGTCAGGGTGATGCGGTCGCCGGCGTGGAGATCGTGACTCGGCTTGGCCGGCTCGCCATTGAGCAGCAGCCCGCCGTCGCGGATGGCGCTCTGCGCCTGGGCGCGGCTCTTGAACACCCGCAACTCGTGCAGGGCGACATCAAGGCGCATGCGCGCCGCCGCACAGCCATGCGGTGAGTCCGTAGGACAACGCCGCGAGGAACACCCATTGCCCCGCCCCTGCGAGCACCGGGCGAATGCCGGCGGAGCGCAGGTCCTTGAGCCCAGTCTGGATGCCGACGCCGGCCATGCCGACACACAGCAGCCACAGCACGCCGGTCTTGATCATCTCGAGGGTGGGCTTGGGGATCACGCCCAGTGAATTGACGATCGCGAACACCACGAACAGCACGAGGAACCACGGCACCACCGAGACGCGCGCCTTGCCGGCCGCTTTGTGCTCATGGCGCATGCGCCAGCTCAGGAACAACACCACCGGGGCGAGCAGGGCGATGCGCGCCAGCTTGACGACGGTCGCCACCTGCACCGCGCGATCGCTGACGCCGGAGCCCGCGGCGACGACCTGCGCCAGCTCGTGCAGGCTGGCGCCGTCCCACACGCCGTAGACAAAATCGCTCATGTGCAGCGCGTGCGCCAGCAGCGGGTCGATGACGATGCCGATGGTGCCGAGCAGTGTGATGATCGCCAGCGAGATGGCGGAGTCGCGCTTCTCGCCTTGCACCACGGAGTCCGCCGCGACAACGGCCGAGGCGCCGCAGATGGCGCCGCCGACGCCGAGCAGGATGCCGAGCTTCTCGCTGACGCCGAGCCGGCGCGCGAGCCACCAGCCGAAGGACAGCGAGGCGAAGGTGGAGATGACGACGACCGACAACGCCGCGCCGCCGATGTGCGCGAGTTCGACGAGGCTCAGCCGGAAGCCGAGTCCCGCGACGGCCCAGCGCAGCAGCGGGCGTTGGGCCAGGCGGATGCCGGGGAGTGCCGCATCAGGCACCGGCGCGAGCGAGCGCCACGCCATGCCTAACAGGATCACCAGCAGCAGCGGGCTGACGTGCAGGTGCGACTTGATCCACGGCAGGTCCGCGAGTATGACCGCCGCGGCCGCGAGCGCTGCGCACACGAGCAGGCCCGGCAGCAACGCGACGATTCCCTGCGGGGCCACGCCAGTGGGCGCACCGCCCGCCGCCGCGGAGATTGATGAAGGCTCGGCGGGTGCGCTCACTCGGTGTAGGCGAGTTCTTTGAAGCGGCGGCGGTATTTCAGGCCTTCCACCGGTTCGAAGATGTGGCAGTGCTTCAGTTCCTCGCCATACACATGGATCGTCACCGCGGGTTCATCGCCGGCGTTCTCGAGAATGTGGTATTCGAACGGCGGAATCAGCGCTCCTGCTTCACCCACGCCGGCATGCACGATGGTTTCCTGGCGGAACTCGACCAGGTCCTGCTCCGCGTCGCCGCCGATGGCGGAGAAGGACGTCACGCGGATGTTGCCGCGATACACGCATTCGCAGCACCAGCGGCCCGCGTGATCGTGCAGGCTCGTGCCCTGGCCGCGGTCCCACACCATCACGAGCATCGTGTAGCGGCCCGCCGGATCGCGGTGCAGCAGCCGGCGCGCGTACTGCCCGGTGGCGGTGCGCATGAAGCGCTCGGGCACGAACGGTTCGCCCGAACGCACGATTTCCGTCAGCACGGTCTTGACGTTGCGACATCGGGTGGCATCGTCGACGACCTCGACCGCGGCATCGAGCCGGCGGATGAGGTCCTCGATCTTGGAATCGTGCGGAGCCATGGTCATGGGGGATTCCTCCAGTGCACCGATCGTAGCAGACGGCGGGGGGGCGGTCACCGGTAGCCATGGACCCGCTCTGTGCACAGGGGAGGCTGTCGCGAGGCCAAGCCGGTGGACGCATCCCGCGGGATCCTTACAAGGGGGTTGAAATCGGGGCCGGTAGGAGCGCGCGGAACATTCCAGCAGAGACCCCCAGAGGCCGCGATGCGCCGTTGGAAATGAGCTCCGTGAAGCCCTGCATGGGGCAGCGCCCCCGCCGTTTGTGCGGCGGGTTATGCGGGAATCGCGAGTCCTGCGGCAACCCGGAGGCTGGGACCGCTCAGGCTCCATGCGTAATCTCGAACCGCCCTGGTCCCACGACGGACGAGGCCTCCAATCGCTGGCCCGGTTGTTGCGCTCCTGCTCGGATTGCGGCCGGAACCTGGGCGAGAGCCGTCATGGGAACCGCCTGAACCGACATGGTGTTGGAGCGCCGCGCGCGTGGATTGCGGCGTTCACCCAGCACTCGTCGATGGAAGACTACGCAAGGAGCCGCAGGAAGCCTCATTCCCGAAGGAAGTGACAGGCATGACTGAATCGACGTTCAAGCCGAGAGAAGGGGTCGCGCAGCATCACATGGACCACGCCGAGGGGCGCGTCGCCAAGACCATCGAGAACGAGACCTCGAAACTTCCGTCCGATCTGTGGCTCTGGGCTGCGGTGGCCTCCATGGGCGTTTCGCTCTTGCTGAAGGCCTCGAACAAGAAAGACGACAGCCAGTTTGTAGGGCAGTGGGCGGCACCGCTGCTGCTCATCGGCGTTTACAACAAGATCGTGAAGGTGGCAGGGTCTGATCGGGAGAGTCAGGGAGCCAGCGAGTTCTCCCGCTCACCGCGCTTCGACGCGTAGAGGTGCCAGCAGGCAGGTGGTCTGGGGGGGGGAAATTCATCCGCCCGCCCGGACCACTGCTTGTGCAAGCGTTTGCAACCGATACAATCGCCGCCTTGGGTTTCCGGGCGGCGGCGAGCCGTCGCAAGTCGAACATGGGCTCCTCCAGTGATCTTGAAACGGCTGAACCTCCCGATGACCATCGGGCTGCTGACCGCCACGGTTTGCCTTGCGGCGCGCCCGTGCGCGTTCGCCGACGTCGTTCCTGCCCGTCGCCCCGGCGGTCCTCCGCGAAGCGCCGAGGGCGGCACTCACGCGCGGCAGTGGCCCCCTGGTGCGGCGGGCGGCGGACTGGACGAGCCCGCCGCTAATGCCATGGAGCCGATGGACGGACCCGATGCGTGGGAGCTCCTGAAGCTGGGCCCTTTCGGACTCGTGCATCGCGGCGCTGCTGGCCCCCCGCGCGGGGGGCCAGCCATGCAGCTCAATGCGTTCGATCAGCACCAGCGCGATCTGGAGGAACGTCTTGGAGTGACGGCGGCGCAGCATGCGCGCATCCAAGCTATTCTCAATCGCGAGGAGCAGTCCGATGCATTGCAGCGTCGTACACTGGAGCGGACGGGGCAGGAGTTGCAGGGGCTGTTGCGTTCGGCAAGCGCGACGCGCGCGGCGATCGAACTCAAGATCGATACGGTGGCGCGTTTGCGCGCTGCGCTGACCAAGTCGCGGCTGCGTGCCCTGTTCGACACCCGTGGCGTGCTGACCCCAGCTCAGCGCTCACGCTTGCAGGCGCTGGATGAGGAGCGCCGTGGCCGCGAAGTTCCTCCTCCACTCCCCTAGCGGTCGCGGTTCGTGCACATAGAATGGAGGACCAGGCGTATGGGCCCGATCCTCCGCTCCGCGACTGGGTGAATAATCGTGCTGGCGAAGCTACACGATGAAGGGCCCCGCGATGGCCAGCACCTGCACCATGGTCAGGGGTTCGTCGAACGCTTCCGTCGCTGCCGACGTGCTGCCGACATCCACGCCACCCTGAACGTGGTTATCCTCGCCCGCGTATACCGCCGCCAGCGCGCTGACGTCGGTGTTGTTGGACGTGATCCAACCCTTCTGGCCGCGCAGCCTCCGCACCTGGGAGGCATGCCGGGCTTCGACGGAATGGATCTGCAACGCGATGGTCAGCGTGGCGCCGTCGGACTTGAGGTTGACCGCCTGTCCCTTGTACGCGCGGACACCCGTGTCCTCGAAGCCCTGCGACAGCGCCTTGAACGTGATGTAGTTCGTGAACACGTCGGAGAACGCCCCGCCGGCGGTGAAGTCGAACGTAGGCTTGACGATCGCGCTACCGCCCAGAGCGCCCTTCAGCAGTGCCACGTGCGCGGTTTCATGCGCGCTGATCTGCTGGAAGATGACGCGATCCCCGCTCGGAATGAGACCTGAAGCAGCGAGCCCCATCAGGTAAAACTCGTTCTCGAGGTATTCGAGCTTCAACGCGAAGTTCAACACGTCGGTGACGGTTTGCGTTCGAGCCACGCGCGAGGGTGAGCGGGTCGCCGCACCGGCGGCGTTCGCCAGCACGGAGGGCACCGCCGCAGCCAGCAGTCCAAGCCCTGCGTGTTCCAGCTTGCGCAGTGCTCCACGTCGCGAGACGGCCTCGTCCGATCCGGCCGCGAGCGAGTCCAGAATGTAATCCTTCATGTTTATGCTCCTTTCGCCGGTCAGGGCAGGTCGCCGCGATTAATGGAGGTCGTCACGTAGGTCGAAGCGAGCACCAGGACCTGCGACGGGGAGCGCTGGACATCGAGACCCGTGGAGACGGCGACCACATCATTGCCCGCGAAAGCGGCGGTTCCCGGGGAAAGGAGGTCGCGAATCGCGGCAGCGTGACGTGCCTCGACGGAGACGATTTTGCCCGCCAACGTCAAGTAGGTATCGGAAGTGATCAACTGGCCTGCACCGTTGTAGGCCGAGACCCCGAGATCCTCGAACGTCCTCGCCGCGCCCAGAACGCTGGCGCGGCTCGAGAAATTAACCGAGGCGAAGTTAACGGAGAGCGCCGCGATGGCGGATGCCCCCAGCGCCGTTTTGAGGAAATTGCGGTGAATCACTTCGTGGTCGCGGATATCGGTCAGCAGCGACAGTTCGCCGGTGGTAATGCCGGTGTACGGCGTTGCGATGACCTGGGTGTAGAACGCCGCTTCGAGTTGCTCGAGTGCATAGGCGTAGTTGAGGACCGCCGTGTCACCCGTTCCAAAGTTGACTCCCGAACTTCCCGGCGAGGCCGGATTTTTGCTCTTGCTGCTGCAGCCAATCGCCGAGACTGCGATCGTCGCCCCGGCCCAACTCAGGAACACCCTGCGAGAGGTCGCGACGCGCGCGACCTGTTCCAGGAACCCAAGCGGAGTGTCATTCTCGAATGGTTTGCCCGATTCGAGCACCGTGCACCTCCTTTAGCTTTGACCCGGGCTCGCGGTGCGGCCAAACGCGGGCCCCGTGACCACGCACACTCGTATGTCCTACGGAGGCGTCCGGGCAAGAGGGAGCTCCCGCATGACCCCGCATCACTTACTACGGAGCAAGAGCGCGATTGGATCAGCCCGTGACTACGGCAGGAAGTAGAAGGCGATCCCGAGCACCAGGTAGACCGCGAGCAGGAGCGCCCCTTCGAGCCAATTGGACTCGCCGTCCTGGGACACCAAGTTCACCGTGCTCACGGCGATGAGCACGGCCAGCACCTCGAATGGGCTGAACAGCAGGTCCATCGGTTTGCCACGCATGGCGTAAGACGCGAATACCAGCAGGGGTGCGACGAACAGCGCGATCTGGATGCTCGAGCCGATGGCGATGTTGAGCGCCAGGTCCATGCGGTTCTTCATCGCCATCAACACGGCGGTCGAGTGCTCCGCGGCGTTGCCGATGATGGCGACGACGATCACGCCGACGAACACCTTTGTGAGGCCCAACGCGTGGGAGGCTTCCTCCACGGCGCCGACGAGCAACTCGCTCATCCAGGCGATGAACGCCGTGGCGAGCAGCAGTGTCAGGACGGCGCGCCCGATCTGCGAGTCGGAGGGGTTCGCGTGCACGACTTCGCCCTCGTGGGGCTGGCCAGCGTAGTGATGCTTGTGGGTGCGCAGGCTGAACAGCAGGCTCAGCAGGTAGACGACGAACAGCACCACGGCGATCTCGAGCGACAGGGTGTGCTCGATCGCCACCTCGTGGGCATTGGTGATCTGCGCGTTGCGCACCGCGGACTCCGCAGCCCAATGGAACATCGCCGGGACGACGAGCCCGATCGCGGCGAGCGCCAGCAGCGTGGATCCCGCCATGGCGGAGGTGCGGTCAAAGGTCTGCTTGTCGCGCCGGGCACCGCCTGCGACGATCGAGAGCCCGAGCACCAGCAGCACGTTGCCGATGATCGATCCCGTGAGGCTGGCTTTGACGACGTCGTGGTAGCCGCGCGACAACGCCACCAACGCGATGATCAATTCGGCCGCATTGCCGAACGTGGCGTTGAGCAGTCCGCCGATTCCGGCGCCCAGGCGATCGGCGATGCGTTCAGTCGCGCCGCCCATCAGGCCGGCCAGCGGCACGATGGCGAGGGCCGCGAACGCGAACGTGGTGACGCCGCCCCAGTGCAGGTACGCGGACGCCGCGGCGATGGGGATGAACACCAGCAGCGCGTACATGATGCGCTCGTGACTGAAGAAGCCGGGGCGGGATTCGGCGCGCGCGTTCATGGCGGGGGACATTGCCCGAGACGGTGGTGCGGGCGCAATGCGCGCGCGCGGCGGGTGCGGTTCCAAAGTAATAATGACCCCCTGTAACTCCAAAGTGATTATGTCCCCCCATGAAAGACCTGCTCATGGGAGTCAAGGACGCGCAGCGACTGGGACCGTTAAAGGCCGCAGTCGAGGGACGGATCACGAACGCCAAGGGGGCCGAGTTGACGGGACTGAGCCTGCGGCAGTTCAAGCGACTCAGGGTGCGTGTGCGCGAGGGCGGCCCGGCCGGCCTGCTCCACGGCAACCGTGGCCGGCCTTCGCCACAGCGGCTCGACCCTGCAGTTCGAGAGCAAGTGGTGGCACTGCTGGAGCGCTCGGAACCGCGCCTGAACGACTGCCACGTGCGGGACCTGCTGGTGGAACGCAAGGTGGAGATCAGCGCCGAAACGGTGCGCATGATCCGCCGAGCCTTGGGACTCGCTCCCAAGCACCGGCGCAGACCGGCGAAACACCGGAGACGACGGCTGCGCGCGGCGCGGATCGGCAGTCTCGTGCTGATCGATGGCACCGAGTTCGCCTGGTTCGGCGCCGACGAACCGGTGTTCACGCTCGTCGGTATGCTCGATGACGCTACGGGAGAGCCGCTGAGTCTGGTGCGCCGCCCGAACGAGGATCTTCATGGCTTCACCCAGGCGTTACGCGACACGGTCACCAAGTTCGGTGTACCCGAAGCACTCTACGGAGACCGGACGGGAATCGCCGTGCGCAACGACGGCCATTGGAGCCAAGAGGAAGAACTCGCCGGCCGGCAGCGGCCCACTCAGTTCGGCCAGATGCTCGAGGAGCTCGGCATCCGCTACATCGCCGCCCACAGCCCCGAGGCCAAGGGCCGCATCGAACGGCACTGGCAGGTCGTCCAGGATCGTTTGCCTGCGGAACTCGCGTTGAACAACATCCGCACCCACGAAGCGTTCGACGCCTTCCTGCCGCACTTCCTCGCGCGCTGTAAGAACTGGTTCGCTCAGGAACCACGCGACAGCGTACCGGCATGGCGAACGGCACCGCGCCACCTCGATCGCATCCTTGCCTGCCGCTACGAGCGCGTGGTCGGACGCGACAACGTGGTCTCCATCCCCGGCCACACACTCCAGATCCCACCCGGGCCACACCAGCGATCCTTCGCGCGGGCGCGTGTCGAGGTCCGTGAACTACTCGATGGCCGCCTCATCGTGTCGCGGAACGGCCAAGTGTTGCTGGAACAAGCCGCGCCATCGGGGGCCTTCGTTTTGGTGCCGCGAGACTCGGCAAGCGTCAATCGTCGCCCACGGCGCGAAACCGGCTGCCGCATATCGATCAGGATCGACGATCAGGACGAGACGAGTATCCCGAACCCAATCCCCAAGGGTGATCAAGCGACTCTTGCACGCGAGCGTTCCCGCCCCGCCCCGCACCACCCGTGGAGGCGGACAGCAGACAAACCCCAACGCCAGCCAGTTCCGGTGACCGGGGGGTGACAGAATCACTTTGGAGTTAGGGGGTCAGAATCACGTTGGACCAACAT
>JANLOX010000197.1:0-2674 GCA_031366795.1 Candidatus Eiseniibacteriota bacterium | reverse complement strand
GCCATGAACAGGATGCTGGCGATCACGATGCACCACACCACGATCGGCACATCGAATGCCTTCATGCCCTTGGCGCGTGAGTTCATCGCGGTGACGATGAAGTTGATGCCGCCGAGCAGGAAGGCCACGAACTCGATGGCGACGGCGAGCACCCACATCGTGGCGCCACCGGGCGTCAGGTTGTAGTTCTTGTTCGCTGACAGCGGCGGATAGGCCGTCCAGGCGCCGCCGAAACCGCCATTGGGCACGAACAGCGAGGCGATCAGGATCAGCGCGCTCAACAGGAACAACTGGTAGCTCAAGCGGTTGATGCGCGGGAACACCATGTCGTCCGCGCCGATCATCAGCGGGATCAGGTAATTGCCAAAGCCGGCGATCAGCACGGGCATGGCGACCCAGAAGATCATGATGCTGCCGTGGTTCGTGATCAATGCGTTGTACTGCGCCGGCGAGACGACCCCCCAGCCCGGCACCACGGCGCCCGGGAAGGCCAGCTGCATGCGGAACACGTACGCCATGAAGCCGCCGATCAACGCCATCGCCATACCCGTGAACAGGTACTGGAACGCGATGATTTTATGGTCGGTCGACCAAAAGTACTTCAGGAACCACGACTGCTCGTGGTGGCCCCCGTGACCGGCTCCCCCACCGTGCGCGTCGTGTGCCGTCGCGTGATCCATGCCGTTCTCCATCAACGCGCCCCGGCAGCGGCCGGAGCGGTGGTGTGGGATGCGCTATCGGGCGGCGCCGCCGTATTGAGCGTGGCGAGCGCGCCGTCGTTCGCGTGCTGCGCCAGCCACGCCGCGTGCTGTTCGGGAGCTTCGACCACCAGCCGCGCCCCCATGACGCCGTGTCCCATACCGCAGATCTCCGCGCACAGAATGTCGTACGAGCCGGATTGCGTGGGCCTGAACCAGCCCGTGTAGCGGCGGCCGGGAATCGCGTCCTGCTTGAGGCGGAAGGCCGGGATGAAGAAGCTGTGCAGGACGTCCTTCGACTCGAGCTCGAAGTGGTACGTCTTGCCCGTCATGATGTGCAGTTCATCCGTGGTGCGCACGTCGTCGGGCGTATCGAGCAGCCCGTCAGGGCCAGGATCGGTGAAGGTCCATGCCCACTGCTGGCTCATCACGCGCACCGTGACATCGGCGGGCGGCAGCGTCTGCTTGATGTCCACCCACACGCGCACCGCAGCAATAATGATCACGATGTCGAACAGCAGGATCAGCGTGTGCGGGATGTTGATCCAGTTCTTGAGGCGCTTTTCATTGCCGGTAACGTAGGTCGAGGGCACGCCTGGCCGCTTGCGGAAGCGCCACATCAGCCAGAAGAACATGAGTTCCGCGGCGATGAACCCGAACCCGACGATGAACGTGATCAGCCAGAACAGCTGGTCGACTTCACCGGAGAAGCTCGATGCGGAGGGAAGCAGGTGTGAAAACATTGCTGTGGAATCCCTCCCCTACCTCAGGATGAAGACGAACACGGTGCCGACGAACAGCACCGCGAGGACCACCGTCGCCCAGAACGTCCTCTTGGCGAAGTTGTTGCCCCATTCGTGATCATTGCGGTCGACGTCACCACCAGCCATGGGCTCCGGTCTCCGTCAGTCTTAGTGAGGAAGCGTCTTGACGTAAGCGACGACGTCATGCATCGCCAGTGTGTCGGTCAGCGTGCTGGACATCGCCCGCATCATGGCGCCCTGCGTGTCGAGCGGATGCGCGCCGCGCATGCCGGACTTGAACTTCTTGAGCTGGGCCACCAAGTACCAATCGGACTGGTTCGCGATCGGCGGCGCGCCCATCGCCTGGGCGCCCTTGCCATCGGCGCCGTGGCAGGCGATGCACACGGTGGCGTATCGCTGCTGTCCCGCGACTGCGTCGCCCTTGATCGTCGGCTTCATCCAGGTCGGCGGCAGCGCCGCGACATAAGCCACGACGGCCTCGATATCGCCCTTGTGGTAGAGGGTGCGTGCCATCGGCCGCATGCGGTGGCCTTCCATGTCATCGGGATGGGCGCCGCGGATATCCTTCTGGAACTTGGTGATCTCGGTCGTCAGGTACCAGTCGGGCAGGCCGGCGATCGCGGGGGTGCGCAACGCGAGGTTGCCTTCACCGTGCAGACCGTGGCAGGGCATGCAGGTCCTGAATAGTTGTTCGCCGTGGGCCTTCGCCCCCGGTGACGCACAGCTTCCCGCCAGCGCTGACACGAGTGCCAGCATCATCAAGCCAATGAAGGCCTTGCGCGACAAGGCAGCCTCCGGATCCGTGGGTGACAGCAAAGCGTGCAGAGTTCAAGCTGAGGAAAACTACATGAATCACAACGGGTGGACAAGCCCACGCGGGGACGATTTGGGACCGCGCTCGAACTCCACCCCCTGCTAGCCGCGAACGTGCAGGATGCCTTCCACCAGCATCACCAGGAACAGCGCAAACAAGTAGGCAATCGAGTAGCGGAACAGCTTCATGGCGCGCGCCGTGGTGGGCGTGCGCATCAACTGGAACGCCTGCATCACGAACCCGCCGCCCAGTAGCGCCGCCGACACGAGGTACAACGGCCCCAGCCCCGACAACGGCCCCGCAACCAGCGTGGCCGCGACGAGCACGATCGAGTAGGTCAGGATCGCCCGGCGCGTGTAGGGCTCGCCGTGCGTCACCGGCAGCATCGGCAGCCCCGC
>JANLOX010000249.1:0-32284 GCA_031366795.1 Candidatus Eiseniibacteriota bacterium | reverse complement strand
CACCCAAGGGGGGCGCTCGGTCGTCGCCAAGTGCCTCATGATTCGATAGTTGTCACCGACCGAGAACCGCGTCTTTCTGACGGTCGGGCGTGCCGCATGGCCACCTGACGGGCACGCGCTTGCGGTTCCCCTGGGTCCCTGGGAGCTAGTTCCCTAGGGATTTTCGACACAGAGCGAGGGCAATACAGGACGTCAAGAACTTCGGCGGTGCCGGGATGCTCCCCAGCGCCGCCGATTCGTTTTCTATCGCTACGGCTTACTTTTCGACCGTGAACTCCGCGTCCACGGCTCCGCCCGGGCCTTCCTTGCGGCCTTCCTCGGCCGTCGGCTGCGGCTCGGTGGCGGGCTCGCTCTGCGCCGCCTTGTACATCGCCTCGGCCGCTTCGGCGAACTGCTTGTCCAGTTCCTCGCGCGCCGCTTCGATCGCCACCGTGTCGTGGCCCTTCAGCAACTCCTCGAGGCGCGTCGCCGATTCCTCGATGCGCGTCTTCAGCGCGCCATCGAGCTTGTCACCGTATTCCTTGAGTCCCTTGCGCACTTCGTAGAGCCGCTGGTCGGCGCGGTTGCGCCCTTCCGCCGCTTCGCGGTTCTGCTTGTCCTCGGCCGCGTTCTCCTCGGCCTCCTTCACCATGCGCTCGATGTCCGATTCATTGAGACCGCTCGACGCCTCGATGCGAATGCTCTGCTCCTTGCCCGTCGCCTTGTCCTTGGCGGAGACGTGCAGGATGCCGTTGGCATCGATGTCGAACGTCACTTCAACCTGCGGCACGCCGCGCGGCGCCGGCGGAATGCCGTCGAGCACGAACTTGCCGATCGTCTTGTTGTCCGCGGCACGGCTGCGTTCACCCTGCAGCACGTGCACGTCGACCGATGTCTGTGAGTCCGCCGCGGTCGAGAACTGCTCGCTCTTGCGCGTCGGCACCGTGGTGTTACGCGTGATCAGCGGCGTCATGATGCCGCCCAGCGTCTCGATCCCCAGCGACAACGGCGTCACATCAAGCAGCACGACGTCGCGGACATCGCCCGCCAGCACGGCGCCCTGGATCGCAGCGCCGATGGCGACGACTTCGTCCGGGTTGACGCCACGATGCGGCTCCTTGCCGAACATCGAGCGCACCAGTTCCTGCACCTTGGGCATGCGCGTCGAGCCGCCGACGAGCACCACCTCATCGATCTGCGACGGGGTCATGCCGGCGTCCTTCAACGCGCGCTCCACCGGCCCACGCAGTCGCTCGACCAGCTCATCGCAGATCTGCTCGAGCTTCGCCCTGGTTAGCTTCAGGTTCAGGTGCTTCGGCCCGTTTTGGTCCGCCGTGATGAACGGCAGGTTGACTTCCGTCTCCATCACCGTCGACAGCTCGCACTTGGCCTTCTCGGCGGCTTCCTTCAGCCGCTGCAGCGCCATGGCGTCCTTGCGCAGGTCGATCGTCTCCTGCTTGCGGAACTCGTCCGCGAGGAAGTCGATGATCTTCTGGTCGAAGTCATCGCCGCCCAGGTGCGTGTCGCCGTTGGTCGAGCGCACTTCGAACACGCCATCGCCCAGCTCGAGAATCGACACGTCGAACGTGCCGCCGCCGAGATCGAATACCGCGATCTTCTCGTCGGCTTTCTTGTCGAGCCCATAGGCCAGCGCCGCCGCCGTCGGCTCGTTGATGATGCGCTTGACGTCCAGGCCCGCGACGCGGCCGGCATCCTTCGTGGCCTGGCGCTGGCTGTCGTTGAAGTACGCAGGCACGGTCACGACCGCCTCGGTGACCTTCTCACCCAGGTAGTCTTCCGCCGTCTGCTTCATCTTCTGCAGGATCATCGCGGAGATTTCAGGCGGGGCGAATTCAGCATCGCCCGCGCGCACACGCGCATCGCCGTTGGGGCCCTTGAAGACTTCGTACGGGACCAGCTTGATCTCGCCGCTGACTTCTTCGAACTTGCGGCCCATGAAACGCTTGATCGAGTAGATCGTGTTGCGCGGGTTGGTCACGGCCTGGCGACGGGCAACCAGCCCGACCAGCCGCTCCCCCGTCTTGGAGAACGCGACGACGGACGGCGTCGTGCGGAACCCTTCGGCGTTGGCGATGACCTTGGGCTCACCACCCTCCATCACCGAGACGCACGAATTGGTCGTGCCCAGATCGATACCGATGACCTTACCCATGTGGAGTCCTCTTTCTCTATAGGTGCTCGCGCCACGTCCTCGCGATGACCGTGAAGCCCGTGGCGCGGCGACAAGGGTTTACGTGTTAGGACGCGGCTTGGACTTCGATCTCACGCACCTTGGCCTCCTCGGCCTTGGGCACGTGGATCTCAAGCACGCCGTCGCGCATGCTTGCCTTCACCTGATCGGCGCGGACCGCCACTCCCAGGCTAAACGAGCGTTCGAAGTTACCATACCGGCGCTCGGCGCAGTGCTGGGTCGAACCCTTCAACTGTTCCGGCCGCTGGCGCTCGCCCTCGAGGGTAAGCACGTCGCCCAGCAGGCTGACCTTGACGTCCGTCTGATTGACGCCAGGCAGGTCCATGGTGATCACGAACCCGTCCTGCGATTCGGCGATGTCGACCGACGGAGACAGCACGTGAGGCACCGGCGCACCGGTTGAAAGCACAGGCTTGAACACGCTCTCGAACAACCGGTCGACATCGTCACGAACGCTGGCCAGGTCGCGATGGCGATTGGAACTCCAACGAATCAGGGCAGCCATGGTGCTTTCTCCTCTGGTAGGGTCGCGGCCGATGCAGCGTGGCTCCCGTCTATCGAGCGGGAGACCGGTGAACGCTTTCGCACTGTGCTATAGCAGCCGCCGTACCACGCGCGGCCACATAATTCGATCCTGCCTGTTCACAATGAGTTGCCCCAGCTGCCTCGCGCAGGGTTGGAGCGCCGGCGGCGGCGCGTGATGCGATGTTGAACGGCATCACGTTCAGAATCGTGACGGAATTACATTCGAAGCGTTCCAAAGCGGCACGGTGGGCGGCGCGCTTGGGCTCTGCTAGCGTGCCGCCATGCGCATCGCCATCTTCCTCCCGCACACCGGCGTCTTCGGCGGCGTGCGCCGCTTCGTCGAGTTGGGCAACGTCTGGGAGGCCGCCGGCCACGAGGTGACGCTCTACCACCCCTCGGGCGAGCCGCCCGCGTGGCTGCCCTATGCTGGCCGTACCGCACCGCTCGCCGCTGCGGCGAGCGAGTCGAGCGACATCGCATGGTGCGCCGACCCGCACAGCTGGCGCGCCTTCCGCGCCCACGAGAGCGCGCGGCATATCTACTACTGCGTGCTCGAGCGTGACCCCACGCTCACGTTGGCACTCGCTGACCTCGGCGTGCAGCTCGCCGCCAACTCAACACCGCTCATGCATTCGCTCGAACGCAGCAGCGGACGGGCCGTAATCGATGGCGTGGGCGGCATCAACCCCGCGCAATTCCATACCGCGGCCACGCCACGGGAAGCAGCGCCACTTCGCGTGCTGGTCAATGGCCGCCGCTCGCGGCCCAAGAAGGGGACCGACCTGATCCTCAAGGCACTCGCGGGACTGACCGGCGTGCCGCCGTTCGAGATCGTGTTGTTCGACTCGCCCGGCGCCGGCGAGCGCGATCCGCGCGACCTGGCGCCACTGCCCGCGAACGCCCGCTACGTGCTCGACCCGAGCCAGCAAGAACTCGTAGAGCTCTACCAGAGCGCCCACGTCTTCATCGCCGCCGAGCGCAAGGCCGGCTGGTGCAACACCGCCCTCGAAGCGATGGCGTGCGGGTGTGCGGTCGCCTGCACCACGAGTGGCACCACGGACTTCGCACGCGACGGCGAGACCGCACTCGTCGTGCCCTTGCGGCACCCCTGGTTCCTGCGCCGCGCGGCGCGCCGGCTGCTCACCGATGCGGCGCTGCGTGAACGCCTCGCCGCCGCCGGCTTAGCCGAGACGCAGCGCTGGAGCTGGGACACGCTGAGCCGCAAGCTGCTGGGCGCCGCAACGGCTGGCAGCACGCGCTGAGGCTCACCCGCTCGCACTACAACCGCGGCAGCGTGATCCCGACCTGGTGCTGGTACTTGCCGGCCTTGTCCTTGTAGGACGTCTCGCACGGCTCGTTGCCCTCGAAGAACAGCACCTGCGCTATCCCCTCGTTGGCGTAGACACGCGCCGGCAGCGGCGTGGTGTTGCTGATCTCGAGCGTCACGTAGCCTTCCCACTCGGGCTCGAACGGCGTCACGTTGGTGATGATACCGCAGCGCGCGTAAGTCGACTTGCCCACGCACGCGCACAGGATGTTACGCGGCACGCGGAAGTACTCGACGCTGCGCCCCAACGCGAACGAGTTGGGCGGGATGATGGCGACGTCGGTCTTGATGTCCACCATCGTCGCGGGATCCAGCGCCTTGGGGTCGACGATCGTGGAATTCACGTTGGTGAAGATCTTGAACTCGTCGGCGATGCGCAGGTCGTAGCCGTACGAGGAGATGCCGTACGAGATGACGCCCTTGCGCACCTGCTTGTCCTCGAACGGTTCGATCATCTTGTGTTCGATACACATTCTGCGGATCCAGCGATCGGACATGATCGACATGCTCACTCCCCTGTGGAAGTCCGTCCCAGCAACCCGAGCACATGACCCAGCTCGGGCAGCAACAGTTCATTGATCGCCAGCTCGACCGCTCGAGTCGAACCCGGCAACAGCAGCAGCAGGCGCCCGCGCGCCACACCAGCCGAGGCGCGCGAAAGCCACGCCGCGGTCCCGACCTGAACTTCCGAGCGCGCGCGGAACAGTTCACCGAAGCCCGGCAACGCGCGCGCATACAGCGACTCCAGCGCCTCGGGCGTCACATCGCGCGGCGCGATCCCGGTCCCGCCCGTCACCAGCAAGATGTCGGCGTCGGGTCGCTTGAGCAGTGTGAGCGCCGCGCGCCGGATCGCGGCGCGCTCATCGCGCACCCAGCGCCGCGCCACGATGCGATGCCCCGCCGCGACGAGCAGCGCCTGCGCGCGATCACCGCTGCCGTCATCCACACGGCCGCGCGTGTCGCTGACCGTCAAGATCGCGCAGCCCGCGGAGACACGCGGCGAAGTGTGCGAGCCACCGCTGCCGGAGCCCGCATGGGCGGCGCCGGTCGCGCGCGCGGCGGGAACGCGCTTTACCGCGCCACTCCTGCCTGCGCCGGGTGCGCGCTTGGCCGCGTTGCTCATGCTTGCCCCACATGGAGCGGCGAGAGAATCGAGTGCGGCGCGACGCCGGTGGCGCGAGCCCACGCGTCCCCCTCGGAGAGCCCCTGCGCACGCAGCACGGCGGGCGACGGCTCCCAGCCAGGGGCTCCAGCGAGCGCGCCAAAGTGGCCTGCCTGCGCGAGTTGCGCGAATTCGCCAATGCTCAACGGGTCGGGGCCACACACTTCGTACCAATCGCTCTGGTCAAACGGACCGTTGATCAACCCGGCGATTCCCTCCACCACGTCCGCCTCGAGCACGGGCTGGACCAGCGCGCGCTCGAGCCGCGCATCCAGCTTGGGGTGGTTCTTCAGCAGCGCGAGCAACGGCGAACGCGGCCCCACCAGCGGGGCCAGTCGCAACACGAGCGTCGGTAGCCCGGTCGCGCGGGCCGCCTCCTCGCGAGCCCACAGCGCCGCAAGCAGTGGATCGCGCGCATCCGGGTGAGCACCGATCCAGCTGAGCACGAGCCAGCGCTCGATCGTAGCGTTCATGCTGCATGGCGTCACCCCATCCGCTGCGGCGTGAGCGGGCCCAAGCGCGCCCACGCGGGCAGGATCAATCGCGTCCGGCCCCGCGAGCGCCCATGCCGCCTCCAACAACCGCGGCGCGGGTTCGGCGAGATGAGACCACAAATTCGTCATCGCGCGCCGCCCCCCAGCGTGTGCGTCGACCCCGGCGGCGGCAGCGTTTGGCCTATTCCCTTCGCGCGATAGTCGCGCGCCAGCTCGGCGTAGTGTTCGGCGCCACGCACGATGGCTTCGCGATGCACCGGCTTCACCTCACCCGCCACGCGCGCGGGTGCCCCCAGCACGAGGCTACCGGGCGGGATCTCCTGCCGCTCGCGCACCAGCGCCCCGGCTCCGATCAGCGACCCGGCGCCAATGCGGGCGCCCGAGAGGATGATGGCGCCCATGCCGATCAGGCAATCGTCCTCGATGGTGCAGCCATGGATAATCGCGCGGTGGCCAATGGTGACGCGGTCGCCGATCAACGCGGGGAATCCCTCGTCGAGATGCACCAGCCCCAAGTCCTGCACGTTGCTGTTCGCGCCGATGACGATGCGGTCGGAGTCGCCGCGAATGACCGAGTTGAACCACACGCTCGAGTGCGGCCCGATCGTGACATCACCACACACGATGGCGCCGGGCGCCAGGTACACGGTGGAATCGAGCTTGAGCAACCGCTCGGGCAACGACGCCCCTCGCATCATGAGTAACTCGCCCCTTCGCCCACGAACGGATTGGTGAGCCGTTCCTGGCCAATCGTCGTCTGCGGACCGTGGCCCGTGTGCACGCGCGTGGCGTTACCGAGCGGGAACAGGCGTGTCCGGATCGAGCGTTCGAGATCCGGCCACGATCCGCCATCGAGATCCGTGCGCCCCACCGAGCCCGCGAACAAGACATCGCCCGACCACACCTCCGAGCCCGCGTGGAAGCTGACATGCCCCGGCGTGTGCCCGGGCGTGTGCAGCACTTCGAGTTCCTGCTTGCCAAGATGCAGACGCTGGCCATCGCTCAAGTCGTGTACGCCATCCGGCACCTCGAATGGTGACAAGCCGAACATTGCGCCCTGCGCGCTAAACGTTTCGAGCATCGCGCGATCCAGCGGATGCAGCCACCACTCGCCCCCGACCGCCGCTTGCACTTCGCGCATCCCGGCGATGTGGTCGTAGTGCGCATGCGTATTGAGCAGCAGCGTGACCTTCACCCCAAGCTTCCGCAGCGCCTCGAGGACCGCCTGCGGCTCGAAGCCGACATCAATCACCGCCGCCTCCTGCGTGTCCGAACACACGAGGATGTACGTGTTGTTGTCCATCGGCCCGAGCGACAACGCGTGCTGGAGCAGCGGCATTGAGACGTTCTCCCGGCAATGGGCGCAGCGAGACGCGACGCAGCCAACGTGGCAATCGGCGATTTACGGCGTCCTGCCCAGCATCCTGCGATAGGTTTTCTGCAGGAGCAAGGCATCCTCTTCCATGGCCGGCGTCTCCGCATAGACCCATCCTGCGGCCCCGCATTCCTTGAGCGCCCTCAGCACATCGCGCCAGCGGAACTTGGACTCGCGCAGGGGCCAGTGGCGGCGCTCGCCGGCGGGGCCGAACTCGATTCCTGAGAGGTGCACGTGCAGCCGTGACAGGACCTCGACGCCCAAGCGGTCGCGCACCGCCGCGAGCACCGCGGCGAAGTCTTCGTAGCCATTGACCGCCCCCTGCCCGCGCGCATAGAGATGCGCGAAGTCGAGGCACGGCGCGATGGCCGGAATCGCCTCGCACCAGCTGAGCGTCTCGTCGAGCGTGCCCAACTGGCTCGCCCTGCCCGTCAACTCGGGGCGCAATTGCGCCTTGATGCCTTCGGACGCGATGCGCTTCGCCAGCGCTTCGAGCCGCTTCCCCACCTGGGCGATCGCCTGCGCGCCGTCCTGCTTGGGGTAGTAGCCCGGGTGGAAGCACACACTGTGGGCGCCGCAGCGCTCCGCCAACTGCGCCGCGTCGAACAGGCGCTGCTCACTGCGCGCGATCACTTCGGCGTCCCCGCACAGGTTGACGAAATAGGGCGCGTGCGCGGTCAGCTCGACGTTTTCCGCGATCGCCGCGGCGCGAATCCGAGCGGCCATCTCGTCGCCCATCTTGACGCCATTGCCCCACGCCATCTCGAGGCAGTCGAGGCCCAGCTCACGCACCCTCGCGATGCCGGCGGGCGTTCCGGGGCGCGACGTGGACAGCGGAATGCCAGAGGTCCCGAAGCGCAATCCCGAAGGCGCCATCCCTAGAACGCCTGGCTCGAGCCGAACGTCAGCACCGGATTGCGCTCGCCATTGCGCGAGGGCTCGATGGGCCAGGCGAGGTCGATGCGCAGCACTTGCCCGAGTGACCACTGCGGCAACGAAAGCCGCAGGCCCGCGCCCGAGTCGACGAACCAGTCCGCGCCCCCGGAACCCGGGCCCCACGCGCGCGCCGCATCGGTGAACATCACGGTGCCCACCGTCAGGCCGCCGAACAAACGGTCGGCAACGGTCCAACGGTTCTCGGCGTTGAAGCGCCACAGCTTCCTACCCGCGACCGACGTCACCGGGTAGGCGCGCAGCCCATTGAGCCCCCCCGCCGTCACCTCGAAGTCGCGCGCCGGATTGATGCCTGCGATGCCGCGTGCGGCGATCACGAACGTTTGCCGCAGGTGCGACTGTTGCACGAAGCGCACGTCGACCTGCCCCACCGTCTCGGTCGGAATGGTCTTGAGCCGCGATGATGCGGTGGCCGTCAACTGGCCGAAGCCAATCGGCGTGACGACGCCCGCGGCCATGCGCGCGCGCGCGAAGCCTTCATCCTGCGAGCTGCCGAGCAGCCTGGGCGCGTAGCCGACTCCCGCGGAGAGGGAGCTGCCGACATCGAAGTCTTCCACCAGCGTGAAGCCATTGACGCGATCGCGCTCGATGTACTGCGGCCGCCACAGCCGGCCCTCGACCATGATGCGCCGCAGCCTGAGGCTAGCCTCACCCCCGGTGAATTCCACCGGCAAGCCGGGGTTTTCAATCTGAGTGGGCCCGAAGCGGCGGTCGTCGGACTCGAACGAGCCCACGATGCGGCGGATCAATGTCCCGCTGCGATGGCCCGCCCCGGCGGAGACGCTCCAGCTCTCCTGCCGGCGATTGAAGCGCGCGACCTCGTTCGCGCGCTGGTAGAGCGCAGCGATTGAGGTGCTGCGGTTCCACTGGAAATCGTAGCTGCGCGTCGCGTCCTCGGCGTAGAACGGCTGGCCGACACTGAACTCGTTGCCCGCTCCTGTCGCTCCGTCGCTGGCCGAATAACGCAGCTGAATGCGCGTCCCTTGCAGGCTCGGGTCGCTGTAGCTGATGCCGCGCGAGTTCCCTCGGGGAAGGTCCCGGTAGGTGACCGAGTACGCCTTACCGAGTCCTAAGAAGTTGCGTTCGGTCAGGCCCAGCGAGCCGTAGCGCTTACCGTCGGCGCTCTCGACGTTGAACTCGGGACTGGTGGACCAGCCGTCGTGCGTCTCGACGTGTACGACCGCTGAGTCGCCCTCGCGCGTGGCGTGAATGACTGAAGGCTCGAGGAAGTCGAGCGAGCGCAGCTTGCGCCGGCTCTCGTAGCCGCGCGCCGCGAACCACGGTTGACGGGGCTTCATGAGCAACTGCTCGCGAATGGTCTTCTCGCGCGTGCGAATGTGCAACCGGTTCGCCGCTTCGTACAAGTGTGACAACCGGCCGGGCGGCACGGGATCGAAGATGGTGCGCGCATGAATTTCTATGCGCGCGATCGGCAGCCCTTCGAGCGAGTCCGGCACGAAGCCCCTGTGTGCCGGTCCCGCGAAGGCGGCGCTCGCGGCGAGGCAACCGCACGCCGCGAGCGTGATCCTGAAGATGAGTGCCACGCAGCCCCCGCGAATCAGCGCTTGCGGCTCGCTCCGAGCCGTTCGCGGGCGAGTTGCGCCTCACCGGACAGCGGGAAGCGCTTCACCAGATCCTCGAGCCGCTTGCGTGCCGCCGGAGCGTGCCCGAGCTTTTCCTCGCACAGCGCCAACTTGTAGAGCGCTGCCGGCACCTTGTCGCCGCCCGGATGCAGCGAGTCGACCTGGGCGTAAGCGACCGCGGCGCTGTCGAACTGGGACTGCGCAAAGAAGCATTCGCCGATACCGTAGCGCGCATTGTCAGTGAGATCGACCGACGGATAGCGCTGCACGAACTCACGGAACCCCTGGAGCGCCATGCGGTAGCGCCCCTGCGTCAGGTCCTGCGCCGACTGGTCGTAGAGTTGGTTCGGATCGGGGCCGGCCGGAGCGGTCGTGGTCGCCGCAGGCGGCGTGTTGGCCCGCTGCGCGAGCTGGTTGAAGCGGCCCATCACTTCATCAAGCTTGCCCTCGAGCCGCTGCATCTGCTCGAACAACTCGTTCGTGGTGCTGCCCGTCGTTGCCTTGGTGCTGAGCAGGATGTCGCGCTGTTCGCTGAGTTCCTGCCGCGTCTCCTGCACCACCTTGAACGCGAGCTCATCGCGCACGTTCAAGGTGTCGACCACCGTACGCAGGCTGTCGAGCCCCGAGCGCAGCGTCAGCAATTGCGGCGGCGTGCAGGAAGGCAGCGCCGCAAGCGCCCCCATTCCCGCCAACAGCACCAGCGCCCACGGCTTGGGGCCCGCGACGCGCTTCGCCTCACCCATCGTGCGCTTCATCTACTGGAGCGCGAAGTGCGCACGGCGGTTCTTCGCCCACGCTGCCTCGTCATGACCCGGATCGAACGGCCGCTCACTGCCATAGGAGATGACATTGATGCGCCCCGTGGCGATCCCCGCCTGCACGAGGTAATCGCGCACCGCATCCGCGCGACGCTCGCCCAGCGCCTGATTGTATTCCACGGTACCGCGCTCGTCGCAGTGGCCCTCGAGGACGATCTTGGCGGTCGCATTGTCGCGCATCAGCCGCGCGTTCGCGTCCAGCGTCGAACGCGCATCGTCACGCAGGCTGTAGGAATCGACGTCGAAGAACACCGGCTGCAGGTCGGACGCGGTGAGGGCGTGGCTCTTGGGCTCGACCGGCGTCGGCGGCACGTTGTCCTTGTCCGGCGTCGGCTTCGGCGTTGGCGTCGCCTGCGGCGGCACGTTCTCGGTCACAGGCGGCGCCTGCACTGCCTTCTTGGCGCAGCCCGCGGAGACCAGCAGCAGTCCCGTCAATGCGGCGAGCAGACCCGCTCGCCACAGGTTCGTGGTGTTCTTCATCACTACCTCCTCGGCACCGGGGCCGGGTTCAGGGATTGGTCTTGGGTCCGGCTGGACGCGGCGACCATGCCGGAGACATCACTTCTTGATTTCCCATATCGATCCGCCGCGCAGGGCGGTCGTCCAGATCGCTCACGAACAATCCGCGCGGTCCCGCGCGAGTCGAAGCAAACACCATGTGCCGTCCATCGGGCGACCAGCGGGGGTTCTCGTTGCTGCCCCCCGTGACCACCAGCCGCGCGCCGGTGCCATCCGCGCGACAGACGTAAATGTCGAAACCCGCGGTCGTGCGCGACACGAATGCCAACTGGTCGCCATGCGGCGACCACGCCGGGGAATCGGTGTAGTTCACGTCGAAGGTCAGGCGGCGGACATTACCACCATCGCGATCCATCACATAGACCTGCGGCGCCCCGCTGCGATCGGACGTGAAGGCGATTTCCCGGCCGGTCGGTGACCAGGTCGGCGAGGTGTCGATGGCGCGGTTGTTGGTCAGCCGCCGTGGCGTTCCGCCACGCGCATCCAGCAGATAGATCTCAGGGTTGCCGTCGAGACTCAGCGTGCAGGCGATATCGCGCCCGTCCGGCGAGTAGGCCGCACTCGTGTTGTTGCCCTTGCGGCCCGAAACGAGGAACGACCGTCCCCCTTTCGCGGGCACCACGAACACCTGCGGGCCGGTGCCGTTCTTGTAGCTCGTGAACAGCAGCAACGAACCCTCGGGCGACCACGCCGGCGACTGCACGATCGACTTGTCGTGCGTCAGCGTCGTCGCCCCTGCGCCGTCGGCATCCATCACCGAGAGTTCCTTGTTGCGCCCCTCGCGCGTCACATAGGCGATGTGCGTATCCGAGACACCCAATTCGCCTGTGAACTGCATCACCACATCGTCGGCGAAGCGATGCACCAGCGAGCGCCACGATTGCACCGGACCCGAATAGTCGCGCACGAGAATCGGCCGGCGCGCCGGCACATCGAGCACCTGACCCGTGAGCTTGACCTGCCCGCCCGACACCGACCACTTGCCGCCGATGTTGGCTTGCACATCGAACGGCTGCTCCCCCGCCACCCACGAGCGGCTGACCGTGAACACGGCGGAGCGGTCGAGATCTCCCGCCAACAACTCATCGGCATCGACGCTCGAGACTTCGGCTGAGCGACGCCCCGGCGAGGCGAGCGCTTCGCAATGCACGCGGATGCGGACGAACTTGCCCTTGGTGACATCGATGCTGACATCGTCGGCGTGACCGGCGCGCGGCGTGAACACGGCCGCGAGGACGATCAGGAACAAAGGGGTGACCCAGCGGGAAGTCATCATCATGGCGCCTGGAACTGGAAGCCGAAGTGCACGCCGAGATCGCCGCCCGAGTATCCGAGCGGCAAGGGCGGCAGCGGATCGCTGAGTTGCACGGCGCGCATCGCCGAGCGGTCGAAGAACTCGACACCGCTGCCGGTCTCGAGACGAATGGAGGTGATGCTGCCATCACGCGCGATACGGAAGTACGCCACCGCGCGCACCGGCTGCCCGCCCGCGAGCCCCGCGGGGGGCGACCACGACTGCGCGATGCGATTGCGCACCAGCGTCAGGTAATAGGTAAACTCGAAATTGGAATCGAGCGCGATCGCGCCCTGCAGGCCCGACGAGCCGACCGACGCATAGGGCAACGCCGGCGCGGACGTCGACTGCTGCGGCTGTTCCTGGCGCGGCTCGGTCTTCTTCACCGGCTTGGGCTTCTCGAGCCGCACGCCGCCCGCATCTTCTGTGGGCTTCAACTGCTCGGGCTCGGGTACTTTGACCGGCTGCGGCACAGGTGGTGTCACCACCGCCGTCTGCGGCGAATCGAGCAGCGACACCTGTACGACTTCAGGTCCCGGCACGATCACCGTCGTCGGCGTGCGCACGAGAAACAGGGCCGCGACCAATCCCATGTGAATCCCCGCTGAAGCGATCGTCGTTCCGCGCATGGTGACTATTGCTTCCCGCGCGGAGGCGGTTCGGTGACGAGGCCGAGCGAGGCAACGCCCGAGCGTCGCAGCCGCGCGATCAAGTCGACGATGACTCCATACGGCACGCGCTGGTCGGACTTGAGGAACACCGGCCGCTGCGAAGCACCCGCCTGCGCCAATGCCTGCTCGAAGCCCGCGTTGGGGACGATCTTGTTGCCGATGGCGATCGTGCGGTCGGCGCGCACGCTGATGATCAGGCCCTCATGCACATCGAGCCCGTGCGATGCCACCTTGGGCAGGTCGATCTCGAGCCCGCCCTGCAGGAACGGTGCGGTCACCATGAAGATGATCAGCAGCACGAGCACCACGTCGACTAGCGGAGTCACATTGATCTCCGCCATCGGACGACGCGAGGGCCCTACCGAGAAACTCACGGCCTGGCCCCGCCCAGGCGATGGTCGATGAACTCCGTGGCGAATGAGGCCGTCGAGTTGCCGAGCTCACGCAAGCGCACCAGCAGATGGTTGTACGACACCACCGCCGGAATTGCCGCCGCGAGCCCCGCGACCGTCGCGATCAGGGCCTCGGCGATACCGGGTGCCACGACCACGAGCGAGGCCGAACCCTGCGAACCGATGTTGAGGAACGCGCTCATGATTCCCCACACCGTGCCCATCAGGCCGATGAACGGGGAGACGCTGCCGACCGTCGCGAGCACGCCGACATGGCGCTCGAGGATCGTGCCCTCTTCGTTGGCGAAGCGGTCCATCGCGCGCTGCGTGCTTTCGAAGCGCTCACCGCGGCGCTCGTCTGCTTCGGGCGGGTGCTGGTCGAGCCAGTGCTGCCCCGCGAGCGCCACCTTCGCGTACAGACTCTGCGGATGCTGCTCGCACAACAGGCGGCATTCCGCGCCCGGCTTCAGCTTGCGGAACGAGAGCAGGAAGACCTTGTCGGCCTTCTCGACGCGGCCATAAAGACGCAGCCGGTCCCAGATGACCGCCCACGAGTAAACCGACATCGCGAGCAACAACGCCAGGATGATTTTGGAAAACAGGCTGGAGCTGGCCACCAGGGCAGGAATTGATGCCCGGATGCCGGCAGCTTCAAGCAAGACCATCACGATCACCATCGGCTTCACACTCCCTGTGAAGTCGCGACGCAGCGACCGGACCTTGCCAAAAGATAAGGTCGCGGTTGCGTCCCGTTGTTAAGAGGGGAGAATTTGAGCCACGCTAGCACACGCGGAAAAGCTCCCTCAAGAAATCGAGGTCACTTTCGCGTCACGTCCCGCCCGTCACCAAGCTGCCCTGCATACGCCGCCCGCCCCCGTTCTGTTCCCAAGTTTGGGCCATCCGGCGCCTCCCTGGTCCCCTGACTGAAAACTTGCGCCCTCACCCGTCAAGCCGCTGCAAAAACACCGCTCCGGCACGTGCGAATCGAGCGTCAGAGTCGATACCATTACGGGTGCCGTAGGCGCAGGCCGTGCACCCTGGTGTTGTCGCTTCCATCTTTGAGAAGGAGTTGTCCGTGCGTCTGCTGCTGATCGCGTGTCTCGTCGCCTGTATGGCCGCCACTGCTGTTCCCCGTTCGGCCCGCAGCGCTGAAACCGCCGCCCCGTTCACGCTCAAAGGCCTCGATGGCAAGCCACTCAAGCTCTCCGACTACAAGGGCCAGCCCGTCGTCGTCGACTTCTGGGCCACTTGGTGCGCCCCCTGCCGCGCGAGCATGCCGCACTTGAACCGACTTCAAGATCACTTCCAGTCGCAAGGCTTGGTCGTGATCGGCCTCTCGGTCGACGACGAACCCGCCCCCGTCGTCCGTCGCTACGCCGACAAGTTGGGAGTGCGCTTCCGCATGGCCCTCGCCAGCGAAGACGTGCTCGACGACTACGGCCCCATCCGCTCGATCCCCACGACCCTGTTCATCAACCGCCGCGGCGAAGTCGTGCGGCGCGTCACCGGCTACATCGACGCCGAGACGATGGACGGGTTCGCGCAGGAGATCGTCGGGAAGTAAGCGGCGAGGCGCGGCGCGAGGCGCGGAATCGTGACATGCCCCGGGGCATACTGACCCGCAGCGCGCTCCATCCCGCGTTCAGCGACGTGCACCGCATCATGTCCCGCGCCTGAAAGCAGGGTCGCAAGTGTCGGCGAAAGGCACTGGTCCACCAGGAACTTCACGTCCCGGTCCGGGGCAGATCTCGTTCGCGAACAGCTTCCGCCGCGTAGCGGAGCGCTTCTTGGATGTCTTCCCTCTCGAGACTCGGGTGTTCCTCGAGAATTTTTTCCGTCGGCATGCCCTCGGCCACCATTCGGATGACAGTGGCGACAGGCATGCGAAGTACCCTAATGCAAGGAACCCCACCCATCTGATTTGGGTTGATCGTGATTCTTGTATAGATCATCTTTCACCCCTCTTTCACCCCTCCCTACAGCTTGCTAGGCGGGTCGACGCGTGTCACTGGCAATCGCCTCGTCGCTACTCCTGCACGCCGCCTTATCGCAGCGCGGCGAGGACGCTGGGTGCTTGCGACAACGAGCCGTCAGCACGTCGCCGGCACCTGTGCGGTGTGCTGCAGCGTGTCCGCCTTGATGAGCTGGAGGGCATCACGCGCCGCGTCGCGAACGACCGCCACCCAGACGGAATCGGTCACCCCGCCGGGCTCGCCGAACGACGAAGACCACTTGGACGTGGTGGTCAAGCACGCATAAGGGCCCGGTTGGGCTGGGGTTCGACTATTGAGCGCCGGGAGCATCAAGCGCGGCAGCACGCTCGGCGCAAAGCTTCGCTCCCACTCGGACAAATACTCCGACAAACGAAAAACCCGCCATCGCAGTCTCCTGCGATCGCGGGTTTCTTTGTCTCTTCTAGTGGTGCCCGGGGCGAGATTTGAACTCGCACGGGTTTCCCCACACGCACCTCAAGCGTGCGTGTCTGCCAATTCCACCACCCGGGCACACACAATTCCTGTGCTTCGTTCTGCTGCTACTTGCCTCCTGCCGGAGCAGGCGCCGCGGGTGCCGGGGCGGGGGCGGTGCCGGGGGCCGGCGCTGCGGTTCCCGTCGCGGGTGCCCTCGCACCGGTCGCGGGTGCGGTGGTCGTCGGGTTGTTCGAGCCGGTGTTGAGCGGGCCGCCCTGCGGCTGCGTGGCACCGGCCTTCTTCGCGGCTTCCTGCACGAGGCTCTTCGTCGTACCACCGTGCTGGCCGGAGGTGATCAGCGCCAGCGTCACCGAGGTCACGAAGAACATGCCGCCTAATATCATTGTCGCGCGGGTCACCACGTCGGTGGCGCCACGGCCGCCGAACACGGTCTGGGCCGAGCCGCCGAACGCGCCGCCGGCTAGCCCGCCGCCCTTGCCGGACTGAATGAGCACGACGCCGATCAGCGCCAGGCAGATGAGCAGATGCAGGATCAGCAGGAACGCGTACATGGAAACCCTCGGAAGGCGGAGCAGGCGTCTCAAGAAACGCCAGAAATACCGTGGAAATCGCGAACTCTATGCGGCGGGGAACCTTAACAACGGCCCCCCCTATGCGTCAACCCGTGCGATTCGGGCCTTTGCGGCTAACTTTGCCCCGCCGCGGCGATGATTTTCCAGAACGCGGCGGCCTGCAGCGATGCGCCGCCGACCAGCGCTCCGTCGATCTCGGCCTCAGCGAACAGCGCGGCCGAATTATCGGCGTTGACGCTGCCCCCATAAAGGATCGCGACCTTTGCGCCGGTCCCCGCACCACACACGCGGTCGAGCGTGGCGCGGATCACCTGGTGCGCCTCGCGCGCTTGTTCGGGCGTGGCGACTCGACCGGTGCCGATCGCCCACACGGGTTCGTAGGCGACGACCGTCGTCTGCGCAGTGGTGCTGTCCCAACCTTCATACACGCCGTGGATCTGGCGCACGAGCACTTCGGCCATACGGCCGCCGTCGCGCTCCTCGAGCAACTCGCCTACGCACACGATGGGCGTCAGCCCATCGCGCAACGCGGCGCGCGCCTTGCGGGCGACGGTCGCGTCGTCCTCGCCCATGCCGTGACGCCGTTCGGAGTGGCCGACGATGGCAAAGCTGCATCCGGCTGCCCGCAGCATTGTTCCCGAAATCTCACCGGTGAAGGCGCCCTGCGGTTCGGCGTGCAGGTTCTGGCCGCCGGCGTGGATGCCGCTGCGGCCGAGTGCTGCGACCACGGAGTCGAGTGCGGTGAATGGTGGGCAGATCGCGACCTCGCACGCGGCGCGGGCGCTCAGCAGCTCCACCATCTCGCGCACGAGTGCTCCACCTTCCGCACTCGTCTTGTGCATCTTCCAGTTACCGGCGACGAGCCTCGGCCGGCGTGGCCATTGCGTAGGCATCATGCGTCCTCAAGCGCGACGACACCGGGCAGCGCCTTGCCTTCAAGAAACTCGAGCGAAGCGCCGCCTCCTGTCGATAAATGCGTGAACGATGCGGCGAGCCCGGATTGCTGGACGGCGGCGACGGAGTCACCGCCACCGACCACGACCGTGGCGCCCGACTTGGCGGTCTTCGCCAGCGCGTTCGCGACGCCAAGGGTGCCCGCGGCGAATGCCGGCACTTCGAAGATCCCCATGGGGCCGTTCCACAACACGGTGCGTGCGTCGGCCAGCTTCTCGATGAACAACTTCACGCTTGCGGGCCCGATGTCGACGCCCATCTCCTCGGCGCCGAGCCCCGCGAGTGCCACCGCATGCGACGCGGCGGTGCCATCGGGCGCCGTGGAGGCGATGCAGTCGATGGGCAGCACAAGTTCGACGTTGCGCTTGGCGGCATCCGCGAGCACTTGCTTCGCCATGTCGACGCGGTCCTCCTCGACGAGCGAGCGCCCGGTCGGCTTCCCCTGCGCGCGCAGGAACGTGAACATCATCGCGCCACCGATCACCAGCCTGTCTACTTTACCGAGCAAAGCGGTGATCACGTCGATCTTACCGGAGATCTTCGCGCCGCCCAGGACCGCGACGAACGGCCGCTTCGGTTCATCGAGTGCGCGTCCCAGGAAGTCGAGCTCCTTCTGCATCAGCAGTCCCGCGACCGCCGGATGCAACAGGTGCGCGACGCCTTCCGTTGAAGCATGTGCACGGTGCGCGGTGCCGAAGGCGTCGTTGACGTAGATCTCGCCGAGCTTGGCGAGCTGCTTCGCGAACGCGGGATCGTTCTGCTCTTCTTCCGGGTGGAAGCGCAGGTTCTCGAGCAGCAGCACTTCGCCATCCTTCAAGCCTAAGGCCATGCGCTCGGCTTCAGGGCCCACGCAATCCGGCGCGAACGCCACCGGCCGCCCGAGCAACTCGGCCAACCGCGGCACCACCGGCTGCATGCTGTACTTGGGTTCGGGCCCCCCCTTGGGGCGCCCGAGATGCGACATCAGGATGACGCGTGCGCCCTGGTCCAGCAGCGCGCAGAGGGTCGGGACGGCGGCGACAATCCGGGAATCGTCGGTCACCTTGCCATCCTTCACGGGCACATTGAAGTCCACGCGCACCAGCACGCGTTTGCCTTTGGGCGCCAGAGCGGCGATCCCCTGCTTGTGATAGGCGGTGGTGCTCATGCCATCATCAACAGCGCATCGACGACGCGGTTCGAGAAGCCCCACTCGTTGTCGTACCACGACAGGATCTTGACCATGTTGCCCTGCATGACGTTGGTCGACAGCGAGTCGAACACGCTGCTGTGCGGGTTGCCGATTACGTCGTTCGAGACGATCGGGTCCTCGCAGTACTCGAGGATGCCCTTGAACGGGCCCTCGGCCGCCGCCTTGATGGCGGCGTTGATCTCTTCCTTCGTCACGCTACGCTTGACTTGGCAGACCAAGTCAACGAGCGATCCGTCCATCACCGGCACGCGCACGGCCAGACCATCGAGACGGCCTTTGAGCTCCGGCATCACTTCGCCGATCGCCTTCGCCGCACCCGTCGAGGTCGGGATCATGCTGAGTGCGGCGGCGCGCGCGCGACGCAGGTCCTTGTGCGGCAGGTCGAGGATGTGCTGGTCGTTGGTGTAGGCGTGGATCGTGGTCATCATGCCGTGGTCGATGCCGAAGGTGTCGTTCAACACCTTGGCGACCGGCGCCAGGCAGTTCGTGGTGCACGAGCCGATGCTCACGACGTCGTGCTTGGCGGCGTCATACAGCTTGTGGTTGACGCCCATCACGAACGTCAGGTCGGCGCCCTTGGACGGCGCCGAGACGAGCACCTTGCGGGCGCCTGCGGTCAGGTGAATGGCGGCCTTGTCACGGTCCGAAAAGTGGCCGGTCGCTTCGAGCACGACGTCCACGCCGAGCGCCTTCCACGGCAGCTTCGACGGGTCCTTCTCGCACGTCACGGCGATCGAGTCGCCGGCGATCGACAGCTTGCCGTCCACGGCCTTGCTCGAAGCCTCGTGCCACACGCGGTGCACGGTGTCGTACTTGAGCAGGTGGGCCAGCGTGTTGGCGTCCGTCAGGTCATTGACGCCGACGAAATCGATGGCAACCTTGCGCTGCTTGGCCGCGCGAACGACGAGACGGCCGATGCGCCCGAATCCATTGATGGCCACTTTGATCGCCATGATGAGTCCTTTCCGATTGGATTGCGTGCTGGGAACGGCACGTTGCGGCCACGCCAAACGCCGCGAAATCGATCGGCTGGACTATGCCGCAGGCGGATCGACGGGGCAAACCCGCGCGTGCCCCATGCACATGTCATGCGCGTGCCATGGAGGCGGCATACGGGCCACGCGGGCGCTTCGCGCGCGCCGCGCCTACTCGTTCGAGTAGCGCAGCCGGAAGTCGCCCAGCCCGTGGTCGTCGACGAACAGGAACACCAGCCGCTTGTGGCGCACGTTGCGGTGGGTCTCGGGGTCGGACTCGACGGGGTTCGGGATGGTGCCTTCGTAGGTCCAGACTTCGTAGGGGCGCATGTCGCCGCCTAAGCCTTGCTGGTGTACGGTGCCCACTTCGCGGCTCTCGGTGTAAGACAGCTCCTGGATCATCTGGCGCAGCGTCTCATCCCCCGTCGGGATTACCTGACGCTCGATCTCGGAGGGCTCGCCGTAGCGCACGAATACGCGCCCCATGTCCGAGAACATGCCGGGTTCCAACCCTGCGCGGCCATAGCGGCTGTTGGCCAGCGCGATCCGCCCGAGGAACGCGTCGCGCGCTTCGTTCACCGCGGTGTCGGGAGACGGGTCGCGCCGCCGCCAGAAATCCTCGAGCCAACGCTCCTGCTCGCCGGGCTGCAAGCGGCTGAACTGCTCTTCTTCGTCAGCGTCCAGCAGGAAGTGAACGATGTCCTGCAGCTCGCCAGGAGCGCGACTCCATGTCTCGGGATGCCACGCGATGCTGAAACGCGACCTCCGCGTCAGCGGCTTGGCGTCGCCCTCCTGCCACGCCGACAACTCGAGGTCGTAGCCGCCGGCGGGCAGCGAGCTCAGGTCGAGCTTCGCTTCCGCGTCGAGCCTCGCGGCTGCAACTCCAGTGCTCTCGGCGGCGACCAGTTGTGCCTTGCGTTCGTCCACCACCTGCGCGCGCCAGTGCCACGGCTTGGACCCAGGGGCCACGGCCGTGAAGGCGATGTGCAGCGTGGTGCCATAGAGACCGTAGATGCGATCGGGGTTCGGGATGAACGAGCTGCCCATGCGCGCGAACGGGGTCTGCGATGCGGCGCGCTCATCCCAGACGAACTGGGGATCCGATATCGCCCGCCCCTGCTGTGCAGCGGGCACTTCGAACTCACCCGTGACCTCGGCGAAGCGCACCGGCCTGCCGATGCGCGGCAGCTTGGCTGCCTTGGGCTTCATGTCTTCGACGCGGACATGCAGCTTCTGCGGACCCGAGCGCGTGGGGAAACGCAGCAGCACGACCTCGCCATACTCGCCGAGCGTGTCGCGCGGCGTGATGTCGAGGAATTCTTCAGCCTGCTGGCGCTTGCCGCCAAAGCCACTGCGCAGGTCCGCGCTGATGCGGACGCGCCCGCTTTGATCGGCGTCCTTGAGCAACGCGAGCAGCGTCGTGGGTGACAGCCGGAGGTAGACGTCGAGTGCGAAGGCGCCCGAATCCGGGAACGCCGCGACGTCCGCGGTGAAGCCGACGGGCCCCGCCACGCGCCACGGCAGTTTGCGCACGCCTTCCGTCAGCTTGAGCGCCTGCGCACCCGCGCTCCCCGCAAACGAGCCGAGCATCGCGCACATTGCGAGGACACCCCACGCCACGGAAACAAAACGCAAACGCGCCTCCTTGGGGAAGCGCGTTTGCGCACTCGAGCAGCGGTTCGTGACGGCCTCCGCTAGAACGCGAACTTCAGGGAGAAACGGTGGACACTGCCCAGATCGCCCATGTCCGTGTAGGCGTAGTCCAGGTCCGACATGCCGACGACAGACACCGGGAAGCGCAGGCCCATGCCGGCGGCGAGCCGTTCGGAATCGTAGTTGATGTTGTACCCGCCCCGCAGGAATACATACTTGTGGAAGGAGTACTCACCCCCGACGTTCAGGCGCTCCGAGTTGTCCGGCGGATGCGAGAACTCGAACGAGGCCAGCAGCTTCTGGTTGGCACTCTGCATGACCGTCGCGGACGTCCCGACACGGAAGATCGACGGGATACGCGCCTCGCGATCGATGAACTTGATCTGCGAGCCGATGCTCGAGATGGCCATGCCGATCTTCATGCCCAAGGCACCGACGTCGTACAGCGTGCCGATGTCGAACGTGAAGGTCTGCTGGGACAGGTCGGCCAACCCTTCGTGGACGAGGCTGCCCGTCACACCGGCGCTGAACTTGTCGGTGAACGACCTCGCGTACGTGACACCTGCGGTCATCATGCCGGCGTCGAATGTCTGACCCGTGCCCTGGTTGGGATCCGGCTGGTACGACGTGGTCTCGATCATCGGGTTCATGCTGAGCGAGCGGGCGTGAACAGCCCACGTGCCGGGCAGCCGTTTGACGTGGAACACGTACGCCACCTGGTCGAAGCGAAGATCCGCAATCCAGTTCGCGTGATTGAACTGGAGCTCCGACTTGTCCGCATCGATGCGCGCGATCCCGGCGGCATTCCAGAACACCGCGCTGGGATCATCCGCCACGCCGACGAAGGCGCCGCCCATTCCCTCGGCGCGAGCGCCGACGGGAATCTTGAGGAACTGACCGTCGAACGTTCCGACCTTTTCGAAGATTTGGGCAGCGCCGGATGTCCTGGGACTCAGGGCGCCCAGAATCACGAGCACTGCAAGAATTCGTTTCACGTTTCTTCCTCCTTCAGTCATCACTAGCGGATGACCACGAACTTGCCGCGCTGTGAACCCTCGGACGATTCAACCGTAAACAGGTAAATACCGCTCACGACGTCCTGACCGTTTCTCGAGATCAGGTTCCAGCGAGCCTGCCCATCATGTGGGCTGTCTTGCTGACGGTTGTAGCCAGGGAACGTCTTGGTGCCCTGCCGCACTTCCTGGCGCACCGACTCGTTGACGGCATCGGTGGACTTGATCTCCTGCACCAGATCGCCTGAGACGGTGTAGATGCGCACCGTCCACTGCCCTCCCGGCAGTCCCAGGAAGTCGACGTGCGTACCCGTCGGGTCGCTGGCGTTCGGGGTCAGGTCCCACGACGAGGGACGCTGGCGGATCGAGGCGTAACCGCGATACGGGTTCGGGACGACCCAGACGCCCTGCTTGCCGTTGGCATCGGTGCGCGACTCGGGCACGACAGCTTCGGCTTCCACCGCCGAGCGCCGGCCGCCGAGCTCGGTCGTGATGCTGTTGTCGGTGGTCGAATCGAAGGCGGTCACCGAGTAGAAGTAGACGAACCCGTTTTTCACCTCGTGATCGACGAACTGGTAGCGGCCGATCGGGTAGCGGATACGGGTGTCGAAATTCGTCGGCAGCTCCTTCCGGGCGCGGTGCACGATGACGCCCGTGATGAGCTTGCAGTGGCGATCCGTCTGGAGCGCGTGATTCTCCTGGCTCAAATTGACGAATCGGACCGAGCCGCCGGGACGAATGTTCACCGAGGAGGGGCTGAACACATCCGGGATCGAACCCGTGCGCGTGTCGACTCCCTGGAGCAATTGCACCAGCGCGGAATCCGCGCCGCCGGTCACCACGTTGATGGTCCCGTCGTTCGCAGTCCCGTTCCGCAGCGGGTGGCGCATGCACATGTAGGTGTAAATGCCGGCGTCCTTGAACACGTGCTCGTACGAGCCGCCCGGAATCGGGCCGCCCCACTCAAGGTCGCCGGAGATGATCTCCATCGGCGGCGCCAGGCCGGCCCCCGCCGTGTCGTTCTCGCACGGCGTCGTCCAATCCGGCTTGAGGATCTCTCCGCTCTGCTTGTTCCACAGATCGAAGCGATCGAGACAGATGGGAATCGCCTTGCCGTACAGCTTGGTGTCGGGATCGAAGTAGTTCGGGATGAACACGTTCGGGCACACCTTGGCGCCGGTCGTGCCGTCACGCGCGTAGTTGTGTTCGTAGGGCAGATCGGCGGGATTGATGCCGTGGAAGTAATCGAACATGCGGAATTCGCCGAGCAGCCGCCAGTCGGACTCGTTCGGTCCCGCCGACCCCACCGGACGCAGCCAGTCGCCGACCTTCCAGACGCTATAGCCGCGGAAGTCGAGCCACAAGGATTTGGGATCCGCCGTCGTTTCGGAAATGTTGTCCCATGCGAGGCGAATCGCGCGATCCTCAGACGGAATCACCTTGCGCTCGGGGTTGTCCGTGAAGTTGTACAGCGACGACACGTTCGAGGACGGATTGGGGGGCGGCGCCGAAGCGTTCCAGGTCTTGTGGAACAGCCCGCGCTGACTCGTGGCATCCCAGACGCCCGTGCAGTAGTCGCAGTCGAAGTCGAACCAGGTGTATTCGCGGTCGTTGACGATGACATCGCGCCGCTCACGCCCGACCGCCGAGCAGTCTTCGGAGATCGTCTGCGGGGGCGTCCCACGCGGCAACTTGATCCCGGTCTCGCGGCCGTGGAAGTCACGGCCGTTGGGGGTGCCATCGCGCGGCTGCGTCTCTGGGTACCCTTCGCGAGTCTCATTGATTCCGTCGAACGCCACCTGCGCCGTCAGTGCGTTCGCCAGCGAAGGGTACTTGCCCATCAGGTCGGCCCCGGTGAGCGCGTGGTTCAAGTACTTCTGGTAGTCGGTCGGGTAACCGCTCGCCAGTTGTGAGGTTCCCGGGCGAACGCCGAACGCGATGGTCGCCGTGACCGTCTGCTTGGGCTGCACGTTGCGCCACGGCCCAACGGAGCACCACTCGGTGTAGTCGCCGCGCGCGCCACCCTGCTCGGCGTTGATGAAGCCCGTCTCCTGGTTCACTCCCTCGGTCGAGAGCATCGACTGGAAGCGTTCCTGGTCGGTGCGCGGCAAACCGCCCTGGGTAAACGCGACACCACCCGAGGTAGAGCGGAAGGCGCGGAAGCCGACACGCCGCGGCCCGTTGACGCCCGTGGGATCAACGGTGTGGTCGATCAACATGAAGGTACCGATGCCCGGGGTGCGGCCGAGGTCGCCGTCCTGGTCCGCGACCGAGAACGCGTTGACGCGGATCGGTACGCGCGGGCAGAGCGCCGAATCGGCCGGGTAGCGGCTGTTGAGCGAAGGATCGTGCGGCAGCTGCCTGCGCGCCGGGTCGGCGAGGTTGCCGGGCGCGCCACCGACGACGTACGTGAATTCGCCGCTCGGGTACTGCGGAAAGTCGATGTCGTCGGTCCAGAACGGCGCCAACTGGACGGGGCCTGCGTCCATGTCGACGAGCCAGCCGATCGCCAGACTGTCGAGGACGTGACCGGAAACGTTGGTCACCGAGTACTCGCACACGTTGAAGTCCTGGAAGCCCTGGATCGAGTAGGCCCAGGCGCGGACCTTTACTTGGAGACCCAGCGGCACGTGCTTCTCGTTAAACACCGTGTTGATGGCCTCGCGCGTGTCGTCGCGAATGACGTACGAGAACTCCTGCTGGCCGACCGCGGCGTGGTCCTCGTCGATCAAGCCGTCACCGTCGTTGTCGCGACCGTCGAGGAAGTCCTCGTCGATCTTAGGGGGAAGGTCAGGGTCGGTGCGATCGCGGTCACCGTCGTCATTGACGAAGCGCGAGCCGTTGATGATACCGTCGAACGCGCGATAGATGCGGTCGACGGGCTCCAGCGTCGGCGGGCGCCATTCGTTGAAATAGCTGACGCGGCGAATCGAGTTGGGATCCGTCGTCGTGGGATTGACCGCGGCCACCGACAACAGGATGGCGTTCAGGTACTCGACACCGGAGGTTCCCGGCCACTGCGCCGAAGGGTCCGTCGAGGTGTTGCCGTACGGATTGCCAAGCGTGCCCGTGTTGACGACCTTCATACGAATGTTGCCCACGCTGAGCACAGCGCCCGGACCAAAGCGATCCGGCACCGCGAGCGGGCTCGCCGAGCGCCAGTTCTGCGGCGAGGCGCTGCCGCGCACGACCGCCGTGGCGGAGTCCAACGTCACGATACCGCTTTCCTTCTGCCAGTCGAGATGCGCCTCAGCGGGCCGCCCGGCGACCAGCACCGCAACGAAGGCGAACGCCGCCAGCGCGTGCGTCCTGAGCCGTCGCGGCGTCCTCACGGTCCGGAACGTTTGCAGTGAAGTGTCCATGGGTCTCCTCGTGCCGAAACCGGCTAGAAGGTCACGCTGATTCCGAGGCGGACATTGCGTCCTTCCCCGTACACCCGCGGGTCATGCAGTGGAACCCAATCCGCGAGCCCATCACCATTCGTGTCCTGCAGGTACGCCCCTCCTGCCCGTCCGGTCTCGGTGTAATAAATGTCGTAGTCGGTGCCTGCGGTGTCGACGTATGGGTTCGGGAACGAACCCAGACTCAGGTTTTGAATGTTCGTTTGGTTCAGGACGTTCCTGGCGTCGAAGAACACCGTCACGTTCTGCCCCCACACCTTGTAGAACTTGTCACCGTCCAGCGTGAGCGTGGCGTTCGAAGGCAGGCGGCGCGAGTTGTCGAGCTTGGGATCCGGCTTGCGGTCGTCCCGGAACGACGGCGTGAACGGGAAGCCCGAGCCGTAGCTCCACAGCATGCGGAATCCCCACTTGCCCGGATCGCGGACCGTCGAGGACACCGACAGCGTATTGCGCTGGTCCCAGTTAAGCGCCTGCTCGGAAATCGGCAGGTAGAGCCGGCCACCATTGAAGAACTGCAGGGCGTCGTTCGGGTTGGATGCCACGCCTGTCGCCAGCGAGTAGGTGTAGTTCACGTCGGCGGAGAACTTGTGGCTGAAGCTCTTGGTGATACTGGCCTCGAAGCCGCGCGAGCTGGCGTAGTCACCGTTGTAATAGACCGCGACCAGGTTGCCGAACGGGTCGGGAGCCTGCCGCGTGGTGATCAGGCCGTAGATGTCCTTGAAGAACACCGAGAACTGGCCCGACACGTCGCGCGAGAACAGGTGCTGCATGCCGGCCTGGTAGGCGATGTTCGTTTCCGGCTGGAGATCCGGGTTGCCACGCACGTTGACGCTGGTGCCGATGCCGCGGTTCTCGAAGATGAAGTTGCGCGACGGCGTCTGGTAGGTCCAGCCGTAGTGGAAGCTCAGCACGTCCTTGTCGGAAATCGGGTAGGCGATGCCAAGTCGCGGGCTGAACTGCTTCTTGTAGCGATTACCGCTCGCGAGCTCGGACAGGTCGATCTGGTCGCCAGGGCTGAACACGTCGAAGCGCACGCCGGCGTTGAGCACGAGACCTTCGTACTCCCAGCGGTCCTGGACGTAGGCGGCGCCTTCCGGGTTGTAGTTGATGTAGTCGGAGCGCGTACCGCCCGGCAGGCCGTTGGTCTCGACGTTCGGCAGCGTCAGCGTCAGGTTCTCGACGCGGTTGTACTTGAGCTCGATGCCCGTCTTCATGGTGTGCTGGCGGTAGTGACGCGTCGAGTAGTCGCTCTTGAGCGTGTAGGCCGTCGAGTTACGCCGCGAGTAGAGCGGGTAGTCACCATGCGTCGCGAAGTACGGGTTGTTCTCGCTGTCGAGCTCAATGTTGCCGCTCCAGTAGAACGGGCTCTGGGTGTCGTACTCCCACGGCTGCTTGTGACCCACCGAGTTCAGCGTCTTGAACGTCTGGAGTGCGGCACGCGTCGACCACACACTCTTGTCGGACAGCTGGTTCGTCCACACGGTGGTCACGCCGCGGAAGCGCGTGTCGGTCGTCGGCACGTGATCGGGCAGGTTCTCGGCCTGGTATGTGCTGTCGGTCTGCAGCGGCGACCAGGTGCCGTAGCGCGGGCGGTAGCTGTCGGCCTGGCCGAATACGCGCACGGTGTCGTAGGTGACCCGCACGAAGCCCTTGCGGCTCCACATGAAGTTGTAAGGCGTGTCGACGGTGCGGTTGTTGATGGTCTCGATCGTGACCTTGTTCTTCGGGTTCGGCCGGTAGGCGAACTTCAAGTTCGTGTTGATGTCGTTGTTCTGGCGGTTCCCGAGCGAGATGAAATCAAACAGCGTGCGCGTCGGTCGCGTCATGGTGCTGCGCAGGTAAGTGTCGCTGAAGGTGCCTTCGTAGGTGGCGAAGTAGGTCAGGTTCTTCAACGGCGTCGGTCCACCGAAGCCAAAGGTGAAACGATCGAAGTTGTCGAAGGTCTTGGTGGGGTCGCCGTAGCGGTCGGTGTCCCAGCGGACTTCGCCCGACAACCGGTCGGTGCCTTCCTTGGTCGACACGCTGACGACTCCGGAGAGCGCGTTGCCGTACTCGGCATCAAACCCGCCCGAGAGCACGTCCGTGCCCGAGACCGACAACGAGGCGATGTTGGACTGGCCGCCGAACAGCGGATCACTGGCCTCGACGCCGTCGACCTGGAACTTGACCTCGCCGCTGCGGCCGCCGCGGAAGTGCAGACCGTCGCTGGCAGCGACGACACCGGCCTTGGTCGCGATCGCCTGGGCCAGGTTATCGACCGGCAACTCGCGCAACTTCTCGGCGGTGATGTTGTGCTTGGTGGTGGACGACTTGGTGTCGATGCGCTTCTCGGCGCGCACTTCGATTTCCTCGAGCGTTTTGGTGATCTTGGCGGAGCCGAACGAGAAATTGACGACCGCTCCCGACCCCGCATTCACCTGCGCCGTCTGGGTAATCGGTTCGAAGCCCACCGTCTGCGCCTTGACCTGCTGCGTGCCGACCGGCACGCCGGGTATCGAGTAGTTACCGTTGTCGTCGGTCATGGTGCCCTGCTTGGTGCCGAGCACGATGACGTTCACGAACGGAACTCCCTGCTTGTCTTCGCCAATGACGCGGCCGGTGATCTTGCCGGCCGCCGCCCCTGCTGAGGCTGCAGGTGCCGTCGCGGGGCGCTGCTGGGGCGATGCCAGTCCTGCCCATGCCAGGCTGGCAAGGACCATCAAGGTGGCTCCCATCAAATTTCTGCGAAGCGTCCACATGCTCATCAACCTCTCGTCAGCGGGTGAACCGAGTACCCAGCAGGGATGGCGGGAACAATCGCCGTAACATGCCAAGGGGACTGTTTGCTGTCAAGGAATTCGGGCTTCAACTCATTCCCCGCACTGGGCTTAGAACCATGGGGGTGAACGAAACCAAGACGGAGAGCAGTCCGTGAGGTTCGGTAGGCGGCAGGCAGGGGCCGCGGGAAGGTACGTCACCGCGCAAGACGGCCGCCCGTGGCCTTCTCAAACGCGTGATAAATAATTGCCACGACTCGGGCGCCACGTCAAGGACTTTCCTCGCCCGCAACGGGTCCCCCGCAAGGATCAGGCGGATCGTGGCGGGCCCCTAGAAGACCCAGCGAACCCTGCACAACCCAGTCTGTTCGCTGGTCCGCACGCGCGTCGGGTCACCGAAATCAGCTCGCCCCCAACGCACCTGGTAGCCGAAATCGAATCTCCACGAAGAGGCGTGAGGCGTGTAGCCAAACCCGCTGGTGACGGCGTTCGAGACAAACTCATCCTGGGACAGGTGCTTGTCGTTGTCGATCTTGCGGTGGTCGTATCCGCCGCGCAGTTGCAGGCGATCGTTCATCGGCACTTCAAGGCCCATCCGGATGTCGGTCGCTTGGCGCTGCGGGCCCTGACCCGCGATCAACTGGTCGAGCGTGCTGTTCGCCGTGTGGTACTCGGCGCCGAGCACCGCGGCGCGCCACGGCAACTTGTAGGCGCCGCCGAAGCCGAATTCGGTGCCCTGCTCCTTGCTGGCGTTCGACAACAGGCTATCCGGCAAGCTGAGCGAGTCGGCACTCGAGCGGGCCGACAACACATTGAGAAAGTGATTGAACGACGTGAGGTCGTTGGCCGCCGGAGCCGTGGTGGTGACATCGCGGTGGTAGGACCCGCCGCCCGCGGACAACGTCACGGCGTTGACCGTATAGCTGACGCGACCGCGGACTTCCCCCCCCGTTTCATCGCGGCGCTGGAACAGCCCGCGCCCCGCGATCGGCGGCTGGCCCGTTCCGGTGGAGTACGACACCACCCACGTCTGGTCCGTCTTGCCAGTGGACCAACGGCTCGCATCGCCCACGAACTTGAGGCCCGCGAAGTGGCCGGCCGCGCTCGCGGTGTAAGTGCCGTAGGGGCGCTGCTCACGGATCTCGGAGGTATTGCGCACCGCATCGTTGCGGCCTTCGATGGAGTGGCCCAGGTAGTCATAGGCGCCGCCAACCTTGAGCCAGGGCGTGGCCCTGAGCAGCACGCCGAACCGCACGCCGACGCTGCGGATGCCGTAATGCGAGGGATCGAGTGCCTGGATTGGCGACAGCGTCACGCCGTTCTTGTCGATGTAGTCCCCGACGGCGTTTGAAAATAGCCCGTGCGTCTCGTCGGCGCGGGCCTCGTAGCGGTGCGTGAACATCAGTCCGTAGCTCAGGCGCTGGGGCATGATGAAGGGCATGCGGCCGGAGATCACGAGGGAGGTGCGCGGCATCGAGAACTGCGAGCGCAATTCGGCGTTCGTAGCCTGGGGCGTGTCGGTGCGCAGGCGGTTAAAATCGCCCGTCACCCCGAACGATGCACCTTCCTTGCTGCGCCGCCAGCCTTCGTAGCCCGTACGGAACTCGCGCAGGGCGAAGTCCTGCCGCTCGCGCGTGCTCTCACCCACCGGCTCGTCGTGCAGCGTGTTGCGCGCGGTGGTGCCCGGGTACAATTCGAAGCTGGAGACCGTGTCGGACTGCATCAGCGCCGCCGGATTGGCGCTGAACTCCCACACATCATAGCGGCGATGGACGTCCTCGAGCGCCAGCGACAGGCCACCCATACCGACCATGCGCGGACTGCGCGCGAGCGGATCGGGGCCCAGGTCGAGCGAGCGGCGGGTGTCATCGTAAAACTGCGCGTGCGCGGGCGCCGCGGCGACAATGGCCGAACACACGGCAAGGATCCCAACAAAACTACGAACCCAGCGCTTCGGGTCCATGCGTACTCCTTTTGGGCTAATCCCGAATCTGTCGAGTGACCGCAGAGCGGAAGAACATGCCTCGACGCCTGAGGCGAATCGCAGCGCGGTCAACGAGGTGCGCGATGCTCGAGCGCGGATACTAGGAATGCGTCACGCGGCTGTCAACGCGGAACGCCCTGCGGCGATCCGCCGTCACGAGACACAGGGGTGACCGGCGACCCAGAAGCGCCAGGGACGCTCCACCCCGACGCGGATCCCGATCCGTTGACCGCGCAGGATACGGGCGGCATACGGTGGCCGTGTGGTGCTCGCCACCCAAACCTCGCCGCTCGACAGGTCGAGCCCGTCCTGGCGCCGGTCGAGCGCCAGCGCCTGCGCCACGCAGCCAGGCCCCCGCGCCAGTCGCGCGAATTCGGACGTCCCCCGCGAGCGCCGCATGGCGTCGATGCCGCGCAGGGGTTCGAGTGCGCGGACCAGCACCGCTCCCGCGCTGCCCTCGGCCTCGCACACGAAATTCACGCAGTGGTGCATGCCATAGGTGAAGTACACATAGAGGTGGCCCGGGAGCCCAAACATCACGGCGCTGCGCGGCGTGGGGCCGCGGAACGCGTGGCTCGCGGGGTCCTGGCGGCCCCGGTAGGCCTCGACCTCGACGATGCGTCCGCTGCGCAACCCGGCGGCGGTGCGATGGACGAGCACCTTCCCGATCAAGTCGCGCGCGACGTCCGGTGCTGGGCGCTCGAAGAACGCTCGCGGCAAGCGCGGCATCAGTGCGCGTGCGCCGAGCCCACACCCAACCGCTTCAGCGGTTCGAGGAACAGCGCCTGAATCTGCGCCAACCGTTCCTCGCTGCGGGCCTCGAAGCGCACCACGATCACGGCTTGCGTGTTCGAGGCGCGCGCCAATCCCCAGCCATCGCCGAATTCGACACGCACACCGTCGATGTCGATCACATTGTAGCGGTCAGCGAACTGACGCTTGAGCGTCTCCACCACCTCGAATTTGCGCTCCTCGGGGCAATCGAGCCGGATCTCGGGTGTCGAGAAATAGCTTGGGATCGACTGAACGAGCGCGTCGAAGCTGTGGCCCGAAGCCGCCACGTAGCGCAGCAGCCGTCCCGCGGCGAACAGTGCGTCGTCGAAGCCGAAGTAGCCCTCGGAGAAGAACATGTGCCCCGACATCTCGCCGGCCAGGGGTGCTCCGGTTTCCTTCAGGCGGCGCTTGAGCAATGAGTGCCCGGTCTTCCACATCGAGGGCCTGCCGCCGTGCGCGAGGATGTCCTCGGCGAGGCCCTGCGAGCACTTGACGTCGAACAGGATTTCGGCGCCCGGCACACGCTGCAGGACGTCGCGCGCGAACAGCGCGAGCAACTGGTCGCCGAACACGATGCGCCCGCCCGAATCGACGGCGCCGATGCGATCTGCGTCGCCGTCGAAGCCGATCCCCAGATCGGCGCCCGTGCGCCGGACTTCGGCGATCAGGTCGGTGAGCAACCTGGGCACGGTGGGATCCGCCAGGTGATTGGGGAAGTTGCCATCGAGCTCCGCGTACAGCGGAATCACGGTGTGCCCCATGCGTTCGAACACTTGGGGGACAACGGTGCCCGCGCAACCGTTGCCGCAGTCCATCACGACCTTGAGCCCCTTGGGGCTCTTGAGCCGCGTAACCAGCATGTCGCGGTAGTCGTCGAGGATCGGGCGCTCGGTGGCTACTCCCCCGCCGCGCTCGAAGTCTTGAGCCTCGATCCAGCCGCGCATCGCCTGGATGTCGGGACCAAACACCGGGCGATCGAGGCGCGCCATCTTGAACCCATTGAACTCGGGCGGGTTGTGGCTGCCCGTGACCTGCAGGCCGCCATCCAACCCGCGCGCCACGACGGCGTAGTAAAGCGCAGGGGTCGGCACGAGTCCGACCGATTCCACGTCGACCCCGGCCGCGAGCGCGCCGCGCGTGATTGCCGCGGCGAGTCGCACACTGCTCGGGCGCACGTCCCGGCCCAGCGCAATGCGGCTGCCGCCCTCGCGCCGGATCAGCGTGCCGAAGGCGCGCCCCACGGCCTCGGCGGTCGCGTCGGTCAGTTCGGATTCATG
>JANLOX010000177.1:0-5330 GCA_031366795.1 Candidatus Eiseniibacteriota bacterium | reverse complement strand
TGCGAACGCCATCGAGTAGGTCTTGGTGAAGGCGAGCGGCTTGAACAGGCGGCCCTCGGTCGATTCAAGCGAGAACACCGGCAGGAACGACACCGTGATCACCAGCAGCGCGAAGAACACCGGCCGCCCCACTTCGCGCAGCGCATGCAGAACCACCTGTTCGCGCGGCTCGCGCTCGCCGTCCTGTTGCCATGCCTCGAGCCGCTTGTGCACGTTCTCGACCATGATGATCGAGGCGTCGACCATGGCGCCGATGGCGATGGCGATGCCGCCGAGCGACATGATGTTGGCGCTCAATCCCTGGGCGAGCATCGGCACGAACGCCAGGGCCGCCGCGACCGGCAGCGAAAGTGCTGGGATGAAGGCGCTGCGCAGGTGCCACAGGAACAGCAGGATCACCAGGCTCACGATCAACATTTCTTCCCACAGCACGCGCGTCAGCGTGTGCATGGCGGCTTCGATCAGCACGGACCGGTCGTAGGTGACAACCAGTTCGACGCCCGGCGGCAGCGAGCCCTTCACTTCCGCGAGGCGCTGCTTCACGCGCTGGATGACGCCGAGGGCATTCTCGCCCTGGCGCATCACCACGATGCCGCCGACGACTTCGCCGCGGCCGTTGAGCTCGGCAATGCCACGCCGAGGCTCCGGCCCCAGCGTCACGGTGCCGAGTTGGCCGATGGTCACCGGTGTTCCGCCCTCGCCCACACGCACCGGCACCGACTCGAGATCGGCGGGCGAGCGCACGTAGCCATGACCGCGCACGACGTATTCGTGTTCGGCGATCTCAAGTGAGCCGCCGCCCACTTCATTGCTCGAACGCCGGATCGCCTCGGCAACGGCGGAGATCGGAATGTTGTAGGCCATCAGCTTCGAGGGCTCGAGGTCGACCTGGTACTGCCGCACGAAACCGCCGACGGAGGCGACCTCGGCGACGCCATCGACGCTCTGCAGCCAGTAGCGCAGCGTCCAGTCCTGGAACGAGCGCAGCTCCGCCAGGTTGTGGCGCCCGGTGGTGTCGACGAGCGCGTACTCGTACACCCAGCCGAGCCCCGTCGCATCTGGGCCGAGCCGCGGATTGACGCCCGTGGGCAGCCGGTCACGGATGGCGCTCAGGTATTCGAGCACGCGGCTGCGCGCCCAGTAGACATCGACGCCATCCTTGAACACGACGTAGACATACGAATCGCCGAACATCGAGAAACCGCGCACATAGCTCACACCCGGCGCCGAGCGCAGTGCCGAAACGACGGGCAGGGTGATCTGGTCCTCGATCAGCGTCGGGCTCCTGCCCGGCCACTCGGTGCCGATGATCACCTGCGTGTCGCTCAGGTCGGGTAGCGCATCGAGCGGTGTGTGCAGCAGCGCGCGCACGCCGAGCCCCGTCGCGAGCACGACGCCCACGACCGTGAGCGCGCGATGACTCGCGCACCAGGTGATGATGCGTTCGATCAGTCCCATGACGTCACCACTTGCCCGTCGCCGAGCGCAACTTGCTCTCGGCCGCCACGAGGAAATTGCCCGCGGTCACCACACGATCGCCGGCTGCAAGTCCAGCGCGCACCTCGACCCATTCGCCGGCGCGCGCGCCGAGCGTTACGTCACGCGGCTCCAGCCGGCCATCGCCCATGTCGACGAACACGACGCGGCGCTCGCCAGTCGGCAGCACGGCCGATTCGGGAATCGCGAGACGGCGGCCGAGGCGCACGTGCATCAGCGCATCGATGTACATGCCCGGCTTGAGCGCGCCGTCATGATTGGCAGCAGCGATGCGAATCGTGCCGGTACGCGTGTCGGCCGCCAGCTCGGGCGCCACGAACGAGACCTTGCCATGGCGCGCAGGGCCGGCACCGTTGGGCAGCGCCAGCGTGACATCGTTGCCGAGACGCACCCACGGCAGGTCCTGCTCGTACACATTCGCCAACACCCACACTTCGTCCGTGGGCGCGATCCGATACACGATCTGCCCCGCGCTGACGGGGCTACCGAGTGTGACGTTCTTCTCGGTGACGACACCGCTCACCGGAGCCCGCACCGGCATCGCCTCGCGCGGCTTGGCCCTACGGGCGATCACATCGAGGTCGCCCGCACTCACGTCCCATAGCCGCAGCCGCGTGCGTGCCGCCGTGGCGAGTTCGCCGCCGCTCTCGCTGCCCCGCAGCGAGTCTTCCCGCGCCGCGGTCAACGCCTGCAGGTACTCCTGCTGCGCCGACCACAACTCGGGGCTGTAGATGTCGAACAGCGGCTCACCACGCCGCACCGCTTGGCCGGTGAAGTCCGCGTGGATCGCGCGCACGAAGCCCGCAAACCGCGCCGACACATCGACACGGCGCGTCTCGTCATAGGCGACACGTCCCGCAGCGCGGATCTCCACCGTCAGCTCGCGCTCGGCGACCGCATCGAGCCTGATCCCGAGCGACTGGCGGCGGCGCGCGTCGATGGTGATGACTTGCGGTGAAGCGTTCGCGTCACCGGAATCCGCGCTCCCCGCGGTTGCAGAGCCGGCCCCCGTCGCGCCTGCGCCAGCATCCGCGCGTGCGCCATCGCCCGCCGCCGCGCCAGATCCCGCGCGCGCGCCATTGCCCACCGCCGCACCCTCGACGAAGCTCACGCCCCTGGCGTTTGTGCTGACGCGCCAGTGGCTCTCGACCGGCTCGCCGCCGCGCGGTTGGGTCTTCACTCGCAGGTCCCAGTCCCCCGCCATCGCCAGTCCGATTCGCGTCTGGTAGACGCCCGGAGCCTGCTCGCGGAACACGCCGCGGCTCTCCATGTAGGGCATCGCTCCCATGGCCGGCATCGACGCGATAGTCTCGACGGCTCCACCGCGTACCGGCTTGCCTTGCGCATCGCGCAACACGACCGTCAGGACATTCTCGCCGGTCGTCGGCGGGTTCGGCGTCGTGAAGGCGCCCACCTGAATCGCGCCCACCGACTGCATCGCGAGATCTCTGGGCACCCCACCGCGTGCGGCGCAGCCGGCGCTGACCGCCAACAGGGTCACGCCGCAGAACAACGCGGCCAGTTTCCTTCGCTTCATCGCGCAGACTCCTTGAGGTTAGGTCCGCCGAGCGCTCGTTCGAGCTCGGCATGGGCCTGGTTCACGCTGGCCAGCGTGCGGTGGTATTCCAGTCGCGCATTCAGCACATCGCGCACCGCGCGAATGATGGTGTCGAAATCGCCGTGCCCCGATTCATAGCGGGACCGCGACGACGCCAGTGCGCGCTCGGTCGCGGGCAACAGCGTGTCGCGCAACACTTCGAGTTCGTGCAGCGACTCTTCGAAATCGACGGAGGCCGCGGTGATCTGGCGCGACAACGCATCGCGCGTGGCATCCACACGCGCCGTGGCAACGTCGATTCCCGCCTGCGCTTCGCGTTGCGCGGCGGCGTGGCGGCCGAGCGACAACGGCGCGTTGAACGACAACGCGACCTGGAAGCGATACTCGCGCTCGGTCATGGTGCGGTCGTAGCCCGCGCCCAGCCGCGGCTCGGGCAACCGCTCGCGCCGCGCCAGTGCCAGACGTGCGCGTTGCGATTTCTCCGCGGCGAGGGCGGCGCGCAGTTCGGGGCGGGCGCGTTCGTTGGAACGCATGACCAGCAATCGCGCCTCGTCACGGTCGGGCAGCGGCAGGGTGTCCGGCGGTGCAGGCAGCGGCGCCAGCGGATCGACATGCAGCAGCGCGCGGATCCGTGCTTCGACGAGCAGGCGATTGCGCTCGGCGCGCACCGCCTGGTGGTCGAGCATGGCGATCTCGACATCGGCCGCCAGGACATCCTGTTGCTCCGCGGTTCCCGCTGCGTAGCGCGATAACGCCGAGGCTCTCGAGCGCCGCATCCATTCGAGCAGTTCGAGCGCCGTCGCGCGGGCGCGCTCCTCGTGATAATCGTCGTAGAATGCGATGCGCGCGGCGCGCACCAGGTCGAGGCGCGCGGTTTCGGCATCGCCGAGGGCCGCGTCCGCGTCCGCCGCCGCGACCTGTCGCTTGAGCCCACGCTGCCCGAGCAGCGGCAACACCTGGCTGACACTGGCGCGCCATCCCACATCGACATTCGCGGCGCCGAAGCTGTTGGGCGCCAGCCCAAGATCGACCATCGGGTCCTCGAGCGAGCCCTCGACGTCGGCGTGCGCCGTAGCCTCGCGGGCGGCGGCCGTCATCGCGGCGTAACTGGGATTGCGCGCCAGCACCGCGCGCTCGAAGGCCGCAAGGTCGAGCGTGGAATCGGCCGCGAACAACGGGCCCGTTCGCCCGCCCGCGATGGCCGCCGGTGGCTCGTTCGCCGCCGCCGCGTGCACCAGGGCACCGGTGACGAGTGCAAACACAGCGAGACCGGGAAGCGGCCGGAAGGAAATCGAATGCAGCATGGAGTCACGAACCTCTCGGAATGCGTGGGGACGCGCGGCGGCGGACGCCGGCGGGCGCAAACGCATGCGGGCTCCCACACCTCAATTCAGACAGAGGTGTGGGAGCCCGCGAGGTTCTGGCTTAGAGCCGCAGGTAGTCGGAGAGGTAAGACGCCGGGGGTGCGGCGGAGTCGCGCAGCCCTCGACGGGGTGGAGCGCGGGTCGAGCGCGGACGCTCGCTGCTCACGGTGTGCGCGGGCGCAACCGCGGCCGGCAGCGACGTGTGGTTGTCGGGCCGTTCGAGCTGCACGCGGGCGGGGGTCGCTGCGGCGTGCGTGTCGGTCACCTTCGAGCGGCAGCACGTGGGGCGCGTCAACTGCTTGACCCCGCGCGATGCGGCGGACGATGCCATCGCGCAGCGCATGCATTCCTGGCGTGTCATCTGGGCGTTGGCCGAACGGGCGGCCTCGGTCGACATGCGCGCGCATGCGCACGCCTTCGACGCAGGCCCCGGCAGCGACAGCAGCGTCAATGCCAGCACCAGCCAACCCAGTTCTTTGCGCAACCAAGAGCGCATGCGATCCACCCCCGAAGGTTCGACGCCCGGAACTGCCCAGAATCCTACCGCAATTACGTTGGTTTCTAGCCAAGGAGTTGCAATTCCGGGTATCGGCAGGGCGGCGGCATCTTAGAACCCCTGCTTTTACGGCCCATTTCAATAGAAATCGTCTTCCAAGTGGAAGTGCAGGTAGGTGACCGACTGAAGTCCCGGGCCATTCGTATACAGGCGGTACTTGTCCATCTTGTCCAGCTCGATCAGGTGGCGGCTCACCAGCAAAGCGTCCAGCAGGTAGGCCGAGTCCGCCGGCGTGATGTCCGCGATGTTCTTCATGTCGCGCTTGGGGATGATTACATAGTGCAGATGGCCGCTCGGCAGCGGCTCGCGAATGGCGATCGTCTTGTCGGTTTCATAGACGACGAACGGCAACGCG
>JANLOX010000145.1:0-4186 GCA_031366795.1 Candidatus Eiseniibacteriota bacterium | reverse complement strand
CCTGCCTACTTCGTACTTCGACCGGCTCGGCGTTCCGCGCCTTGCCCGTCGTTGAACCATCGAACCGCCGGATGCGGACCCGCCTGTCCGGTGGGGTGGGAGGGGCATAGCGGGACGAGCCCGCTACCCCCTATCCCGATTTGTTGTCGCTCGCGGGAACGATGTGCGCGCGCTGGCCGGTGATGGCATGCACGTCGATGACGTCACGCTGCTGGTGGTGCGACGCACCTGACCTTTGCGCTCACGAGGCCAGCGCCGCGCATCCCGCCGGTCATGGTTGTAGTACGCGCGTCGCCTGAAGGTCCTCGGTTGCCGTTGCAAGATGCAATTCGCGCAACGCTCCTGCACAACGCCGTGCAAAACGACGCATGCGTTTGCATTCCGGTTCCAGATTGCGCGACGTTGTTTGAACGACCGTGCAAGCTCACTCGCCGCACATTTTTCTCTTCTGGTCCCGTCGCTTGGTGCTCTAGAATTGAGGTCCCCAAAGCCGCAGAACGGAGTATTCGTTGCGACCCCCAGCACGCGTCGTTTCCGTCATCTTCACATTCCTCGTCACGCTTACCAGCCGTCCCGCGTTGACCGAGCAGATCTCGAATCTTGCTGCGCGCCATCGCGACGGGCAAACCTTCCTGACGTGGACGCCGCCGCCCGGGTCCGGGTGGGCTTACCGCGTCTATGGCTCGCCCCGTCCGATCACCCAGGCGTCCGATCTCTCGAACGCGACGCTGTTGGGCACGGTCGGCGATTCCACGTGGTGTGATCTGCGATTGTCGCGGATCCTGGGCACGACCTGCGGGTACGCGATCGATTCGGCCGCCGCGCCGTTGACCGCGGGCACGGGACTATTCGTGGTCACCGCGCCCACCGGCAGGCTCGAGTTCTACGCCGCGACCGCGCAGGCGGCGGGTGCCCCCGAAGATCGCACGCTGGCGCCGGGGGGCAATACCCTGTTGGACCCGGTGACGGAGGTCATCGGGCTTCCACGGCCGGTCTACCAACGCAACCTGACCAAGAATGGCGGGCCCGTGGAGGTTTATACGCTTTGGACCGGCGCCGTGGACACTCCGCTCTTTCCCGCGATGGCGAATCGCGCGGGACTGGCGTTCGATTGCGGAATCGTGCGCGGGGACCGCGGCGGAGCGCTGATGATTCACCCTCATCCCTACGGCCAGAACTTTCTTCTCGTGACCGGCGGATCCGGCGAGCCCGGGGAGTGGCGCCTGACGCTCGATGATCCACTGCCGAACGGCGACAACCACACCTGGTGGTTCGGCTATCACGAAGGCTATGACGTCACCTCCGGCGCCAACTCGTCGCCGGGCACGGGCAGGGTCAACGACTATACCCTCAGGCGCATGGTCTACACGATCGAATGGGCGCGTCGGAGCCTGCCGGTGGATTGGACGCGGATCTATGCCAGCGGCGGCTCGATGGGCGGTGTCGGCAGCCTATGGCTGGCGTTCAAGAGACCCGACCTCATCGCCGCGGTTGAGGCCGAGGTCCCGAGATTCGACTTTTCGTTCATGAACGATCCCAACACCACGAACCTGTGGAACTCCACCGGCGGGTTCCGCAGCCAGGGCAACCGGCTTTGGGGCACCGTCGACACGGATCTTCCCTCGAGCGATGGCATTCCCATCTACGATCGCCTCAACATGAGTTCCCTCGCGGCAGCGCTTGAGAAACCAGGGATGCCGCCCGTAGTCGTATTCAACGGGAAGAACGACCGGGTCCTCGGCTGGGCGGAGAAGATTCCATTCTATGCCGAGATGAATAAGGACCGTCTCGGCGGGATCTTCTTCTGGGACCTGCGCACGCACACGAGCGCGGGGGCATGGGATCCCATGCGCGGGGCGCGCTGTCTCTATCGCTATCGCATCAACCGGAGCTTCCCCGCGCTCTCGAACTGCAGCGCGGACTTCGATCCCGGGGATGGCTCGGTTGCGAGCGGCGACAGCGTCGGCGCCATCAACGCGTTCGTCGAGTGGGACACGACGCTGGTGGATCGCGCTTCCGAATGGGCCACCACCCTGCGACTGCGCGACCTCTCCGCGTCATTCGGCACCGTCAGGGCCCCCGACTCGCTGCGCGTCGATGTCACCCCGCGCCGCCTGCAAGCCTTCCCGATCCGGAGCGGAGCCGGCGTCGCCTTCACGGTGACACGCCTCAGCGATGGCGCCACGGTCCAGAGTGGCATCGCCGTTGCCGATGCGGCGGGCCTGCTCACGATCGCCGGGGTCCTCGTCTATCGCTCCGGCAGCGTACTCCATCTTGAGGCCGCGTCGCCGCTGAGCGTTCCCCGCAGCGAACCGGCGATGGGGGCCCTGATCGTCAGGGGAGGCAACCCGATGACCAGGTCCACGGCGGTGACCTTCACGGCCCGCGCGGCGGGAGTGGCGAGCCTGAACCTTTACGACGTCACGGGCCGCGTGGTACGGCCCGTCTTCGACGGTCCCGTTGCGTCCGGCTCAATGCCCCTGCGACTCGATCCCGCGGCACTCCCGAATGGGGTCTACTTCCTGGTCGCCCGGCAGAACGGTTCGCTCACCTCGTGTCGCATTGTCGTGACTCGATAACGGGATCCGCCGGTTCCAGGTCAACGTTCCGTATCGCGTGTGCCCGCGCACCGGGAACTTCGGATAGCGAGTGCGTGGGGAGTTCCCTGACCCGAACCGCCGGGATTCCCGCATAGAGCCCATGGGCCTGGCAACGCTTCGCCACCACCGCGCCCGCTGCCACCACGCAACCCTGCTCGATGGTAACGCCCGGAAGCACGGTCACGCGCGCGCCGATCCAGCACCCGTCGCCGACCACGATCGGCACTCCCTTCGAGGGACCGGCCCGCCGAGTCGCATTGCCGAGGTCGTGGGTCGAGGTGCAGAACATCACCTGCATGCCGATCGCGCAGTCGCGCCCAATCTCGATCATCCCCAGGCTGTCGAAGAAGCAATCGTAGTTGACCGTGGTCCGCTGGCCGATCCGTACCCGCGGACTTCCGAAGAAACAGCCCGGCGAGACCCCGCCGGTCTCGATATCCATGCCGTAGAGTCGGTACAGCCTCCTCCGGATATTTCCCGGCCAGACGGGCCACGCGGCGAGACCGTTGATCCAAAGGTCACGAAACAGCAGAGCAAAGCGATTGCTTCGGTGCATTTCCCATCCCCTGGTGCGACCGTTCGTGACTCTTCCCGTCGCATGGATCGCAGACCCTGCGTGCCTCATCCGCACCGTCGTTTTCGGCCGTTGGTCGAGGGTTCTTGATCGAAGTCAGGGAGCCGGGAGGTAACGCGCGCCAGGTGCCGCGTAGCGCGCACAAACATCTCTTGCTCGTGCGAAAGTGCCCTTGTAAGGTCCGTATGCGCCGCGCTTGGGATCCCTATTCTGTCCACTCCTCGCTTCGATGATCCCTGCCCCCAACGCACGCATCAGCTCATCACGTCATGGGATTCAACGACTCCGGGGATTGCGCTGCGATCACGCATGATGCCCATTCCAAGACCGACCCTCCTGGTTCGCACGGCGATCGTGCTGGCGGCACTGGTTCCCTTCACGTCCGCCCAGGGGCAAACGCGGCAATCCCGCGATTCCACTTCGGACTCGACCGTGGTCACCACCCCCCAGGCCGACGCCGAAGTCTTGTTGTGGACGATCCGAACGCAGGACGTTGATTACGGCGCTCGCTTCCAGACGACGCAGGAACACCACGTTCGCATCAGGATCCTGACCGCCCGGGGCGCCTCCGAGCTGGGCACCGTTTCGCTTCCAATGCTGGAGAGCGCGAAACTCACCAACGTCGAGGCACGCACGATCTCGCCCGATGGCACCACTCGTGTCGTCGTGCCCCGCGAGATCCATGATCAGGTGCTGCTGCGCACCCGGGATTTTCGGGTTCGCACCCGCTCCTTCGCGTTTCCCGGCGTGGTCACGGGATCAATCCTCGACTACGCATTCGCAACGCCGGCCACAACGCACCCCTGCTGTTGCGCGAGGGCGAGCTGATCGAACTGGGCGCTGTAGACGGCCATGTAAAGCCGCGTGATTCTGACGCAGCGATGCCCGCGTGATGGGGTCGTCACTTATTCCTCTGGCGCCAGGAGTCGGCATCGATGTCGATGGCGTGGCAGGACTCGGTGAACCGATCGATGAGTGCGGCGACGCAGGCCGCACCGGGGAAGATGGTCCC
>JANLOX010000129.1:0-10960 GCA_031366795.1 Candidatus Eiseniibacteriota bacterium | reverse complement strand
AGTGTCAGCGTGATCGCTTTCTACCGGGGTGTCGCGGGCACGATCAAGGAAGTTCGTGCGTGTTGCGCGCGCCTCCCGAGCGATGGGTCAACGGGAAACTTGAATCCGCTCGGTGGGACGGAACAGGACAGACTTGAACGCATCCCCGCGAACGATGTCGCCCGAGGTAGCCAGATCGCGGCACGACTACGCGGGAAGGACCCGCGTCACGGTGCGGCCAGGGCGTTAAGCGAAGCCGCTATTCGGTCATGATCACGAGATGCCGGACCCCCCTGAACGAACTGGGATTCCGGATGTGAAGGACCATGTTGTCGCCGTTCGCAACGAGGGAATAGCTCGATGCAGGCTGGGCGCTGAGTATGCGCGCCTTGGGTGCTGGAACCGTGAGCGTGGATTCACGATCGGTGTCGAGTTTTGTGAACAGGCCGTCATCGGCGGTGCCCGAAGGTTGCATGGTCTTGCCCACGCCGAGGACACCACCCTTGGCCACGATCAGGCCCTGATTCCTGAGGGCGCGTTTCGTGCCCATGACGAAGTAGATTGTGCCTAGTTCGCGGCGCTTCTCTTCAATCGTTTGATCGCGGGCTTGAATGATGACATGCCGCCGCTCGACCTCTGTCTCCAACCCGGCGACACGCGTGTCCAATGTTCGGATCTGCGCCGCAAGTTGGCGTACGAGCAGCTCCTTCTGCGAAGCGGTCCGCTTGGCCGACTCGAGCAGGCGCTGTACTACGGCAAACTCGGACGTGCTGTGGTTCAGGTTCCCTTCAAGTTGGGCGATCTTGTGCTTGCTGCGCTGAACGAGCGAGCCGATTTCAGCGATACGGCTCAGGGCCCTGCGGCTCGATTCCCCGGCGCGCTGCTCCGAGAACCCCGAGGGACGGCGCACGGATGATTGCGGCAACTCGACAGCGGCGATCCCGTTGAGGCTATCCTGGATCTCAGCGATGGCTTCCAGCGCCCGGGCATAGCGGAGGCGCTCCGCGTGTTCGCGCGCCTCCGACTCGCGATGGCGTGGTGTTGCGGTCCCGTATAAATGGAACAGCATCGCGCAGGTACCCAGCAGCACGATGATGATGGCGAGCAAGGAGAACTGGACCGGCCGCCCTACTCCGTCCGGCCTGACGGCCATCTCATCCAGCGGGGGGAGCTTTCGCATCCGGCAGAGTATCTGGCATGTCTGCGGGAATGTCACACCGCAGCGAACGATTCGAGCGGCGGCGCGGGTGCGACCGCCACCGCCGCCTCAGCGCGCTTTGGGCTTCCGGCCGCTGGGGAGCTCGAGCGCGACCGCTACGTCGCCGCGCTTCTCCATCACCAGCTCACGGCTGACAGAACCCAGTCGCGGATGCCAGGCCGTGACCGTGTAGTTGCCGGGCGGCAACTTCGGCAACTTGAACTGGCCGTCGGCGTCAGGTCGCACGAACGCGTTGTTGGGCGTCACGTAGACGAAGCCGAGTTCATCCGGGTCCAGTTCGCAGAACACTTTGACAAGGCCGGGCTTGTTGAACACCACGTCCCGTGTTTCGCGGGGGGCGTACTTGCCGACATCGAACTTGCGCACGGGGGAGACGCTGAACGCGTTGTGATAAACACGGTCCTGGTTCTCGAAGGTGAGCTTGGTTCCCGCCGCGATGGCCATGACGCGTGGAACGAATGCGCCGTAGCACTGGCCCATCACTGCTTTCCCGGCCTTCTTCGCCAGCTTCGCCTCGAGTTTGTCCGGGATGCGGTCGATGTAGATGACCGCCTCTGCCTGCGGGGCGGGGGCCGCGTGTGCTGGAGCCCGACCGCTGCTGGCGAGAGCGACACGGGAGCGGGTACCGGGTAGCTTCAAGGTGCCGATGACTGCCCCGGCATGCGTGGCGGCGGGGCTAAGGAGGAGTCCCAAGCAGAGGACAATTCCGAGCCTCTTGAGGTGCTTCATGGCGTTCCGTTCCATGGACCGTGCCGGGGCTTGGGGTGCGGCAACTGACCGCCGGCTGTGCGGCCGGCAGAGGGGGACCCCTAAGGTGTCGGCAATTGCCCACCCGGGCTTCAGGCGCAAGTGGGTTGCCGCAAGCCTGGGCAGGAGGAGGAGGGGGCCGGCGGGCCATCGTTCGGGAGCGACGGGGCGCCAGGGATCATGCCGCGCGGGGCATGCGGCCTGCCCATCCTGTGCGGATGGTGATGCGGCGCTTCCCGCGATCAGCCCGCCCGCGCCACATGCGCGAGCGGGCCGTCGCCGCCAGCGTGGCTACTTGCTGCCGCCGAGGAAGTAGATGTGGAATCCAACTTCCGTGAAATTGTTGCCGAACGTCGAGAAGCTCGTGATGTTGTCGCCGGCGCCCGGGGGGTTGAGGCTGTCGAAGCGGATTCCGTGGCTGGCCGAGACGCTCACGTTGTCGACCAGGAACACTTCGGCCTCGAACTCACCCGAGACGCTCATCGACGTCGCGTTGTCCGTGTTGAAGGCGGCAGGCGGCGTAGATGAGACGACCTGCTGGCTTCCGTAAGTAAGGCCAGGACGCAGGATCAGGTGCGCGCGGCTCCAGCTCTTCAGCACGAACGGCACGCCGACGTCCAGGGTGAAGTTCGTGACTTTCTCTTTCGGGAAGCCGCTCGCGGGCGTCGAGCCGAACCCGATCCCGGCATCGATGCCGACCTTCTCGCCGCTCATCCACCAGCGGCCGCCGATCGGTGCGCTGGAATTGTGGAAGCCCAGACCGCCCCGCGCGTGCTCGCCCGACGGCATCTCATCTGCCGCACGGGCGGATCCCGCAAACAGCCCAACGGTCATCAACAGCGCAGCACTAGTGATGGCAACAGAACGCTTCATGTCGTCTCCTCCTTGAGCACCAATGCCGGTGCGAGCCTGACCGAGATGCGCAATTCCAATCGCGCACCCCGGGAAGTTGGCTCGCCGGGCAATCTGTGTCAAGGGAAAGCCTGTGGCCTCGTCTACCGGGCGGGCCCCGCGGCTCGCGGATCACCGAAACGATGACCTCAGGGCAACCGCACCAATCGCCTCACGCCGGTCTGGAGCGAGCCGGTCTGCGCGCGGGTCAAGTAAACCCCCGCGGGGGCGATCGAGCCGCGATCATCCCTGCCGTCCCACACCACGGAATGCCGTCCCGCGGACTTGGGCTCGGACAGCAGGGTGCGCACGCGCCGGCCGTTCACATCGAACACCTCGAGCCGCACCTGCGCCGCGCGCGGTAGGTCAAACGCCAGCACCGTTGAGCGCGTGAAGGGATTGGGTGCGCCGCCGTACAGAGCAAAAGCGGCGGGTGGGCCGTCGTTCGCCGGGGCGCCAAGCGACGAGGCGGCGTAGAACACCACGTCGACCCAGTAGTTGGTCGCAAGGAAGGATTGGTTCGGGAACACGGGGATGGCCGAATAGGCGAATATGCCGTTCGGCCCGTGCTCGCCATCTGCCAGCACCTGCAGCGGCGCATGGACGAACGCGTTCGCGAAGTACGGGTGGGTCTCCGAGTACCAGCCCGCGGGGTTGTGGCTCGACGCGACATAGAACTGCCCTGCCATGATCGCGACCGGTGTGCCGAAAACGGCCTGCTTCCAACCTGCGGTCGTATCAATAGCGAATGGCCCCTCGGCGAGCAAGGTGCCGGCCCCGGACCACAAGTGCCCGGTGTAGGTTCCGAAGTCACCCGCGTTTTTCCAGAACCGCACACCCGTGACGTAGCCGTCGACGGTGGTGCGGAACTTCAAGCCGACTTCAATCCCCGAGCCGTCATTGCTGACACTGCCCACCGCGGGCGCGTCGGCCGGGAAGATCGAGCACGGGTAGGTCGGGGACGCCGGCGCGACCGAGTTGACCGAGACCGCATTTGCCACGGGCGGGCTGCCCGCCTGCTCCATGTTTCCGCTGTCGTCAAAGCCGCGGCACTTGATCGTTGCGGCGCCCAGGGCGGTAGGTGTCCAGGTATAGGTCCAGCCCGCGGTGCCGACGGCAGGACGCCACGTCGTGCCGCCATCAACGGAAACCTCGACGCCCGCCACCGCGCCGCTCAAATCCGAGGCCGTACCCATGATGGTGACCGTGTTGTTTTCCGGCAGTTGGGCGCCCGAAGCCGGGTAGGTGATGGTGGAGACGGGAGCGGTTGCGTCGGTGGATGCCGTCGCCGGGACGAGGCCGGGTTGCAAGGTTGCGGGCTGAACCCCCATGTCCGCGAACAGGTTCACGGTCGCCTGTCGCATGTCCGTGCTGGGGATCGAACCGCCGCGCTCATGCACACCGTCGAGGCCCCACGACCACTGCACGGTGCCGGCGCCAAACACCAGCGCGCCGCTCGGGTGACGGTAGAGGGACAGGTGATGCGTGTGGCCATTGAGGAATGTCTCGGACAAAAGTATGCGTCCGGCCGGGTAGGAGTCCGGGTATTGCTCCCAGTCCCATTCATAACCGAGGGAATTGGGAGTCAATGTGGCGTGCTGGCCACTCGTGAGGGCCGCGACGCTCGTGTTTCTCCAGAAGCGCAGGTACTTGTAGGTGGCAGGGACCCGAATGGTGCCGTTGGAGACGGCCCAGCTCATCTGGCCGGTCAGGGTATTCTCCGGCACGCACCCGTCGGCGGGTGGCGTGAACGAACAACCATCGCGCCACAAACCGGTCCACGTCGCCGCGACCGGATCGCACTTGCCCCCGCAGGAATTGTCGCCGAGCGTGCCCTCTTTGTAGCAGACGAGCGTGCGGTAGGCCGTGCCACTGCCGTCGATGCTCGCCTCCCAGCGTGTCTTCCAGTAGACCTCGTTGCCGCTGAAGAATGCCAGGTGGACGCCGGCGTTTCGCGCCGCGGTCACGTTCGCGCGCTGTCCCGCCGACCAGTACTCGTCGTGCGCCACGGACAGGAATGCCTTGTGCCGCAGGATCAGCGCGCCGCGGCGATCGGTGTCGACGTTGGTGGTGTAGCTGACGTCGTAACCGTTGGCCTCGAGCCAGCGCACCATCGGGTACTCCGCGTTGAACAATCCATCGCCGACGAACGCCGAGCCGCCGCCGCCCGCGCGCAGGTACATGGGGCGGTTGTAGCTCACTTTCGAAGCATGGCCGCCGGGGTTGGATGTGTTGCCGATGTAGAGCGTGTTGCCGCCGTAGCTGTTATAGGCCTGCCACGTCGCATCGGAGGTCTGGAACAGTAGATCCGAACGGCTCGAATCGGCGCGGACGATGAACACGATATGACTGGCGCCCTGCGTGTCGGTGCGCTTTAGGCGCGCGATGTAGATCCCGGAGACGGCGTTCACGGGGATGCTCCAGTGCGCCGACTCGGCCCAGTTCCCGCAATCCACCAGGCCGGTCGCGACGTCGGTCAAATCTGTGGGCTGCGTCTGGGGGAGCGTGGCCGTGACGACGCCGGCGCTCACCCGTCGCGCACCGTTCCCCTGGTAGTAGCCCAGGCGGTAGATGTCGACGGTGTAGGCGCTGGCGTTCGTCTTGATCTTGAAGCGGGCGACGTCGCCACGGTTGTAGCTGATGTCGGTGGCGAAGCCCTGGATCGAGGGATCGCCGATGCCGGAGATGTCCCATGTCGCGGGCGGCGTGCCGGGCAGTTGGTTCTCGGTCACGGTCGCGTTTTGGGCGCCAGCCGTCCCGTCGGCGAGCATTAGACCGAGGCAAAGCACGACCACTCCGAGGGCGCACTGCAGCTGGATTCGGGTGCATTGCGGCGGTCCGTGCGGTTCGGCGAAGGCGTGAAACAGGCGCGTCATGATGACCCTTGTGCGGCGCAGATGGGTTCCGAAGCGTGCTTATCCAGTTGAGGACCTACGCAAGAATCGCGGCAGGACGCTTGATAATAGGGAACAAGGGTTTAAATGATTTTGCATCTGGCTCCAAGTAGCTATGCCGCAATGGTTTGAGTCGTTCATGGAATCCTTCCTCTGGTACGTGCTGCGAGTCGATCGGGTCAATATCCCCGCGAAAGGGCAGATCGGAATTGTAATACTTGCCAAATAGCGCCTTGCTAGTCGATTCTAACCCACCGGCACCGGGGCGGCAGGCGCAACCGCCCGCTGTGGTAGTGTCTTACTTTAGATTGCCACTGAAGGGACAACCTAATGCTCCGGGCACTGTTCGTAGATGATGACGCCGATTTTCTCGAGGGAATTTCGGAGATCGCTACACAGGAGGGGTTTGCCGTTTCTGGTGCCCGCTCCCTGCAGGACGCTCGCGAGCAACTCGCAGCCCTCCCGGCGGATCTCGTCGTGATCGATTTCATGCTCCCCGACGGAAACGGGATCGACCTGCTGCGTGAGATCAAGGAGACATCCCGTGCGGATGTCATCCTCGTCTCGGGCATGGCCACCGTCGATTCCGCGATCGTGGCGCTGCGGCTCGGTGCGCTCGATTACCTGACGAAGCCGCTCGACAACCGTCGGTTGAAGGCGGTGCTGGCGCACGTCACGCGTCTGCGCACGCTCAACGAGGAAGTCGGCTCGCTGCGTGGCGAGCTGCGCAAGTTCGGCCGCTTCGGCAAGCTGACGGGTGGCTCACCCGCCATGCAGAGGGTCTACGACCTGGTCACCAAGGTCGCGCCGACGGACGCCACGGTGTTCATCACCGGCGAGAGTGGAACCGGCAAGGAACTCGTCGCGCAATCGATCTACGAGCTCAGCGGTCGCGTGCGCAAGCCCTTCCTGCCGCTCGATTGCAGTTCGATCCCGCAGACGTTGATCGAGAGTGAACTGTTCGGTCACGAGCGCGGGAGTTTCACGGGAGCCACCCAGATGCGGCGCGGCTGCTTCGAGCGCGCGGCCGGGGGGACGCTGTTCCTCGATGAGGTCACCGAGATGCCCATCGAGTTACAGACCAAACTGCTGCGGGTCATCGAGTCCGGCGTGCTGGTGCGAGTGGGCGGTGAGGTGCCGATTCCTGTCAATGTGCGGCTGATCACGGCGTGCAATCGCGTGCCCCTCGAGGCCGTCGCCCAGGGCAAGCTGCGCGAGGATCTCTACTACAGGATCAACGTGTTCCCGATCGTGCTGCCGCCGCTGCGCGAGCGCACCGGTGATGCGCTGCTGCTGGCTGAGCAATTCCTCGAATCGCTCAACGCAGCCGAAGGGACGTCCAAGCGGTTGAGCGCCGCGGCGCGCGATCGCGTCGAGGGTCATTCATGGCGCGGCAATGTGCGCGAGCTCAAGAACGAGATCCAGCGCGCCTTCATCATGTACGACAACGTGATCGAGATGCCGCACCTGGTCCCCGGCAGCGGCCCCCTGACGGTGGGTAAGACCGCGCCTGTGGCCGTCGGAGGATCGCTCGAGGAATCCGAGCGATCCCTGATCCTGGCGACGCTCGACCAATGCGCGGGCGACAAGAAGCAGGCGGCACAGATCCTCGGAGTCAGCCTCAAGACGCTCTATAATCGGCTGAATCTTTACGCCGCGAAGTAGCGCTCCGTTGCGCCGCCATGGAGCACGACGCGCGGCGGCGGTCCTTCTGCCTTGTACATTGGGTGCCGAATCCTTGTAGTTGTTGCAGAGTGGCCCCACGAATATCCACACGCGCCCCGTTGCCGCGGGCTTCGCCGGCGCCGCCGCCCAGAATGCGCCGCTCATGCGGCACTTGCCCCGCACCCCGGGTACTGCTGCGCGTGGCATGCTTCTCGCGTGATTCTGCCGCGGAACGATCTTTCGCTCCTGCCAGGTGCGCACCACTCGATCGCAGCCTTTCGCGTTCACCCATTTCGTGAGGCCGTTCACTGGAGGATTCTTCATGAGCAGATCCACAATGGCACGGCTCTTGGCACCGTCATTTGCGCTGAGCTTGGCGCTCGCCATCACCGTTGCGGCGCAAGCACAGAATCGTCACGATCAGATGGCCTCGGGTACGGCCGCGAGCTTGCAGATTAACTTCGGGTCAGCACCGCGGTGGCGGACGATTCGCGGCACGAACATACGGGAGATCAGCGGGGACCAACGCCCGGAATACGACATGTTCCGCTACGGCGGTAACTATTACGCTTACTGCAATGATCGGTGGTACCGCTCCCGGCGGGATCGCGGTGAATTCATGTGGATCGAGGATCGTTACGTCCCGAGCCAGTTCACCCGGGTGCCGCGTGACCACTGGCGGAACTACCCTGCGGCCTGGACCGACGAGCACGGGAACTCGCGATATGGCCGACGTGGCAATGACCGCGGCCATGGCTATGGCAAAGGGAAGGGTGACGACAACGGCCACGACAATGGCAAGCACCACGGGAACGGCAAGCGTCACTAGCCCGAAGCCTTCCATAACCATGCTCTGCAACGAATGAACGCTGAGGAGGGAGCGCGTTCCCGCGAGTTCGAGCGGTGCGCTCACTGCACGGCCACAATTGAGGCCGCATCGGATCTGCCGCTGCTGTGGGACCATGGAGTGAAGGACAGCATTCAGTCATGCGCGTGTCAGGGCGAAGCACCGTCAAAAGGTGAGGATCCGTCGTGCCAGAATGGACATTCCAGCGCAAGCTGATCACCGGTGTCATCGCGATTTGCTTGCTGGCGATCCTGACGAGCGCCGCATCCCTGTTCGCCTCAAGGGTGCTGATCGTCAACACGGACGTGCTCTCCAATGGGGTGGGCCAGGATCTTCAGGACGCCAAGAACCTCCAGCTCTCGGGGATCAAGAAGATTGCCGATGTGCGGGCCTGCTTGCTCACTCGCAGCGTCTCGTTCGAGTCCGCGGCACGGGCCGGAAGCTCGCGGGTGCGGGAACTGGCCGCCGTTTTGCGCTCCCGCGTGGGGGATCCCGAGGTCCGTTTGTTGCTCGACCGGGTCCTGAACGTGGAGCGCACCCATGAGGAAGCATTTGAGCGCGAATTGAATGCCGCTCGCAGTACCGCTGTTCCGATGTCGATCCCGTCGCTGGAGGGTGTCCTCGAGCGTGGTGCCCGGTTCGACCAGTCGTTGACCGCGCTTGTGCAGCGGGTCGAAGCGACGAGCGATCGCAGCCTGGCCGCGTCCCGCACGGCAGTGAACCGCGCCGAGGATGCTGTCGTGATCGTCACCATCGCGACGATCCTGCTGCTCGTGTTCCTGTGCCTCGTGCTCATCGCGGTGCTCAATCGCAGCTACCTGAAGCAGACGGTCGCGCTGGCCACGGCGCAGAGTGAGCAAAGCGAGGCGCGGGCCACGCTGACTGAAGTGGAGGCGGCCAGCCATCTCAAAGACGAGTTCCTCGCGACGGTCTCACACGAATTGCGCAATCCGCTGGCGCCGATCCTCACCTGGACCCAGCTGCTGCGCAGCGGCACGCTCGACGAAGCCAAGACGCAACGCGCGCTCGAGGTCATCGAACGCAATGTGCTGTCGCAGGCACAGCTCATCGACGATCTGGTGGACGTGTCCCGTGTTGTCGCCGGGAAGTTCCGGTTGGATGTCCGGCCGCTCGACTTGATGCCGATCATCAAGGTCGCTGCGGAGTCGCAGCAGCCGGCGGCGGAGGCCAAGCAGATCCGCATGCAGTTGGTACTCGACGAGCGTGCGGGACGGATTTCCGGCGACTCCGAACGTCTCCAGCAGGTGATGTGGAACCTGATGTCCAACGCCATCAAATTCACGGGGAAGGGCGGCACCGTGCAGGTGGTGCTCCAGCGCGTTGAGTCGCATGTGGAGATCGTGGTCAGGGACACGGGCATCGGCATCGATGCGGACTTCCTGCCGCACGTCTTCGAGCCGTTCCGCCAGGGCACGGGTGGGCCGATGCGACGGCACAGCGGCCTGGGATTGGGGCTATCGATCGTCCGGCATATCGTCGAATTGCACGGCGGCGAGATCACCGCCGCCAGCGAAGGGGCAGGCCAAGGGTCGAAGTTCGTCGTGGAGTTTCCGCTCCTGGCGACGGTGGAACCCGCCGCCCACGCGCCGAGCCGGCACCCCATCGCGAGGGATTCGCTCGCGAATCTGTACCCGGCCCAGTTGGATGGCATTCGCGTGCTGGTGGTAGATGATGAACCCAGTGCGAGCGAAGCGCTCATGGTGATGTTCAACGCTTGCGGCGCGCAAGCGCGCGTGGCGGGCTCGTGCAAAGAGGCGCTGGACGTGTTCGATGCATGGCGGCCCGACGTGCTGGTCTCCGACATCGCCATGCCGGGTGAGGACGGCTACTCCCTGATCCGGAAGGTTCGCGCACGCCGGCCCGAGGACGGGGGGCAAGTCCCCGCGGTAGCGCTGACTGCGTACGCCAAGATCGAGGACCGGGTCAGCATCCTCGGCGCGGGATTCCAGATGTACCTGTCGAAGCCCGCCGATCCCAATGAACTGATCGCGGTGGTGGATAGCCTCGTGAAGCGTGGCGGGACGGAGCTGCGCACGCCGGTGCTGTAGCGGCTGCGGGGCACGCCCCTGCGTTGAAGTTCCCGCCTCAGTTTGAAGTTCCTGCCGCCTCGCCCGCGTCTTACCGGGCGTCCCCAGGCCGCTGGCAGAGCGTTGCACCTTATGTCCCCGCAATAGCTTAGGTGATCCCTCCGCGGCTCCCCGCCGCTGGCCCAGATCATGCGCTGACCCCATGCGCAGTGGGCGCGTGAACGCCGGATCAGGCGACGCCGCGCTCACCGCCGTTCGCCAGGCGAAGTTCATGCGGCATCCACCGCGATGGCAAACGTTCCGCAGGGAAGCAAAGGAGCCTTCATGACCAACAAGCATCGCCACGCATTCGTGGCACGGCAAATCGTGGGTGTGTGCGTCCTCACAGTGCTCGTAACCTCGGCCGCCAGCCGCGCACACGCAATCGAAATCATTCCCTCCCTCGGTGCCACCAAGTCTACTGACGCCAACGCAGGGAATGCCAAGGCCTTCGGCGGGCTCGCGCTGCGTGTCCCGCTGCTTCCGTTCTTGAAGGTCGAGGGATCAATCGGTTATCGGCAGGACTCATTCGGTAGCGGTGGTGATATCAAGGTGCGCCAGTGGCCGGTCATGGCATCCGCGTGGGCTTCACCGCTCCCGATGGTGTACGCCGGCGGTGGCCTCGGCTGGT
>JANLOX010000096.1:0-2728 GCA_031366795.1 Candidatus Eiseniibacteriota bacterium | reverse complement strand
CCCATGCGGCGCTCCTACTGGTCGAGCTTGAAGGCCTTGATCGCGTTCTCGCGGAGGAACTTCGGCCACACGTCGTCCTTGAACGGCACGTCGGGCAGTTCGGCGAAGATCCGGTCGTAGGTCAGGCCGGCGGGGAAGTAGCCAGACCAAATGATCTTGTCGGCGCCACGCGTGTTGGCGTACTTGATGATGTCTTCCGGGTAGTACTTCGGCGCGAACGCGGTCGTGGAGTAATAGAGGTTCGGCCACTTCAACATGAGCTTCACTGCGAGGTCGGCCCACGGCTCCGCGCCGTGACGCATCACGAACCGCAGGTCGGGGAAGAACCAACACACCTCGTCGATGTGGGCGACGTCTTGGGGCGCGAACGGGATGCGCGGGCCCGGCACGCCGATGGTGGTCGCGAACGTGACGTCCAGCTCAACGCACTTTGCGTAGATCGGGTAGAACTTCTTGTCGTTCACCGCGACCTGCGGGTACAGGCCCGCGGGGAACGCGCTCACGGCCTTGAGATCGAACTCGTCGGCAATGCGCGAGATGCGGCGAACGGCGTCCATGCCCTGGTTCGGATCGACGCCGATACCGGCGGCGAATCGATCGGGGTAGTCGCGCACGGCACGTGCCCCATTGCCGCCGTCGTCGACGTTGGTGATGACCTTCGTGATGCCGTGCCGATCCATTTCGCCGAGCAGGAACTCGACCGGATCGCCGAGGTCCTCGGCTTCGATCGTGACCGGATCCTTGAACATGTAGCCGGCCGGGAATTCGAGCCCGCCTTCGCCCGCTTTGCTCTCCGCGTCTCGCGCTTGATCGCGGATGAACTTGTAGAACTCGAACATCTCTTCGCGCGACTTCGGGATGCCGGTCGCGGTGTCGATCGCGCCTCCCGCCAGTGCGGCTGCAAATGCTTCGCGGCTCACGAAATTCACGTCTCCAGTTTGAGGATGCGTTCCGCGTTGGTGCGGAGGAACTTGGGCCACACGTCGTCTCGAAACCCGACGTTCGGCATCTCGGCGAAGATCCGCTCGAGGCTCAGGCCCATCGGGAAGTAGCCGCCGTAGATGATCTTGTCGGCACCGCGAGTGTTCGCGAAGTACACGACGTTGTCCGGATAGTGCTTCGGTGCGAACCCGGAGGTGGAGTAATAGAGGTTCGGCCATTTGAGCATGAGCTTCACCGCGAGTGCAGTCCACGGTTCCGCGCCGTGGCGCATGACGAACTTCAGGTCTGGGAAGAACCAGCACACCTCGTCGATGTACTTGACGTGTTGGCAGTCCATCGGCACTCGAGGCCCGGGCACCCCGGCGTTCACGAAGATCGGGATGTCGAGCTCCACGCACTTCGCGTAGAGGGGGTAGTACTTCTTGTCGTTGATCGGTACTTGCGGGAGCAGCCCCGCGGGGAAACTCTGCGCTGAGCGCACGCCGAGCTCTTTGACCGCGATCTCGAGTTCACGGACGCTCTCCATGCCCCGGTTCGGATCGACGTTGCAGCTGCCGACGAATCGGTCGGAGTGTTGGATCAACGCCTGTTGCGCGACGTGGTTGGTACCAACGTTGATCATCCCGCGCGCAATGTTGAATCGGTCCATCTCCGCGAGCAGCAGCGCGACCGGGTCGTCGATCTCGGCGTAGTCGGGCACGTCCTTGAACATGTACTGGGCTGGGAACGCGAACTTCTCGCGTGCCTCCTTGTCGAGGATCCCGGCGTTGAACTGCGCGTAGTGAGTCGCCTTGCGATCGGCCGCCGTCGCGGGCATGCCGATCATCGTGTCGAGCACGCCACCCCGCCATGCGTCGAAGTATGCGGTGTTCGACGCGCCCTCAGACATCGAGCTTGAACACGCGCACCGCGTTCTCGCGCAGGAACTTCGGCCAGACGTGATCGCGGAACGGCACGGCGGGCATCTCGGACCAGATGCGTTCGAGGGTGAGGCCCATCGGGAAGTACCCCGCGTACATCACTTTGTCGGCGCCCCGGGTGTTCGCGTAGTTGATGACGTCCTTCGGATAGAACTTCGGTGCGAACGCCGACGTGGAGTAGTGCAGGTTGGGCCACTTGAGCATGAGCTTCACCGCGAGGTCGGCCCACGGTTCACAACCATGCCGGGTGACGAACTTGAGATCGGGGAAGAACCAACACACTTCGTCGATCAGCGCAACGTCTTGGCACGCGAATGGCACGCGCGGTCCGGGGATTCCGGCGCAGACACAGATCGGGATGTCGAGCTCAACGCATTTCGCGTAGATCGGGTAGAACTTCTTGTCGTTGATGGGCACCTGGGGCGACATGCCCGCGGGGAAGGCGGTCGCGGCCTTGACGCCGAGTTCCTTCACGGCCGCTTCGAGTTCCCGGACCCCTTCCATCCCGCGGTTCGGGTCCACTTCGAAGCTGCCGAAGAAGCGGTCCGGGTGCTGCTTGATGGTGTTCTGGGTCTCGTCGTTCTTGAACGACGACCCGAGCATCGCCATCGCGATCCCGTGGCGGTCCATCTCCGAGAGCACGTACGACACCGGGTCGTCCATGTGCTCCTCGAGATGCGGGACGTTCTTGAACATGTACTGCGCGGGGAACTCGAAGTCTTCACGGCTCTCACGGTCGAGCAACTGCTTGCGCAAGAAGTCGTACCAACGGCGGGGGTCGCCGGTCGGTATACCCAGCATGAGGTCGATTGCACCGATGTCGTTGATCACGCGGTCGAACCTACCCGCCGATCTGACGGACCGTC
>JANLOX010000094.1:0-9158 GCA_031366795.1 Candidatus Eiseniibacteriota bacterium | reverse complement strand
ATTCCTTTGAGTTTCAACCTTGCGGCCGTACTCCCCAGGCGGATCACTTAATGCGTTAGCTGCGGCACTGGAGGGGTCGATGCCTCCAACACCTAGTGATCACCGTTTACGGCTAGGACTACCGGGGTATCTAATCCCGTTCGCTCCCCTAGCTTTCGCGCCTCAGCGTCAGTATTGGGCCAGATAGGCGCCTTCGCCACCGGTGTTCCTCCTGATATCTACGCATTTCACCGCTACACCAGGAATTCCCCTATCCTCTCCCATACTCAAGTCAAGCAGTTTGGAATGCAGATCCCCAGGTGAGCTGGGGGCTTTCACATCCCACTTACTTAACCGCCTACACGCCCTTTACGCCCAGTGATTCCGAACAACGCTTGCTCCCCCCGTGTTACCGCGGCTGCTGGCACGGAGTTAGCCGGAGCTTATTCGTCGGGTACCGTCAAACGACCAGATTATTCACCTGGTCGCATTTCTTCCCCAACAAAAGCAGTTTACAACCCAAGGGCCTTCATCCTGCACGCGGCGTCGCTCGGTCAGGGTTTCCCCCATTGCCGAAGCCTCTCGACTGCTGCCTCCCGTAGGAGTCTGGGCCGTATCTCAGTCCCAGTGTGGCTGACCATCCTCTCAGACCAGCTACCCATCGTCGCCTTGGTGGGCCGTTACCCCGCCAACTAGCTAATGGGACGCGAGACCATCTTCATCCGGTAGCTTATAAATAGAGGCCACCTTTGACCTCAGGGCCATGCAGCCCCGTGGTCTCATGCGGTATTAGCACCCCGTTGGGAGTGTTATCCCCCAGATGAAGGCAGGTTTCTCACGCGTTACTCACCCGTTCGCCACTCTACTCATAGGATTGCTCCTATTTTCGCGTTCGACTTGCATGCCTAATCCACGCCGCCAGCGTTCGTTCTGAGCCAGGATCAAACTCTCCGTGATGAATTTTTAATAACGGAGATCATGAGAACCAGTGCCGAAGCTCTGGCCTCATGGATCTTATATGCAAGGTGAATCCCCGACTTCCACCTCACCTTGCGGCAAGATGGTTGCGGGGCCCTCGCAGGGCCTTCAAAGTCACGTGCGCTATTCGATTATCAAAGAGCAAAGAAAATCAGCACTTCTTCCCGCTAGGGAAAAAGCGGACGCGGAACTTACTCTCGACCGCTGATGAAGTCAAGTGGTTTGTCCTGCGAGAGGTGGTTCCTTGCGACAGGGGCAACATATGGGAGGCCCGCGCAGGTGTCAAGCGACCCACCCCAAGTCGGGTGGTGAAATCCGGCATCGAGGCGGCAAACCGCTGTAATAAAACGTGTTACGGCTAAGTCAGGAAACGTACAAGAGTTGCCTTTCATTGCGCCCCGCCCCCTGCTGCAAAACTAATCCGGCCGATACCTACGCATCTTGCGGCCAATACGCACGATATGTGCTTGTGCGGGATCGAAAACCTGGTCCCAGGCGGCCACCAATTCGTCGTCCACCCGCACTGCGCGCTGCTCCACCATGCGTCGAGCGGCCCCGCGGGACTCGCTGATCCCTGAAGCGATCGCGTAATCGAGCACCGTGGGCTGCGTTGCATCCTTGGCGACCGCATCGAGGGCAGCGCGACCGAACTCCTCGAGGTGCTCGGGTGTCGCGCGCTTGGAGAACTGCAACTCGAAGTCGTTCTGCGCGCGCTCCGCCGCCGCCACCCCGTGGTACATGCGCACCAGCGCGTGCCCGAGCTGCTTCTTGATCTGCATTGGATTCACACTGCCATCCGCGAGCGCGGCATTCACACGCGCCAGCGTTTCCGCATTCGCATCCGTGACCAGCCGCCAATACAACGCCATCGCCGCGTCCGGCAGGCTCATCACCTTGCCGAACATGTTCGAGGGCTCATCGGTGACCCCGATGTAGTTGCCCAGGCTCTTGCTCATGCGCTGCACGCCATCGAGCCCCGGCAGCACCGGCAGCGTCATGACGATTTGCGGCCTTTGTTCATGCAGCTCCTGCAGCGTTCGGCCCACGATGAGATTGAACTTCTGCTCGGTGGCGCCGAGCTCCACATCGGCGCGGATCGCCACCGAGTCGTATCCCTGCATCAGCGGGTAGAACAGTTCATGAATGGCGATCGGCTGCTGCGCGGCATAGCGTTTGGAAAAATCGTCGCGCTCCAGCATGCGCGCGATCGTATATTGAGAGGCGAGCCGCATCACTTCCATGAAACTCATCTTACTGAACCAATCCCCATTGCGATGCACCTCGACCGGCAGCCGCGGTGGCGCCGGATCGCGCTCGAGTACCTTGAAGAACTGCTCGAGGTAGGTGCGCGCATTGTCCTCGACCTGGGTCTCGGTCAGCTGCGGGCGCGTCTTGTTGCGGCCGCTGGGGTCGCCGACCATGCCCGTGTAGTTGCCGACGATCAGCACGACCTGGTGGCCGAGGTCCTGGAACTGGCGCAACTTACGTAGTCCCACGCTGTGGCCGAGGTGAATGTCGGGCGCGGTGGGATCGAAACCCTGCTTCACGCGCAGTGGCCGGCGCTCCTTGGCGCTGGCGACCAAGCGTTCGAGCAGTGCGCCCGCCGGCAGGATCTCTTCGGTACCCGCGGTCAACAGGTCCCGTTGTTGTTCAGGCGTCATTGCAACTCCCCGCGTGAGGTCCGCATCCCAAGGCAATAGTTCGCAGTGGGGATTCTAGGCGGGCCTGCGCGGGGCTTCAAACCCGGCGAAAGCGCTTGACCCCTTTCGACAGCGCCCCCTAGCCTGCGAGCGCACGACGCATCTGGACCCTCCACACTGAAAGGACTCACTTGACGCTTCCCTCCTCCGCATCGAAGGCGGCAGTGCGCGCCGCGCGCCGCTTCCCCTGGCAGCTCTTCCTCACGCTCGTCGTGGTCGCCGTGTGCGGCTCGGCTGGAGCGGTGTTTGGTCTCGTGCAGTGGCTTGGCCACGATCTGCCCCGCCCCGAGCAGCTCAGCCAGATCCAGGCGCCGGTGAAGAGCGTCGTCTTCGACGCGCGCGGCCGTGTATTGCACGAATTCTTCAAGGAAAACCGCTCCTCGGTGCACCTCAACCAGATCCCGCGCAACCTGATCAACGCCACGCTGTCGACCGAGGACCGCAACTTCTACCAGCACTGGGGCGTCGACCTGTGGGGCGTCGGCCGCGCCGCCGTCAGCAACGTCCTCCACATGCACACCACCGAGGGCGGCAGCACCATCACCCAGCAGCTGGCGCGCAACCTGTTCCTCACCCAGGAACGCACGATGTCGCGCAAGCTCAAGGAAATCGCGCTTGCGGTGCAGATCGAGCGCGCCTACTCGAAGAACCAGATCCTCGAGCTGTACTTCAACCAGATTTATTTCGGCGAAGGCGCCTACGGGGTCGAGGCTGGCGCCAAGACGTTCTTTGGCAAGCCGCTCGCCGAACTGACGCTGCCCGAGTGCGCGCTGCTCGCGGGGCTGCCCGCCAACCCCAGCCAGTACTCCCCGCGCCGCAAGCCTGCGGCCTCGAAGCTGCGCCGCGGCAAGGTGCTGCGCAATATGCTGGCGACGAAGGCGATCACGCGGGTCGAGTTCGACAACGCTATCCGCGCGCCGCTCGGCGTCACTCCGGTGCGCTACAGCAACGACCGCGCGCCCTACTTCGTCGAACTGATCCGGCTGCATCTCGATGAGCGCTACGGCTCGAACGCCGTCTACGAGGGTGGGCTCAGGATCTACACCACGCTCGACATGGACCTGCAGCTGGCGGCCGAGCGCGCCCTTGAGAAGCAGCTCACCTCGATCGAGGCGGACCTCAAGACCAAGCTGACGCGCGCCAACTACCACCCCGCGATGGCGGACTCCGCGCGCGGTGGCGGCGTTATCACGCCCTACCTGCAGGGCGCTCTGGTGGCGATCGATCCGCGCAATGGCTACGTGCGCGCGATGATCGGCGGGCGCGACTGGAACCAGAGCAATTTCAATCGCGCGGTGCAGGCGGAGCGGCAGCCAGGCTCTGCCTTCAAGCCGTTCGTGTATGCGGCGGCGATGGACAATGGCTTCCGCCCCACCGACATCGTCGTCGACGAACCCGTGAGCTTCCCGGGCGGCGCCAATGGCAAGCCCTACCAGCCCCAGAACTACGACCACAAGTTCCGCGGGCCAATCACGCTGCGCTATGCGCTGCAGGAGTCCGTGAACATCCCGGCGATCAAGCTGCTGCGCAAAGTCGGCACCTCGCTCGTAGCAACCTACGCACGGCGATTGGGCATCAAGAGCCCGCTCGGCCAGAACCTGTCGCTCGCGCTGGGCAGCAGCGAAGTCACGCTGCTCGAGCTGACCTCGGCGTACGGCGTGTTCGCGAACCGCGGCATTCGCAATGAGCCAATGACGATTCTAAAAGTCGAGGACAAGAGCGGCAACGTACTCGAGAAGAACACCCCGCGCCCGACCGAAGTGCTATCGGAAGAATCCGCGGGCGTGATGACCTCGATGCTGCAGAGCGTCATCGATCACGGCACGGGTGCCCCCTCACGCGCACTGGGCTTCACGATTCCCGCGGCGGGCAAGACGGGCACGATGGACGACTACATGGACGCCTGGTTCGTCGGCTACGTCCCGAGCCTCGTGGCCGGCGTGTGGGTGGGCTACGACCAGAAGCGCAAGATCGGCCCGGGAATGACCGGGGCGCGCGCCGCCCTGCCGGCGTGGACCGACTTCATGCTCTCGGCGACGCGCGGGCGCCCGGTCGAGGACTTCCCGCTGCCCGCCGGCACCGTCACGCGCGAGGTATGCGCCGAGACCGGCATGCTGGCGACGCAATCATGCCCGAACGTGACGAGCGAGCAGTTCCCCGAGGGCTCGGAGCCCGCCGACCTGTGCACGGCCCACCCGGGCCCGGCGCTCAATCCGCAATCGCCCGCACCGCCGCCACAGATCATCGACACTGAAACACCGGCAGTGCAATAGCGGCAATCGCCCTAGTTGATCTCGTCGACCACCAAGTTCGGAGCCTGAACCGGCGTATCCGTGATCACGAAGCAGTCGCGGATGCGTTCGGTGAAGCCGGCGTCGGGCCTGGCGAGATGCAGTTCGGCGAGCGGCTCGCCGGCTGCCACTCGGTCGCCAATGCGCCGCAGGATCATCGCCCCTACCGCAGGGTCGATGGTGTCTTCCTTGGCAAGCCTGCCGCCGCCCAGGCGCACGATCGTCTCGCCGAGCTGGAAGTTGCGCACCGCGGTCAGCGTCCCGGAGCGTGTCGCGGTGACCGTCTCGATGTGCGGCGCGCGCGCGAGAAGCGGCTCGGGCCGGTCGATGGCGCTGACGTCGCCGCCCTGCGCTTCGACGAGCTCGAGGAACTTCTGCCACGCCGCGCCCGAATCGAGCGCGCGCTCGGCCAACGCGCGCGCTTGCGCGTCGGTGGGCCCCACGCCGGCGAGCGACAGCATGCGCGCCGCCAGCACGAGCGTCAGCTCGCGCACATCGGCAGGCCCCGTGCCGCGCAGGATGTCGATGCTCTCGTGCACTTCGAGCGCGTTGCCGACGGCCTGGCCCAGCGGCTGGTTCATGTCGGTCACGAACGCCGAGGCCTTCGCCCCCAGCGTGCGTGTCGCCGCGACCAGGCGCCGCGCCAATCCCCGCGCGCGCTCGGGCTCGCGCATGAACGCGCCATCGCCGCACTTCACGTCGTAGACGAGCGACTCAGCGCCCTCGGCGATCTTCTTGCTGACGATGCTCGAGACGATGAAGGGCTCGTACTCGACCGTCGAGGTCACGTCACGCAGCGCGTAGAGGCAGCCATCGGCGGGCGCCAGATCAGGGCCCTGGCCGACCATGAATATGCTGATCTTCTCCAATTGGTCGCGCAGTGCGTCCGGCGGCAGCGTCGTCTGGAAGCCCGGCATGGACTCGAGCTTGTCGAGCGTTCCGCCCGTGTGCCCGAGCCCGCGACCCGAGACCATCGGCACCATCACGCCGCACGCCGCCACCAGCGGCGCGAGCGGCAGCGAGATCTTGTCGCCCACACCACCCGTAGAATGCTTGTCAGCCGAAGGTCGCCCGAGGGCGCTCCAGTCGAAACGTCGGCCCGAGTGCAGCAGAGCCAGCGTGAGGTCGCGCGTCTCATCGTCGTTCAGGTGATTGAGGAAGGCGGCCATCAGCCATGCGCTGACCTGGTAGTCGGGCACCTCGCCGTTCATGTAGCGGGCGACGAAGTCCTCGATCTCTCCCGCGCCATGCGACTTGCCATCGCGCTTGTCGCGAATCAGCTCACGCGCCCCGGCCATCTCAGTAGCCTTTAGAAGCGGCGCCGTCCGCCTCGCCACGCACGATCTTGACGCCCGCGGATGCGCCGAGCCGCGTCGCCCCTGCCGCCACCATCTTCTCGGCATCATCGCGCGTGCGCACGCCACCGGAGGCCTTCACGCCCATCTCGGGCCCGACCGTCTCGCGCATCAACTGGATGTCCTCGACCGTGGCGCCTCCCCCGGCGAAACCCGTCGAGGTCTTGACGAAGTCTGCGTCCGCGGCCTTGGCAAGCGAGCACGCCATGATCTTCTCATCGCGCGTCAGCAGCGAGGTCTCAAGGATCACCTTGACGACCGTATCGCGCGCGCCGGCCTGCACCACGCCGCGAATGTCCTGCTCCACGAGCGCGTAGTCCTTCGACTTGAGCGCACCGATGTTGATCACCATGTCGATCTCTTCCGCGCCCTGTTCGACGGCGCGCCGCGCCTCGTAGGCCTTCACGTCCGACGCATGCGCGCCCGAGGGGAAGCCGATCACCGTGCACACCTTGACGCCCGAGCCGCGCAACAGTTCGCGGCACAGCGGCACCCAGGTCGGATTGACGCAAACGGAAGCAAAGCAGAACTGTGCCGCCTCGCGGCACAACATCTCGACGTCGCCGCGCGTGGCATCGGGCTTGAGCAGTGTGTGGTCGATCATCGAAGCGAGCCCGTCGGAGGCGGGGCAATAGCCCATCGTCGCGACGACGCGCGAGGCGCCGGCCTCGGCGAGCAGGCGCGTCTCTTCAGGGCCGCGCGTTCCGGAGACGCCCCAGTTGCGGCAGCGCTCGCAGGTCTCGGCGTCGTGATCGTGAACCGCGGCGGAGCGCGATGACGGAGCACTGACGCCCGACAACTCCTCGAGCACCTTGCGCGTGATCACATCGACGAGCGCGTCGACATCGCGGGCGCTGCTCATGCGCGCTTCCGCTTCGACGGCTTCGGCTTGGCCTTGCGCGCCGGCGCAGCACCTCGCGCCGCGGCCTTGCCCTTGGCCGAGCCCCGCGGCGCATGCGCCTTGGGATCGAGGAACACGAACGGGCTCGACAGCAATTCTTCCAGCTTGCGGCCGACGATGCGGCCCGCCGCGTCGCGCCAGTAGACCCACATGCCCGGCGCGAACTCATGCAGCACTTGGCGGCAGGCGCCGCACGGCGTGGGCACTGCCCCCGGGCCGGCGGTGATCGCCAGGGCGACGAAGTCGCGCTCGCCCTCGCTCACGGCCTTCAGCAAGGCGGTGCGCTCGGCGCACATCGACAGCCCGAACGAGGAGTTCTCGACATTGCAGCCGCGCAGCACGCGGCCACCGCGCGTCAGCAAAGCCGCTCCCACCGGGAAGTGCGAGTAGGGCGAGTACGACGTCTCGCGCGCGAGGTCGGCCTCTTCGAGTAATTGCTGCGGGCTGGCGTGACGCGGCGTTGCGGGTGGGGCGATCGGCACTTCGGCGGTACGACGGACGCGTCGCGTCATCCTCGGATCTCCTTCAGGAAGCTCGTGCCCCACGGCAGCCGCTCGACGCTGAACAACTCGGCCAGAGTGGCGCCTACATCAGCAAACGTTTCGCGTGTGCCGAGGTCGCGTCCCGCGCGAACGCGAGGCCCGGCCACCAGCAACGGTGTGTATTCACGGGTGTGATCGGTGCCAGGTGTCGTCGGATCGTTGCCATGATCGGCCGTCACCAGGCACAACTCGTCGGAGCGCAGCCGGCTGAGCAGCTCGCCCAGCGTTTCATCGAATGACTGAAGCGCCGCCGCGAACCCTAAAGGATCGTTGCGATGCCCATATTGTGTATCGAAATCCACCAGGTTGGCGAACACCAGTCCCTCCCCCGAGCGTTTGCCTAAATCGAGCAGCAGTGCCTGACCCTCGGCGTTGTCGTGGGTATGGATGGCCTGGGTGACGCCGCGTCCCGCGAACAAGTCGTCGACCTTGCCCACGGTGGTCACAGAGTGGCCCTGTTTCTTCAGCAGGTCGAGCAGCGTAGCGCGGGGCGGCACCAGCGAGAAATCGCGGCGATTGGCCGTCCGGACGTAGGCGCCCGGAGTCCCGGTGAAGGGCCGGGCGATGACACGGCCGACGGCGTGCGGGCCGATGAGTTCTTCGCGCGCGATCCGGCAGTGCTCGTACAGCCGGTCGAGTGGCAGCGTCGACTCGTGCGCGGCGATCTGGAACACGCTGTCGGCGGAGGTGTAGACGATCAGCTTGCCCGACTTCTGGTGCTGCTCACCGAGCCGCGTGATGATGTCCGTGCCTGAGGCCGCGACATTGCCGATCCACTCGTGCTCGATGCGCCGTCCGATGCGGTCGAGCAGCTCTTGCGGAAACCCCTGCGGGTAGGTCGGGAAGGCGCGCTCCTGCACAAGCCCGGCGAATTCCCAGTGGCCCGTCGTGCTGTCCTTGCCGTGCGATAGCTCGGTGAGCCGGCCGAACGCACCGCCGGGACTGATCGCCGGCGGGATGCCCTGGAACTTACCCAGCTGGCCGAGCCCCAGCGATTCGAGGTGTGGCAGCTTCAGGCCATCGGCGACTTCCGCCACGTGCGCGAGCGTATTGGCGCGCGCATCGGCCTCACCATAGCTCGCCGCATCGGGCAGCGCGCCGATGCCGACCCCATCGAGCACGATCAAGAACACGCGCATGCCCTAGCCCTTCCTCACCGCGGCGAGTGCCGCGGCGCGCATGCGGAAGTGGTCGGCGGCCTGCGTCGCCCACTCGGTGCGCTCGCCCACCAGCGTCGTCAGTTTCACAGGGCGTCCGCCCTTCACGTAGATGCGCGTGACGCGCTTGCCGATCGTGCACATCACTTCATACGCGAGCGTCCCGCTCCACGCGGCGACCTCGTCGATCGGCAGCGAGGCATCGCCCTGGTCGCCGAACAGCACGACCTCGTCGCCCACCTCGGCGGGCACACC
>JANLOX010000086.1:0-5708 GCA_031366795.1 Candidatus Eiseniibacteriota bacterium | reverse complement strand
GGTGTCCACGTGGCGTTCCATACCGCTGCGTCGCTCGAACCGCTGGCCACCGTGGTGACGGCGAGCGAATTCGGGACGTACGTGAACTGCGACTCGTTCAACGGGTCCGTCAGTTGCAGATCGTCGATCGAGTACGGTGTGGCGTTATCGACGTACAGCACGAAGTACAGGTCCTGACCTGCGGCAACGTTACCGCCACCGGGCAACACCGCTCCCCTCAGATCGCGCGCCTGTTTCACCAGGGCAAGATCCGTCACGTTGAACGTGACCAAGGCTGGGCCTGTGCCGTCGCCGCCCAGGAGGGTGCCGTTGTCGGTTCCGCCAATACCGCCCTTCACCGCATTCGTCGCAGCGTGGGCCGGCACTGATCCGGCCAACAAAGCCCATCCCAAGAGCACGAATAGCCAGTACTTCAGCCGTGCCAGGGGTGTGTTAGTGCAGGTCACAGTCGTTCGATACGCTCGTTAAGAGTCTCGCGTGCATGCACGGGCGCGAAGGATTCGCGTCAGGGCATCCGCACGCAGCCTGACCTCGTTACTGAACCTTCACGGTGAAGATCACAGCCCACACCTTGCTCGCAGGAACCGTGACCAGACCGTTACCCGCCGACGTACCCGCGCTGATCGTCGTACCCGTGATACCGGCCACGTCCGCGCCGCTGACCGCATCGCTCAGCACCGCCGCCGCATTCGCCGCCGCATAGATCGCCGCGACCGTCGAACCGGTGTTCACGGTGTTGCTGACACGGATCGTTCCCGGCTGGTACACGAACGCCGCATTCAGCGCGTCCACGACATTGACCGAGTCGACCGGGACGGCCGTCGAGTTGTCCATGTAGATGAGGAACTTGACGGGCGTGCCCTTGGCGACCGTCGCGTTGTTCGCGATCGGCGTGCCGTCAGTGAGGAAGGCAGCCTTGACGAGCGACAGCTGCGTCGAGTTGATCGTGAAGATGTTCGAGGTACCGAGGTTGGTCGCGTTGCCGGCGATATCACCGCTGGCCTGGTTGTCCGCTGCGAACGCTGCGCGCGGCGTGAACATCACGGACGCAACGAGCACGAGACTGGTTGCCGCCATGAACTTTGCGGCGCGAAAGGACCACGTGTGCAACTTCATGCTGCTCCTCCGGGATTAAATGAACGCTCATCAATGAGCGCTGTGTGAAACGACAAATGAAGGAACGCGTCGACGTGACGCGCGCCCGCCCGAACCAGAACTGAATTCCCCCATCCGCGAATGAACGACGGAACCCGCGACACTCGTCGCGAGCCGTCGAAACGCGCATGGGACTACCGCAAACTGTTATCGGCCAGAGGGATGCGGCTTCTGCACCAGCGTCTGGGGCCGGCGGCAGGGGCTGGCTAGGCCCATGGCGGGCAAGGGTATGCGGGGGGGCGCGGGCGAAAGCGGTGGGGTCAGGTCCGGCGCCAGGGGTATGCGGGTGGTCCCCCCAGTCGCTGAATGATCTGGTGTCGCCTCGGAGGAACGTTTCATGAAGGTCCCGTCTCTTGCTGCCTGCGTGGTGGCCGCGTGTTCACTCGCGGCGCTCGCGTCGAGCGGACGTGCACAGGTCGCCGAACTCCCTGACCCGTCGAGGTACACGCTCCAAGGCCAGTACATCGTCGTCGAGGGCTCAACCGCCGGCAGCCCAGACGGCTGCAGCGACAATCGCTGTGGCAATTTCCAAGTCATCGTTCGCGATGCCGCGAACAACGTGGTCTGTTGCAGTACGGTAGTGATCGATTTTTCAGGCTGCCCGGATATCCAACTGTCGTGCGATCAACTGAACAGCACGACCGGCCAGACCTACCTGGGTGGCAACAAGATCATGGGAGTAACCAACGCGCTCGGCCAGTTCACCTTCAAGGTGCAGGGTGCCGCGAACGTCACTCCGACCACGAACGTCACGACATCGCCTGGCACGGTGCTCAACGTCGGTTCGTCCTCGCCGTGCGCGCAGGTCTACGCGGACGGTGTGGCTGTGCTACCGGCGCTGGTGGTGGCCGCGTACGACGTGAATGGCCTCGGCTCCCCCAATGCGGCGGTCAACGGGGCGGATGCTTCGCTGGTCGGAGCGGAAGTCGTGAAGATCGGACTCGGCGCCACACCGCATCCGCGGGATGACTACAAAACAACAATAGCGTGACGGGCCCCGATGCCTCTGCGATCGCAAAGATGGCGGTGCAGGCCGCGCTGGGGACCGGTCCGCAGAATACGAGACCGTTTTGTCCTTAGTTCGGTAAGACGATGCGGGGGGCGCGCAGCCTCCGGGACGTGAGAACCCCATCGCATCGCTCGCGATCGTCAAGGAATCGTTATGCAAACTGTCCCCGGGGACAGTTGGGGCAGCGGATGGCAGCCAACTACCCGCCGAACTCGACGCCTCGCTGACGGTCGACTGCCCGTGCGGACCGTTGGGAATTGGCGATCGCGTTGGAGCGGGTCAGGTTTGAGCGGGACGCGAGCGGATCGCGGTGGGGCGGAAAAGAGAATTCGTGTCATGCGAATATTCTTGTTGACACCTCCCGCGCACCCCACCACCGCTAAGTCGCGGATGCCCACGTAGTCGCGCGCTTGCTCGCGCACCACGCCGCGCAACGCGTCTTGTGCGTGCCGCCACGAACGTTTTCGCGTCGCGGTGTTTTGCGCGCCCTGCGCGCATCTCCGTGCGTCGAAAACCCTCGCGCTACAATCACTCCCGAAGTCATTGCCACCGCGATCGACTTTGTTTGCGCGTGCGGAGCAGTCATGAGGAATTACTCGCTGGAGCATCTCGCCAAGCCTGTTTTGCACCGTGATGCAGTTCTCTTCCATCGCAATGAGAGCGGCGCGATGGCCATGGCGGTGGCCCACGTCGGCGAGATCGACGCGCGGCAGTCGTACCGGGACGAAGGCTACCCATCGATGCTCGCATTCTGTGAGCACGTGATCGGGTTATCGGAACAGGCGGCACTCAAGCGCATTCGTGTGGCGCGGGTGGCGCGGCGGCATCCCGCCCTATTCGAGGGTTTGGCCACTGGGAAACTGAGCCTCAGCGGCGTCATCTTGCTGGCAGCCCATCTGACTCATGCGAACGCGGACGAGTTAATCGCCGCGGCCGCCCACGTCCCCAAGTCCGAACTCGGGCAGTTGGTCGCAAAGCGGTTCCCGAAGCAGGATGTCCCGGCGAAGTTGGAGGTCGTCCCGGCGCCGCCACCCATGCTGGGTGATCAAGGGTCCCCGGGGGCACCTGGAACTGCAGTCGGCGATCAACTGTCCCCGGGGACAGTTGGAAGTAAGGCCGACGAGCAACTGTCCTCGCGGACAGTCGAGACGGCGATTCCCCGGGCAAAAGTATCCCCGCTTTCGGAAGCTCGCTTCGCGCTTCAAATCACCGTCAGCCGCTGCATGCACGACAAGCTGCGCTATGCCCAGGAATTGCTGAGTCACCAACTTCCTTCGGGCGACATGGCGGAAGTTCTCGACCGTGCGCTCGACGCGCTGATCGTGAAACTGGAGAAGCGCAAGTTCGCTGCGACTTCGCGGCCGCGTCGCGCGACTCATCGCGTCACGAAGAGCGCACGCCACATTCCAGCGCATGTGAAGCGTGAGGTGTGGCTGCGCGATGGCGGGCAGTGCACTTTCGTGAGCGATGCGGGCCACCGCTGTGAGGAGCGCAACTTCCTGGAGTTCGATCACGTAGAAGAAGTCGCGCGCGGTGGAAAGGCAACCGTGGCCGGGATGCGGCAGCGGTGCCGCGTGCACAACCAGCTTGAGGCGGAGCGCACGTTTGGTGCTGAGTTCATGCAGGCCAAGCGCGAGGAGGCGCAGCGGGTCGCGCGGGAGAAGCGGGAGGCGAAGGAGCGGGAGGCGAAGGAGCGGGAGGAACAGGCTGCGAGCGCGGCGGCGACGCGGGTGACCGCGGAACGAGTCGCGACCGAAGCGCGGATCGCCGCCGAGCGACTGGCTGCCGAGGCGCGCATCTGCGCGCAACAGTTGCGCGCCGAGCAAGGCGACGCCGAAGCTCAGGCATCATCCCGGCGCGCCAAGGAACTCGACGTCATCCCGTGGCTACGCGCACTCGGGTTCCGGCTCGATGATGCGCGGCGCGCGGCGGTGCATTGCGAGTCCTTCCCCAAGGCATCGCTCGAAGCGCGCGTGCGCGACGCGCTGGCGTTTTTGGCGCCGCGAGGGACGAAGCAGGACTTTCGCCCGGCGGGTCATCGCGATGGAGCTTCGGTGTGATCGGGGCGGCCGGATGTTCGCGAGTGAGCGAGAGTCGGACGAGCAACGCCGGCGAACCGCCTGCGTGGCACCGGGCTCCCATCGCGTCGAGTGCGATCGTCAAGGGGTTGTGATGCAAACTGTCCCCGGGGACAGTTGTCGCACGAGTTCGCACCCATCGACTGTCCGCGCGGACAGTCGCGGCTCTACGCGGCGTTCTCCAGGAACGGCAGCAACAGCGGCAGCGCTTGCCGACCGAGAGCGGGGTAGTGCATCACGAGCGTGACGGCGTCGCGCATCAGCGGCCAGGTCACGCTGCCGCTATCGAGATGGTTCGCGAGGTCGAACAGCGCGAGGCGCACGCGCTCGCGGTGGGCTTCGGGAACGCCCAACTCTTCGGCGTCGCTCGCTAGGGCGATGAAGGCTCGCGCGACGTAGGACACGAGCGTGCGGTTTTCGGCGACGGGGGCTTCCTCGTAGGTGCGGCCCTTGGGGTCCATGGGCTCGGGGACGGTGCGCATGCCGTGGGCTTCGCGGCGCGCGCGCTCCAGCGCATGGTCGATGCTTCGCGCCAATGCGTCGGCGGTCTGCTCGGCAGCTTGCGCGGCGGGCTGGCCGGCAGAATGCTCGAACTCGGGCGGCAGCTCGGGGCCGGGCGGGCGTATTTTGGGGCGCGAGGGCATTGGGGCGCTGGGGACGTTGCGCGCGGGGGCTCCAGCTACTGCGCCCGTTCCGGCCACGGGCGCGCCGGGCACCGCGCGCGAAGCGGGCGCTCCGGGCACCACGCGTGCCGCGGGCACGCCGACAATTCGCGAGGGCTCAGGCGGCGCAGGCGCACTCGCGGCTCCCGGAATTCCGAGCATCTCGCCGAGCGGCGTCTTTCGCGCGCGACGCGATGGTTTGGGCGCGGGGTTGCCATCCGATGCGGGCGGCGGCGGTGGCGTGACGGGGCGCATGTCCACCAGAGTTTGGCGCACGGCTTCGGCGAGGCGCGGGGCTTCGGCTTCCTGCGACACGCCGCGGGTGCCAATTTCGGCGTGCCACAGGCGCAGCAATCGCCGCGCTTCGGCACAGCCGCGCTCGAAGGCATCGCGCATAACGCGATCGTCGGCGTTCGCGGATGCGGGGCTGAACGGGATGCGGCGGAAGCGCGTGGCGCGGCTCGATTGGTCGGGCCACATGCGCTCGATCAGCGTGAGCGTGGTCTGGCGCCACTCGCGGAACTCGATGGCGCGCGTTCCGCCGTTGCGCAGTTCACCGAGTTGCTCGATCTGTTTGTCGAGCTTGGCTTGCGCGGCCTTGGGGTTCATTCCGCTCTTCACTGTTACCTCCGGCGAGGGCGTTCGGCTCCGTCCGCATGACGTGCCGCGCGCACGCAACGCACGGCCCTGCTACCAATCCGAATAGCGCTCTTCGTTCCAGGGATTTGCTTCGTTGTGGTAACCGTTCTGTTCCCAGAAACCGGGCCGGTCCGTTGGCGACAGCTCGATCGAACGAATCCACTT
>JANLOX010000084.1:0-5657 GCA_031366795.1 Candidatus Eiseniibacteriota bacterium | reverse complement strand
AGAAGGCCGGCGCATGCGCGATCGATTTTGAGGGTCCGGTCGAGGCCGGCAAGGGACAGATCGCATGGCTCATGACACCCAAACAACTGCGCGCGATGACGCGCGGCCGGCGGAAGGAAAAGACGCGGTGAGCGCATCAGGGTTTGGAACAGCACAGAGTTTTCCGGGACGCTTGTTCATCGTCGAGGGCATCGACGGCTCGGGCAAGAGCACGCAGTTGACGCTGCTGGCGCAGTGGCTACGCAAGTCCGGCTACCCGGTCGTGTTCAGCGAGTGGAATTCCTCGCCGATCGTTCGCGAGACGACTTCGCGCGGCAAGCGGCGCAAGCTGCTCACGCCGCTGACGTTCTCGCTGATCCACGCCACCGACTTCACCGAACGCGTGGATCGCGAACTGCTGCCCGCGCTGAAGGCGGGCGCCGTCGTGCTGGCCGACCGCTACGTCTACACCGCTTTCGCGCGTGACGTCGCCCGCGGCATCGATCCGGACTGGGTGAAGTCACTGTACCGCTTCGCGCCCGCGCCGACCGCGGCATTCTACTTCCGCGTTCCGCTCGAAGTAGCACTGCATCGCATCCTGACAGGGCGGCCGAGGCTCAAGTGGTACGAGGCCGGGATGGATCTGGGGCTGAACCCCGACCCGCAGGAGTCCTACCGGTTGTTCCAGTCCCGCATCCTCGACGAGTACGAGAAACTGGTGAGCGAGTACGGGCTCAACGTCATGGACGCAGAACTCGCCGTCGAGGCGCAGCAGCGGCAATTGCGCAAGACCGTCATGAAGCATCTCGAGGGTGTGCGCCGGAGGCCCGAATGAGACGCTTCGAAACCAATGGCGGAGTCGTTCCCGGAGTCGATCTCAAGGAGTTGAGCGGCTGGCTGATCGTCATCGAGGGCACCGACGGTGTCGGGCGCACCACGCACATCACCCGGCTTCGGCAGCATCTCGAACAACTGGGCTACGCGGTCGCCGAGACCGGCCTGACGCGTTCGGATCTCGCCAGCCGGGGCTTACGCCGAGCCAAGATGGGTAACACGCTCGGCACGAATGCCTTCAACCTGTTCTATGCGACGGACTTTGCCGACCGCCTCGAGCGGCAGATCATCCCCGCGCTGCGCGCCGGGTTCGTGATGCTCACCGACCGCTACGTCTATTCGCTGATCGCCAGGGCGATCGTGCGCGGTGCGAACCCGGATTGGATCAAGAGCGTCTACTCCTTCGCGCTCAAGCCCGACGCGATCTTCCACCTGCGTATCGACGTGCCCGAGCTCGTGCCGAGGATTCTTGAGTCAGGTGGCTTCGACTATTGGGAATCGGGCATGGACATTCCACTCGGCGAGGATCTTTACGAGTCGTTTGTCGAGTACCAGACGCGAATGATCGCGCAGCTCGACTCGCTGGGGCATGACTATGCGTTCCAGACGCTCGATGCGACGCGGCCCGTGGATGAGACGGCAGCCGTTCTGGCGGAACGCGTCGAGCGGCTACTCGAAGGCTCGCGGCTACCCGACCAGCCGTAGCGTCTTGCGCGCCGGGTCGACTTGAGCCTCGCGCTCGACCTGCACGCGTGCGTCGAGCAGGTCGCCCAGCAGGTCCACGCGGCGCCGGGCAGCCCACAACTCGAGCCCCGCGCCGCGGCGCGCATCGAGCCGCAGGACGAAGCGGCCGGCGCGGCGCGTGACGCGCACGGCACGCACCAGCTGGTAGTGGCTGCGGTCGAGCGCTTCGGCGACGCGCAGCATCGCCGACATCCAACGCAGCGCGCGCCGCCGCTTCTTCGTGAGCGGCGCCACCAGCTCCTGCGACTTGCGCGGCCGGCCGCGGCTATGGAAGCGCGCGATCAGCGCGATTATCTCGACTTCCGAAGCGTCGAGCCCGCGCAGGTTGCCGTGGCGGATCAGGTAATACGAGTGCGCCGAGTGGCCGTCGTAGCCGACGACGGCGCCCACGTCGTGAAGCAGCGCGCCGTATTCGAACAGCCGGCGGTCGCCGTCGCCGAGTTCGTGTTCGGGCTTCAAACCGTCAAACAACGACAAGGCCAGTGCCGCGACATGGCGGGCGTGACGCAGGTGGCGCTCCTCAGGCTGGAACTTCTGCAGCAGCTGCAGCACGCTGCGCAGCGCCACGTCCTCAACGCCACCCACGGTCGAGATCTCACGCGCGTGCGCACTGACATAGTCCGTGACGAGGCCCTCGCGTACGCCGAAGTCGGTGATCACAATACCGGGCGCCTCGAGCGACTCGAGCACGTGCTGCAACACGAGCGCTCCCGGCAGCAGGATCTCGGCGCGGCGCGCATCGAGCCCGCGCAGCGCCTGGCGTTCCGCGAGCGGCATGCGCCGCAACTTGCGCACGAGCTTTGCGAGTTGAGAGGTGGCCAGCATGTGGCCATTGAGCTGCGGGAGCGGCTCGCCGGTCTGTTCGAGATGCGCCAACGACGCGAGCGCGTGGATCGAGCCAGAGGAGCCGTAGATCTGGCGCGGGCGAAATTCGCGCAACGCAGCCAAGGGCTTCGCGGCATGGCGGCGAATGTGGCGCTCGAGCTTGCGGAGTTCGGTGCGCCCCGGCGGATCGGCTTCGAGAAACGCCTCGGTCAAACGCAGCGCACCGAGGGGTGCGGACAGCGCGAGCCGCAACTTTTCGCGCGTGCCCACGACGAACTGGACGCTGCCGCCGCCGATATCCAGGATCAGGCTCGGCTCGTTGTTCATGGCGACCGCTGAGCGCACCGCCATATAGATGAGCCGGCCCTCCTCTTCCGGTGGAATCACGCGGGGCGTGATGCCGGCCTGCGCGCGCGCTTCCTGGAGGAACAGCCCGCCGTTGCGCGCCTCGCGCACCGCGGCAGTCGCGGTGCACAGGATGCGGTCGACGCCCATGCGCCGCGCCAGTTGGCCGAAGCTCTCGAGCGCTTCGATGGTGCGGCGCATCGCCGGGCGTTGGAGCAGGCCGGTGCGGAACGAGCCGCGCCCGATCTGCGTCACCTCGCGCTCGCGATCCACGACCTCGAAGCCACCACCCTCGGTGGTACGGGCGATGACCATATGGATCGAGTTGGTGCCGATATCGATGGCGGCGAGACGCATGCGGTCGGGCTCCGGTCCGTGGAACTGCCTACAGGGAGTATCGGCCGATTAGCGGCTGGGATCAATTTGTAACCGCGCGTTAACACCGAAGCGGCTAGTCTCTCCTCACGGAATGCGGCGCCCGCCCGTTTCGCCCCGCTTGCATGAGGAGTGACGATCGCCATGAGCACGCTCCCCGAGCTCCATTTCGACGATCACGCGCAGTCGCGCTTGGGCCAATTGATGACGCGCTATCGCGTGCTCGTGCACGTGCTACTGCTCGCGGCTGCGTGTTCGCTTGCCTACGCCGACCGCCAGCACACGCGCCAGACGGCGCCGAGAATTCCGGCGAGTCAGGTGAGCGACATCGACTAGGCTGTAGTGGGTAGCGCGGGAATCGCCTAGCGAACCTGCAACCCCAGGTGCTCGTACCCAAGCAGCTTCAGTGCGAGCCAGCACCCTGCGGAAACGATCCCCGCCATTGGCATGGTGAGCAGCCACGCCCACACGATGCGTCCGGCCACGCCCCACTTCACGGCACTCATGCGGCGGCTTGCGGTGACACCGGCGCCGATGATCGAGCCGGTGATGGTGTGCGTGGTCGACACCGGAATGCCCGCGGCGCTCGCGGTGAACAGCGCGATGGCGCCGGCGGCCTCGGCGCAAAATCCGCCGACCGGCTGCAACTTGGTGATCTTCATGCCCATCGTTCTCACGATGCGCCAGCCACCGGACAGGGTGCCGAGTCCGATCGCCGAGTAGCTGGCGAGGATCACCCAGAACGGCACGTGAAAGCTGCCGGTCAGGTTGCCGGTCGAATACAGCAACGCGGTGATGATGCCCGCGGTCTTCTGCGCGTCGTTCGAGCCGTGGCCGAGGCTGAACATGGCGGCCGAGACGAGTTGCAGCCGGCGGAACAGATGGTCGACGCCGCGCGGCGTGGAGCGATGAAAGATCCACACCACGGCCAGCATCAGCACGAAACCCAGCACCAGTCCGATCAGCGGCGAGACCACGATGAACACCACCGTCTTGATCAGGCCAGCCTGCACGATCGCGTGGGGGCCGTTGGAGACGAGGGCTGCCCCGATGAAGCCGCCGATCAAGGCGTGCGATGACGAGGTCGGCAGCGCGAGCCACCAGGTGATGAGGTTCCAGATCACGGCCGAGAGCAGCGCAGCCAGCACGATCGCCGGGGTAACGATGGCGGGATCCACCGTGCCCTTGGCGATGGTCTGCGCGACATGCACGCCGAACACGGCGAAGGCGACGAAGTTGAAAAACGCGGCCCACAACACGGCGAGGCGAGGCGACAGCACGCGCGTGCTGACGATGGTGGCGATGGAGTTGGCGGCGTCGTGGAAGCCGTTGCTGTAATCGAATAACAGCGCCACCGCAATGATGACGAGCAAGGCCGGCGGCAGGTGCGGCATCACCGGCTCTTGAGCACGATGGCCTCGATGGCGTTCGCCACGTCCTCACAGTTGTCCGCGGCGTTCTCGAGGCGGCCGTATATCTCCTTCCAGCGCAGCACGTCGAGGATATCGTGACGCCCCGAGAACAGGTCTGCGACTGCCTGGCGCGACACGATGTCGGCTTCGTTCTCGAGGCGGTTGATCTCGATGGTGAACGCCATCAAGTTCTTCATGTCCCGCAGGTGATCGACGGCCTGGTCGATCTGGCCACCGCACTGGTCGAGGATCGCCGTCAGTTGCCGCGCCTCCGAGGTGGCGTTGGGGATCTTGAACAACACCAGCCGGCTGGCGATCGCCTCGGCGGAGTCGAGCACATCATCGAGGCCTGAGGCGAGCGCATGGATGTCCTCGCGCTCGAGCGGCGTGATGAAGGTGCGGTTCAGCCGCTCGAAGATCTCGTGCGTCACGAGGTCGGCGTTGTGCTCGACCTCCTTGAGCTTGCGGGCGCGGTCCTCGAGATGATCGAAGTTCTCCATCATCTCGTGCAGCATGGTGCAACCTTGGCGCACCATCGCGGACTGGCGCTTGAACAGCGTGAAGAAGTCCTCTTGCTTGGGAAACAGCGGGATCATGGGACCCTCGATGCTGCGTTGGGGATGCTCGTGTCACGCGGCTGCTGTGCTGCCCTCTCCCCTACTCCTCGCTGTCCTTGCGGCGCAATTTCTTGGTGTCGGAGTCGCGTCGCTTCGAGTCGAGCCGCCGCCTCTTGGCGGCGCCCGTCGGCTTGGTCGGCACCCGCGGCTTGCGCTTGCGCGCGCGCCGTTGCAATTCGATCCACAGGCTCTCCAGCGCTGCTTCCTTGTTGCGGATCTGCGAGCGGCTCTTCGTGGCGAGCCGCGTGATGCCGGTCGGGCGGTGCACGATGCGGATGCTCGACTCGGTCTTGTTCTTCTTTTGTCCGCCCGGCCCGGACGAACGGTAGGGCGTGATGTCACAATCCTTGGCGAGGCGTTCGAGGTTCTCGGGCAGTGGCATGTGGAGGGCTCCTGGAACGCGCGAACTCAGGCGAGTGTCTTGTGGAAGCGCAGCGTGGCGATGGTGAAGTACAACACCGCGAATCCCACGAGCGCCAGGGTTTGAACCCATAGTTCGCGCAGGCCCACGCCCTTGAGAATGATG
>JANLOX010000028.1:0-13360 GCA_031366795.1 Candidatus Eiseniibacteriota bacterium | reverse complement strand
TGGCGACTCCGGTCGAGCAGCGTCGCGTGATGCCGATCGCCGTTTCGAGCTCCGCGGAGAATGAGCACACTCTGAGCACAAAGCGCGGATGACGCCGGCCGCGCGGATGCGAGCGATCCCGCAACTCGTTGCAACTTGGTGCCGGAGGGGGGGGTCGAACCCCCACGCCCCTTTCGAGACTCCGGATTTTGAGTCCGGTGCGTCTGCCAGTTCCGCCACTCCGGCACTTAAGGAGGAGGGCGGACGCTACCAGACGGCTGGATTCGCATCAATTCGGCGGCGCAATGCCTCGCCGTGGACGCGTCAACGTAAATTTCACCAGATCGTCGATTTCGGCGAGAAGTCGCAGGGGCCGGGGCACTACTCGTTACTCGACTTCAAGGACGGCCGCAAGGTCGACCATGTTGGGTCCTCGCCAGGGCCAAGTCGGACGATGTTCGGGTGATATTGCGCGTGCAAAAGGAGTAGCGGACGCACGATTTGCCATAGGCTTGGCTTGCCCGTGGCGTTGGCGTAGGGCATACAATTACAGTTGAGCAACGAAAGGCGCCTTCCCTCGGCGACCCGTTTCCCTCGAGACCGGTTGGATTCAGAAGCTGACGCGGAGGTCAGTCATGAGGCGCCTTGCCCTGAGTTTAATGTTCGTCGTATTGGGTGTGCAGTACGCCTATTCAGCAGCCGACGCACGCCACGTCGTGCCCACCACGGCGCAGCGGCGCACGAGGGTCGAATTGGGCGAGGGCTGGCCGTTGTCGCGCCCCGCGCGATCGGTGCTGGTGCACGCGCCGCGTTCCGACGTGAGCGTGAGCCCCGCAACGTACCTGCCGGCTTCGTCCTTCGCGGGCGCCACTATTTCCGCGGCGACGACGCCGTCGCGTGACCTCGTGACCTGGGAAGATGGCGAAATCCTCTCACGCAGCGAGGACTGGACCGAGTTCACGCTCGCCGCGGACGCCCAGGGCAAGCTCATGATGCTCGAGATCCCCGCGGGCAAGGTCCAGTTCGATTGGGCGGAGCTCGTGTTCGATAAGGGCGAGACGCAGGTGGTGGATTTCGGTGAGCGGACGTGCGCACCGGGGCTCTACTCGATGGTCGATTTCGGCGAAGGCCGCAAGCTCGATCACGTTCGCGTCGTCGCGCGCTCGCGGACTGACGAGGCGAAGGTCACCCTGCGGATGCTCAAGCAGTAACGCGGCCCCATAGCCATCCCGGTCGCTGTCTGGCGGCCCGGCCCAATCCTCGGTAGCATCGCGCGCAACCCGTTTGCCCCGAGGAGACCGACGCCATGGATGAGAAGTTCATCGCCGCAGTGAAGTCCGCTTTCCCCGCCTCCGATGCCACGATCACTTTGGGCGCCCCGGTGCTTGCCGGCGAGTGCCACCCCGAGCCGCTCGTGCGCGTCTCGTTGGCGATGCTCAACCGCCACGGCCTGATCGCGGGAGCCACGGGCACGGGGAAGACCAAGACGCTCCAGTTGATGACCGAGCAGCTGTCAGCTGCCGGTGTGCCGGTGTTCGTCGCTGACATCAAGGGAGATGTCTCAGGCGTCGGCGTATCGGGCACGCCGAATGACAAGATCACGCAGCGCGCTAAGGACACGGGGTGGAACTGGCAGGCGGCGCCGTGCCCGGTCGAATACCTGAGCCTGACGGGTGCGCGCGGTGCGCAGTTGCGCGCGACGGTCTCATCGTTCGGGCCGCTGCTGCTCGCGAAGGTGCTGGGCCTGAACGACACACAGACGAGCGTGCTGTCGCTGGTGTTCAAGTATTGCGACGACAAGAAGCTCGCGCTGCTCGACTTTGCGGACCTGCGCGCGGTGTTGCAGTACCTGACGGACGAAGGGGCTGCGGACCTCAAGGATTACGGCGGGATGTCCAAGGCTACTGTCGGCGTGTTGCTGCGCGAGATGGTCGAGCTCGAGCAGCAGGGCGCGGGCAAATTCTTCGGCGAGCCGGCCTTCGAACTGTCGGACCTGATGCAGAACGAGCGCGATGGCCGCGGGCTGGTCAGCGTGCTCGAATTGCAGGACACGCAGGAGAAGCCTGCGCTGTTCTCGACATTCATGATGTGGATGCTCGCGAGCCTGTACCACCAACTGCCCGAAGTGGGCGACATCGACAAGCCGAAGCTGGTGTTTTTCTTCGACGAAGCGCACCTGCTATTCGATGGCGCGAGCAAGGACTTCCTCACTCAAGTCGAGCAAGTCGTGCGGCTGATTCGCTCGAAGGGCGTGGGCGTGTTCTTCATCACGCAGAGCCCGAAGGACATTCCGGCGGACATCCTGGGCCAGCTCGGCAATCGCGTGCAGCACGCGTTGCGCGCCTTCACACCGGATGACCAGAAGGCGCTCGCCGCGGCGGCGCGCACGTTCCCCAAGACGCCGTTCTACGACATCGAATCCACGCTGACCTCGGCCGGCATCGGCGAGGCGCTCGTTACCGTGCTGACGCCGAGCGGTGCGCCGACGCCGCCGTTCGTGACGCGCATGGTGCCGCCGGCTTCGCGCATGGGCCCGCTGACCGACGCCGAGATGGCGCAGCGGCTGGCGTCCTCGGCGCAGGTGAAGGAGTACGCGCAGGCGATCGATCGCGAGAGCGCGCGAGAGCTGCTCGCGGCACGGATGACGAAGGATGCCGGCGGCAACGGCGGCGATGCGAAGCAGGTGGCGGCGGACGAGAAGGCGGCGCCGGCACCCAACGTTCTCGATGGACTCGCGGGCGCGCTCAACTCGCCGATCGTCAAGACGATCGCGGGTCGCGCGACGACGACGATCCTACGTGGGCTGATGGGCGCCATGCTGGGCACGCCTGCGCGCCGCAGCAGCCGGAGCCGGAGCATCTTCTAGCGCGCATGAGCGGCCGACGCGACAAGCGATCCCACCGCGCGCGCGCTGTGGCGCCAATGACGGCGGCGGCGCTTCAGCCGGCGGCCACGCTGCCTGCGAGATCCGTGTGGCTGGCGCTGGCGCTGGTCTTGATCGGCACGGTGGTGCTGTATTGGCCTGCGCTTAAGACAGGGTTCTTCGCGGACGACTTCCTGTTCCTCGACCAGGTGCGCGGCCGCTCGCTACTCGAGTCGCTGCGCGCGCCTGATCCGCTGAGCAACTTCTTCCGGCCGGTCAGCCGTCAGTTGTACTTCTGGATCGTGGCGGGCTTGACGCACGAGTCGCCCGTCGCGTTCCGTGTCGGCAATCTCGCGACACTGCTCGGAGTCGTCACGCTGCTGTTCGCGCTCGTCCGCCGCATGGCAGGCAGTCGCGCCGGGATCTTCGCTGCGGCATTCCTGGCACTTCACTACGCCGCGGACATCCCAGTGCGCTGGGCGTGCGGCAGCCAGGAATTGCTCGCGGTCACCGGCGCGCTCGCAGCATTGCTGCTGCACCTGTCGGGGCGCCGCAATTGGGCCGGCGCGGCGATGCTGTTCGCGGCGCTGTCCAAGGAAGTCATTCTGCTGACGCCATTGATCGCAGTCGTCGCCGATCATCGTAGCAGTGAATCGTGGCGTGCCACCGCGCGGCGCGCCTTGCCGCTAGCGCTCGCGGTCGTGGTGTGGGGCGCCATCTCGCTCGCCATGCCGCACACGCGCCAGGCGCAGGCGACTGAAGTTGAGTTCGACCTGGTGCGCAGCCCACTCGCGGCGCTCGCGCACCTGCTGCAGGTGATCCCCGGGCTCGAGTGGCTGTCCGGGCACTTCGGCACGATCCCGCACTCTGCACCGCCGCTGCTCCCCGTCGCGCTGGCGGTTGCCGCTCTCGCGGTAACGTGGCGCGCGCGTTCCACGGAAGCAGTGCCCGCGACGTCAGCCGAGCGCGCCGCCGCTGCGATCTCGACGCGCCGCACGTTGCTCACCGGCTGCGTGTGGGTCGCCGTGGCGACGGCACCCGTGATCGCGGTGGCGCTGCTGTGGAGCGCCTACTACTACCTGTTCGCCATCTGCGGCGTGGCGCTGCTGGCGGGTGTGTTGCTCGCTCGCGCGCCCGTGGCGGTCGCGGCGATCGTGCTGGCGCTCGCGGCGTGGGGCTCGGCGAACGCGCGCGCGCTGCCCGACTTTGGCCAGGGCCGCGACGCGTGGACGCCACTGTCGCACATCAACGCGTCCTACCTCGATCGCTCGAACCAGATCACCGACACCTACCTTGCATCGCTCAAGCGCGCCTACCCGAAGTTGCCGCAGGGGAGCACGGTTTATTTCGGTGGGCTCAAGAGCAACGTGGCGTTCCAACGTGGCAACGGCCCTTTGTTGCGCTGGGCATATCGCGACACCAGCCTGCGCGCCTACTACATGAACATGTTCTCCAAGGAGACGGCGCGGCCCGGGCCGCTGCTGTTTTTCCTGGGCTCGGGCGATACGCTGCGCGAGATGGAACACGGCGACGACCTGTTCCTGCGCGTGGCCTTCGGCATGATCATCAGCGAGCAGGCGAAGGGGGCGAGCGATGCGCTCGAGGTTGCGGCGACACGCCAGCCCAATGACGCGCGTGTCGGCTACTGGCAGGCGTGGACACACTACGCGGCGGGCGACACCGCGCGCGCCTACGCCTGGTTCGCGTCGCACGGCTACGCAATGTCGCGCGGGCCGGCGGCGACGCGTGATGCCGCCACAACGCGACTTGCCGCCGGCGACTCGGCGACAGCACTCGCGCTGGCGCGGCAAGGTGTGCGCGAGCACGTGCTCGATGGGGCGAGCCATGGGCTGCTCGCGGACCTGATGTTGATCGCGCAGCGTCGCAATCCCGACGCCGCGATCGAAGCTTTCGCGGCGCGTGAGTTGGCGCCCCGCGACGCCTATGCGTGGCGCCGCTGGGCAATGGTGCAGATGGACCGCGAACGGCCGCTCGAGGCGCTCAAGTCGTTTGGAATGTACTTCCAGATGGGAGGGAAGGTGGCCGCGGATGACGCCGAGGCGCATGGGCTCGAACACATGCTGCGGGCTTCCATTCCACGGGGTGTCGTCGACCCGGAGAGTCTGCCCGATTAGGCCATTCGGCGCGCCCGCCGGGCACTCGGTTGAGCCGGGGGGGGCCACTGTGATACAAAATGGGCCGCTAATTTGTTGAGTGGGGCTGTAGCTCAGTTGGGAGAGCGCCTGGCTGGCAGTCAGGAGGTCAACGGTTCGATCCCGTTCAGCTCCACCATTTTAGCGTGAGTTTCGAGCGCGGGCTGATCGACCGCCGCAACGCAGGGGGAGCTCACCCCGGGTTCAGGGAATCGAGCCCATCAGGCGCGACGCATTGCGCGCCTGCACCTCGGGAGCCCCGATCTCGGTGAAGTACTCTTCACCCGTGACCCGCAACGCGCTCAAGTACATGCGCGGCGCAGTTCCCGATGACTTGGCCGGCGCCTGAATCTCGCCGACGCCGACGGCGCCTTCGGGCGACGGTGAGGTCTCCAATGCGATGCGACTCCAGCGGCCATCCGCGCGCTGCACGAACAGCCACATCGACGAGAGCTCGAGCGCCTTCACTCCGCGCAACGTGCCCTTCACCGACAGCGAGCCGCTGGGCCGTGAGCCCGCCACGGTCAGCGCGAGTTGCGGTGCGGGTGACCGCGCGCCGAAGCGCAGGCTCGCGAAGCGCTGGTTGCCACCGGGCAGGTCGATGACCTGCACCGGGCTCTGCTCGCCACCGAGCACGCCGCGCACACTGTGCGGACCGCGGGGCAATGTCAGCGAGAGCGGCGTGCGCCCGACCGACTTGCCGTCCAGCCACACCTGTGCGTGCGCCGTCGAACCGCCCTCATCATTCTCCACCGTGGCGTCGACCACGAGGATGCCCTCGGTCGGCGCCTTGAACGGGCGAACCGTGACTTCGGTCACGTCGCCGACGCGCACGTCCACGATCTTCGCCCACGGCTCCTGTGAGTCCGCCGAGAATTCCAACTCGTGGGGCCCCGGGGACAGATGGTCGACGAGCAGCGGCGCGAGCCCGCGGTCTTCGCCGTCGACCGAGACACGCACGGGAGTCAGGTCACGCTTGGGCAGCCGGACCTGGATGGTGCCATAGAGCCCGACTTGCAGCGGCACCTGTTCATTCGGCTTGCCGCTCACTTCGAGCGTACGCGAGCCGTAGCGCGCCAGGCTCAGGCTGATCCTGTGTGAGCCGGGGGCAAGCTCGACGCGCATCGGCGTCGCGACTCCGAGACTCTTGCCATCGACCGCGATCTGGCTGCCGGGTGGGTCGCTCTCGACGGCGCACACGAATCGTCCCGCTCCGAGCCCGAGGCTGGACAGTGTGCGCTGGGTCGGCGAGAGGACGGACACGATGGGCGACGCCACCTCGGTCGAAGTCCCGATCATCCGGCCGAAGCCGAACAGCAACATCAGCGCGGCGGCGGTGGTGACACCGAGGCCTACGCGACCGTGCGAATGGCGAAGCATCCGCCGGAGCGCGCGAATCGCCGGCGGATGGCGAAGCGGCATCCGCTCGGGTGCAGGCTTGGCGGCGCGCGGAGCTGCTTCCGGCGCCGCGACGCTGACGGCGTGCGTTGGCGCCGGTGTGTCCTTCGCTGCGGCGCTCACCGCCTGCGGCCGCGAGGGCGCTGGCTTCGAGGGGGCGCTCTCGATTTTGCGTGGGAGCTCGTGCTGCGGCGTGGCGTTCTCGGAGTCGATCGGCTTGATGCGAGCTGGCATGCGCGCGGGCGCGGGCGCAGGCGTGGGCGCGGGGGCAGGCGCGACACGCACCGGCTCGGGCATTCGGATCGCACGCTCGACGACGACTTCGACGGGCGCCTCGCCGCGCGGGACGTCGGGCGCGGCCTTGGCGGCCCGGTGTGCGGACTCCGTCGCAGTCCCCGTAAAGATCGCGTCCTCGACATCGTCCGCGTCCTCGCGCCAGCGTCGCCACTGCGCGACGACCTTCGCCGTACGCTTCGCCGAGGCACCCGACCAGTTCATCGCGATGCGCTCAGCGCGTCCCGCGCGCAGGTGACACGCGCGGGCCACCTCGCTCCCTGAGCGCATGCTGCGCCAGATCGGAGCGAGTGGCGCGTCGTCGCACGTGAGCACGGGCGGCTCGCCGCCGATGTAGGCGACGGCCGGCGCATCTTCCGAATTCACGAACAGCAGCGCCCAGAACAAACCGTGATGCACATCCGGTTCGAGTTCTTCGCGCCAATCGAGCAGGCCGCGAACCGCGCGCTGCAGCAGCTCGTTGGTCTCGCGTTCAGCGGAGTCGGCGGCGTCGGTTCGGAGCGCGTCGCCGAGCACGATCTCCATGCGCGACGTCAGCGCATCGGCCGCGAGTTCGGTGCCGCGGTGAAACACGAGCAGCCGCAAGCGCCCGCGCCACACATCGGCGGGAGCGACGGAGCCCTGCAAGGAGATATGCCAGGGCGTCCCCGTGGGCTTGCGCGGGGCGGGAGTGGTCGGTGAATCCGAACGGGCCACCGTGCTGGGCGGCCCGTTGGTGCGTCGACCTTTGAATCGGCCTCTCGCCAAAGGTGACTACCCTCCAGTTGAATGCTACGGCCCCGGCAGGTGTCGGCGATTTACCGACCCGTCGGTGCATCGGCCGGTCCAAGCCGGGGCCGCGTTTGTTTGCGATGAATCCCAGTGCGGCTTAAGCGGCGATCTTGCCTTCCAGCTCGTTGGGATTGCCGTTCTGGTATTCGTTGTGGTTCTGGTTGTTGTTCGAGTTGCCGTTGTTCGAATTGGAATTCGCGGACGAATTGCCGTTGCTGCCCTGGTTCGCGAAATCCTTCTTCTCCGCAATCTTCGGACACACGACCTGGTTCCACACGACCGAGAGCGGGATGTGCTCCATCATCTTCGTCGCCGGAACGGCCTCGAGCAGGTTCTGCTCGGTGAACGGCGTGCCGTTGCGCGAGTTCGACAGCGCCTTCTCGATCATCGACTGCATTTCGGTGGGCGGGAGGTAGTTCACCATCGTGCCGACGGAGATCCCGTCGACGACGTCGCGGTGCGTGACCAGGTGGTCCTCGATCGCGCGGGCAACGATGAACGCCATGTGCGCCTTGGCCTGCGTGTGCGCGTTGCCGTCCTTCGCCTCGGTCGTCCAGAACTTCGGCTCGATGATGTAGTTCCACAACCGCGCCGTGTCGAGGTAGCGGACACGATCATCAGGATGGAACAGCGAGACGATCAGCTCGGCATCGGTTTCGCCTTCGTCGAGCGCGATCTGGAGATCCAGTCCGGCAGACTCGGCGGTCTTCTTGAGCGCGATCTTCGGGCGTACGCCCGTTGTCGGCACGAGGATGTTGGCGCGGAGGTCAGGACGCTCCGCGAGTCCCTCCATGATGTCCTTGGGGGTGAAATGGCGGATGAAGTCCTGCTGCGTCCGCAGACCGGCCTGCAGGCCGTTTTCGATCACGTGCGCCAAGAAACGTAGCATTCCGGGCTCCAACTGGGATTCGAGCTCCCAAACCATGTCGTCGGTTTGGCTGTCCTTCGGGTTCTTGTTCATCTTCGATTGCCTCCTCACTGTCTGAGTCCCCCTTCCGAGTCAGGCATCCATAACAGGCTCTTTGTCGGCCACAAGCCGAGGCCACTTGACCCAATGTTTTTATCGACCCCATTCGGCACGGGAGGTGCTCACCAAAAGTTCCGGCATGCAAAATGCGAACGGACTGTGTGCCGGTGGTGTCTGTCGCGGCCAGTTCGAGGCCTCGAAACGGCGCCACAGTCCCAGGATGAAGTGCATGCCGTAATCCTCAGCGGTTAAAGCCTTTCGTGTACGGCCGCAAGCGAGGAAGGAGCCTCTTGTCGCACTCAATGGATCCGTCAGGTCACCTGGCTTTCGCCCCCGGACGCTATGCGCTCACGGGCCCGAAAGCTGGTGCTACGCCTGGCCAGTGGTCGGTTTCGACCCGGACTCTCGGCGAAGTTTTGGCCACCGCCGTGCACACGGATCAACTGCGGATCCTGTTGTTCTCGAACCCCTCAGGCAGCCTCGCGCCTGAGCTCGAAGAGCGGCTGGATGGCTTGTTCCACAAGCGCCGCAAGCGTGGGGAACCGGCTCCCACCGGCCCGCGGTCGATTCCAGGGCCCCTGCAGCAGGCCACGCTCGGCCTGATCAGTCTCGTGCGTGAACTCAATGACCTCGACGGCAGCCCCGCGAGTGCTATCGCGTTCTACGGCGCCGCGGAGGTCGTGGGCTGTGCGTACATGGGTGGCAACAGCGCCGAAGTGTGGTCGCGTGGCGCACCGTTCCATGCGCCGTGGATGACCATGCGCGGCCCGGCACCTGGCTCGAACGGCGTGCCGCTGCGCGCGCGCGTGTTCTCGTTGATCCTGACCGCCGATCTCGACCTGAAGCTCCAATGGCCGTTCCTGATCGGCGCCGCAGGTGAAAACGGCGTGATGGTCGACGCGGCATGGGAACCGCCGGCCGGGATCAACGTGTCGTTGCGCGCCATGGGCGGCGAAGTCAATCGCGGCGTGATCTTCTTCGAGGACTTCTCGCGGATCGATGATGTGGTGCCCGGCGTGGTCGTTCCGCTGGTCGCACCGGCGGCGACAGTCGAGGATGTGGCGACGGTTGAAGCTGTCGCGCCGAGCGATGCCGATATTGTTGCGACGGTCGAGGAGGTTGCGGCACTCGACACTGCTGAGAACGTTGATGCTGTCGCAACGACTGGCGTCGCGTTGACCAACGAGGTCACCGCTGCCGCTGAAGTCGCGACGATGAGCGGCGTCATGCCGACGAGTGATGTTGCGGCGACGATTGACCCCACGCCCACTGCAGAGGTCTTGGCGACCGGCGAGGTTGCGGACGCCCCGGCACTCGTTGAAGCGCACGCGAGCGAGCCGTTGCTCGAGTCTTCCGTCGAAATGGTCGAGCCGCAAGAGGCCGCCGAGGCTTTGGCAATCGACCCCACGCGCGAATACACGATGGAAGAGTATCTCGCGATGAGCGATGAGGTTCTCGAGGGGTTGACTGCGCCCAGAGTCGTCGCCACGCACGCGCCCGAGAGTGCGATCGTGACCGCAACTCCAGTCTATCTCGAGATCGCGCTCGAAGCGCCGGCCGAAGCATTCGGCGAGGTGGTCCTCGATATGGCGATTGAAACGCCATCCGAGATCGTCGTCGAGTCATCGATCGAGTCATCGGTTGGTGCTCGGGGTGAAGCGCAGGCCGGGACTGTTCTCGAGCCGGCGGCCGAAACGGCTGTCGCAGTGCCGTCGGAGCGCTTCTTCGAGCCGGCGTTCGAGGATGCGACCGAAACGCTGGCCGAGCCGATTTTCGAGAGTGAACTTGATGCGTGGATGGAGGCATGGACGCAGCTCGAGCCCAATGCTCGAATCGAAGCACCGGCCGAACCTGTTCTCGAGAGCACGGTCGAGCCGCTGATCGAAACGGCGACCGAGACTTGCGTGGAAGCCCCGCTCGAAATTGCGGCCGACGCCCTCAACGATGCTGCGGCGGATCCCGCCGTCAACGCTCCTGTCAAAGCGTGGTCCGAGCCCAAGTTCGAAGCGCCGTTCGAATCGAAGATCTATCCATTCCCGGGCACATATAACGAGCCCTCATTCGCGAGCACTCCCGAACTGCCGGTGGCTGCGACGGCCGCACCCGCCGCAACGGCCGCCCCGGTCGCCGCCGAGGTTTCGCAGGTCGTCGAGATCGTGCACGCGACCGCTGCACCCAGGATCACAGCGCCGCGCGTGCTGCCGAATGTTTGGGACAAACTGAAGCTGCCGAAGTGGGCGACGCTTCAACTGAGCCCGCGAGTGAACCGCGTGTTGCTGGGCTGCGGGGCCTGTGCCGTTCTGGTGCTCGGCGTTATCTCGCTCAATGCGTGGGTTGGCGGGGAGTCCACCTACTCGGGACCGACGCCCATCACGACGCTGCTCAGGGGACTGGGCATTCTCCCGCCGTGCTACACGGTGCTGGTGAAGAGCGATCCTTCGGGCGCCTTCGTCGCGGTCGATGGTCACGCCGTGAAGCAGAAGACTCCCGCCGAGCTCGAGATCTCGCAGGGCCACCACGACCTGCTGCTCTCGCTGCCGGAACTCGGGCAGTGGGCCACGCCGGTGGATGGTCAGCGCGATGACTATGTCGCGATCGAAGCCAAACTGACTGGAACCCTCCGTGTGGTCGCCGACGCTCCGTCCACGTTGATATCGGTGGCCGTGGACGGCGAGCCGCGTGGCCTGTTGCCGGTGCGTCTCTCGGGGCTGCTGCCTGGGTTGCACGAGGTTCGCTACACGATGCCCGGCCAGCTGGCGTGGTCGCAGATCGTTCGCGTTCCCATCTGTGGCGACGTCGTGGTGAAGGCGCGACCTTCGGGCAGGCCGGTGGGCGGCAGCATCGGGCCCCAGCCGGTGACGCCTGAACGCGAACTCGATCTGCCGTCAAAGGGCGCCGCGACATCGTTGAATGACGCGGGCAGCACGCCGACACCGCCGCGACTCACGCCATCACGTGGCGAGGTGGAATTCGCGACCGGGGTTCCGGCCCCAACGATGTCCGAGCGTGCTGCATTTCCTCACGTAGGGGAGATCTGGTTTGAATTGAGCAGCTCGAACGGCGCGCCCACACCCGTCGCCATGGAAACTAAAACGGCTATGAACAGCGGCGCGGGGGAGAACTCCCAAGTCGAAGTGAAGCCTGCCGCGCAGCAACCCGAGGCGGTCCGGCCTCACTCGGCGCCTGCGCGTCGCGCGCATCGCGTCGCGCAGGCGGTACCCGTGCGCAAGCTGCCGGTGTATGTGGTGAAGCGCCATGGCGCGAAGCTGCTGGAGGCGGCCACCGCCCCGGCGTGCGCTGAGGAACATCGCGAGGCGGCGTCCGTCTCTCGCTCGGACTCATAGCACTCCTCGCATTGGGGCCATCCGGGACCGGGTGTAGGCTCCGCTTTGTGCAAACTCACCGCTGGCGCATCGTCTTCGCGCGGCGGGCAGCGGGGGCGCGGGAATGCCGATGGCGGTGGTCGCCAAGTACAGCTACCGCTGGCGCGACCTGCTGTCGCTCGTCTGGGCGCAAGCCGTTGGCTTCGGGCGCTCGACGTACTGGGGCGGCATGCAGGTATAGGACAACTCGCCTTACCTCGGGGCAGTCGGCATGGCGATCGCGCTCGCGGGATTCGGCGCCGGTGCCGGTCGCACAGGTCAACCTGTTGACGCGCGGTGTCGTGGTGCCGGCCGGGAAGCACCGGCGCGAGATGCGCTACGAGACCGCCGGGCTGCGCGAGGGAGTCGCGGTCACGCGCTGGGGACTGGGGCTCTGGCTCGCGCTGCTGCCCGGATGGGGAGTCGCGCAGCAACTGCGTGCGCGCGCCGTGTTCCGGCGAATAGCGCGCGACACTTCCGCGGCGGTGTGACTGCGAGGCACCGCTCGATTGCGGATTCTGGCCCAGGCTCGCGATCGATGCGATCGCAATCGATGCTGCGCGCGTGATCCCTCTACGGTTACATTTGAATTGAACCCACAGCCTGCACATCCTTAGGAGGTCACCCTTGCCCCGCGCCGCCAACTATTGCCCAGTCACGTCCGGTAACGAAACCAGGCGGAAGCAGTTCTTTCTGACCCTCGTGGCATTCGTTGCGCTCGCGATTCCCCTACTGGTCTCAATGCCTGCCCGCGCGGACGAGCAGGCGTGGCAGGCGAAGGGCGGGCGGGTCATCGTCCACTTCAATGTCCCCCTTGTGCATGACCTCGGTGTCGACCTGACGGTGACGGCGCAACCGGTGGCGGATCCGGGCGATGTCACGATCGAAGAGCCGCAATGGGCGTTCCCGATTCGCCCGGAGTCAGACTTCAGGTTCCGCGCCGAACATGGCATCGCGATGCCGGGCGGCAGCGTGGGTGGTTCGCTCTATCTCGACGGCAGCATCGCGCTGCGCGATCGCGAGTCGGGCACCCTGAGCCGCATGAACGACCTTGAAATCGTGCAGGCGCCCTGGGCGGGATCGAACGCGACGACCGGCGAGGACGGGCCGCCGATCGTGCTGCGTTCGCGCTCGACTGGGTTCGTGTTCTGCCGGCTCGTCAGCTCGATGTTCGATTTCAGTCCAAAGGACCAAGCGCTGGGGGTCCACTACCTCAACGCTCGGGTCACGAAGGAATGGGCAGACGCTTTCCGCCGGCCTGACCTTGCGGACTGGGTCATCGGAATGGCCGAGGTGCGGGCGGGAGTGCGTCTCGTTTCATCCACCCCCTCTGCGAGCGTTCCCTACCGGCCATCCTTCACGAGCGGATTCAAGGATGTCAGCCTGGGCGCTCTGTCGAGCCTGCAGCAGGCCGGCCACATAGGTACGATTCCGACGGGTACCACCGCGCTGTCGATGGCCACCACGAGCTGCAATCTGGGCACCGTGGACGTTCCATGGCTCCAGCCGATGGCTACCGATCACCCGATGATCCATATGGCGTTCTACCGGTTGCTCAACGGGCGCTTTGAGC
>JANLOX010000073.1:0-10064 GCA_031366795.1 Candidatus Eiseniibacteriota bacterium | reverse complement strand
ACCTCGCGGAACCACAGCAGCGAGTTGTGCGCCTTCAACACCCAGTGGTTCTCGTCAGGGAAGTACACGAGCCGCGCCGGAACTCCCTTGGCCTTGAGCATGCCGTAGATCTCGAGCCCGTGGCCGACGGGGACGCGATAGTCGCGCTCGCCGTGCAGCACCAGCATGGGCGTGTTGAAGCCGCTCGCGAAGCGCACGGGTGACCAGCGCTCCATCTTGTCAAGGCCGTCCCAGGCATCGCCGCCCGCGGATTCGTGGCGGCCCTGCGTCACGTCGCTCGCGTACTGTCCCACAAGGTCCGCGACGCCGGCGTGGTTGATGATGCAGCGGAAGCGGTTCGTGTGCCCGGCGATCCATGCGGCCATGTAGCCACCGTAGGATCCGCCCGCCATCGCCATGCGCTGCTCGTCGACGAGGCCGCTGGCCACCAGCAGGTCTGTCGCCAACATCACGTCTTCGAACGGCCGCTCGGCCCAGGCGCCCTGGATGCGCTTGGCGAAGTCCTGCCCCCACGACGTCGAGCCCTGGAAGTTCACTAACGCCACGACGTAGCCGGGTGCCGCGAACAGGTGCGGGTACCAGCGCCAACTGAAGGCGTCGGCGCTGATGGCGTGCGGGCCACCGTGGACGATCTGCACCAGCGGCTGCGGCGTCGTGGGTGCAGGGCCCGGCGGGAGCAGCACGAACATCTGCACGGGCTCGCCGAATGCGCCCGCGAACGTCACCTCGCGCGCTTCGCCGAGCGAATACTCCGCGACGACCGCGTCGGTGAAGCTTGACACGCGACGCGACACGCCCTTGGCATCGCAAACGTGAACCTCCGGCGGCGCAGCCATCGAACTCTGCGAATACCAGATGTGCTCGCCCGCGGGCTTGACACCCGCGACGGCGCCGCCGCGCACAATGCGCTCCGGCTTGCCCACGCCGGCCAGCCGGAACATCGAGATGCGCGCCGCATCCTCGGCTTCGATCAGCAAGGCGCCATCGGCCGCGAACTCCCAGTGTGAAGGCGACAGCTCCCAGTCCGCAGCGATTGCTTCGAGCGATCCCGCGGCGCGGTCGTAACGCATCAGTCGCGTGCGGTCGGCATAGAAGAATGGATTCAGCTTGCGCCCGAACACGATGTGACGGCCATCACGCGTGTAGCGCGGCAAGTCATCCCCCGCGTGTTCGCCACGCGTGACGCAACGCGGCTCGCCGCCCTTGAGCGGGAGCGTCCAGATGAAGCTCTGGATCAGGCTGCGCTGCGCGTCGAATTCAATCGCGCTGACGGCGATCTCCTTGCCATCGGGAGCGACATCGAACTGGCCCGAGGGATCCATCCACTCGAACCACCACGTCACCGCCGGCGTCAGGTCGCGCAGCACACCCGTCGCCAGATCGAGGTGGAACAAGTGCACCACCTCGCCCGTGGTGAGCCAGGTGTCCCAGTAGCGGTAGAAACGTTCCTCGGTGACGTGCGCCTTCACCGGATCCTTGTCGCGGCGTTCAACCTCGAGCTTGGTCGCGTCGGGCGTGAGGTGCCCCTTGATGAGGTGCGCGCCGAACACCAGCCCCGAACCATCGGGCAGCCAGCGCGGGTCGAAGGCGCCCAGCGGCAGGTCGGTGACCGCGCGCGCCTCGCCGCCATCGAGCGGCATCAAGTGAATCTGCGCCTTGCCCCCATCGCCGCGCACGAATGCGAGCTGCCTGCCATCGGGCGACACCCGCGGCTCGCTGCTCGACTTGTCCGAAGCGGTCAACGCCCGCGGCTCACCGTTAAGCGGTACCCACCAGATCCTGCTGCGCGACGACTGCTTGTCGAAGTCCCACTGGCCGACCGTCACCGCGCACGCCAGGCCGTCGGGTGAGGGCGAAGGCGTCCCGACCCGCGGGAGCCGCCAGATGTCCTCGGCCGTCATGGGGCGCTTGCCCGCGCGGGCGGGATGGACTTGCTGGGAATTCAGCAATTCGAGGGTGTGCATGCCGGTCTCCGGCGCCCGGTGCCGCAGGTGCGCGAATGGGTGGGGTCGAGTATCCTAAGGGGTGGAATGTAGCCGATTATTGGGGTAGGTCCATCAATCACCTGGACGAACCATGACGACGCAGGATCTCGAAAAACTGATCGCCGAAACGAAAGCCAACGAGCATCAGGAGGTCGGAAGCCTCTTGTCTACCTTTAAGCAACACCTGCCCGATCCCGATGAGACTGAAACGCGGGAATGGATCGAGTCGCTCGACGACGTCGTGCGCAACTCCGGCCGCGAGCGCGCCGACTTCCTGCTGCGTAAGGTGCTCAAGCGCGCCCGCATGCTGCAAGTCGGTCTGCCCGGGCTGGTCCAGTCGCGCTACATCAATACGCTGTCGCCGGAACAGGAACCGCCGTTCCCCGGCAACGAGGACATGGAGCTGCGGATCCGCCGCATCATCCGCTGGAACGCCGCCGTCATGGTGCTGCGTGCCAACAGCCGCTATCCCGGGCTCGGCGGTCACCTGTCGACCTACGCCTCCGCGGCCAGCCTGTATGAAGTCGGCTTCAACCACTTCTTCCGCGGCAAGGACGATGGCGGCTCGGGCGACCAGATCTTCTTCCAGGGCCACGCCGCACCGGGCATCTACGCGCGCGCCTTCCTCGAAGGACGCATCAGCGAAGCCCAGCTCGATCACTTCCGCCGCGAAGTGGTACCCGGACAGGGACTGTCGTCCTACCCGCACCCGCGGTTGATGCCCGACTTCTGGGAGTTCCCCACGGTATCGATGGGCCTTGGGCCGATGAGCGCCGTGTACCAGGCGCGCTTCAACCGCTACCTGCAGGCGCGCGGCATCAAGGACACCACCAACAGCCGCGTGTGGGCGTTCCTGGGCGATGGCGAGACCGACGAGCCCGAAGTTCCGGGAGCCTTGTCGCTCGCGGCGCGCGAAGGACTCGACAACCTCACCTTCGTCGTCAACTGCAACCTGCAGCGGCTCGACGGACCGGTGCGCGGCAATGGCAAGATCATCCAGGAGCTCGAAGCGATCTTCACCGGCGCCGGCTGGAACGTCATCAAGGTCGTGTGGTCGCGTGATTGGGATCCGCTGCTGGCCGAGGACTACGACAGCCAGTTGGTCGAAGCCATGAACGAGACCGTCGACGGGGAATGGCAGCGTTATGCCGTCGAGACCGGCGGCTACATTCGCGAGCACTTCTTCGGCCGCGACCCGCGCCTGCTCAAGATGGTCGAGCACCTGAGCGACGAGCAGATCCGCGGCCTGCGCCGCGGGGGCCACGACTACAAGAAGATGTACGCCGCCTACTCGGCCGCGATCGCGCATAAGGGCCGCCCCACTGTGATTCTCGCCAAGACCGTCAAGGGCTGGACGCTCGGCGCGACCGCCGAGGGCCGCAACATGACGCACCAGATGAAGAAGCTGAAGGTCGAGGAGCTGCGCAAGTTCCGCGACCGCCTGGAGCTACCAATCAAGGATTCGGAACTAGAGGATCCGCCGTTCTACCACCCGGGCGCGAACAGTGACGAAGTGAAGTACATGCTGGAGCGCCGCCGCGTGCTGCACGGCTGCATGCCCCACCGCATGAACCGCTCGAAGCCGCTGCCCGCGCCTGAAGACAAGGTGTTCGGCGAGTTCATGCTCGGCACCAAGGAAGGCCAGCTCGTCTCCACGACCATGGTGACGGCGAAGCTGATCCGCAACCTGCTGCGCGACCCGGCGTGGGGCAAGCGCGTCGTGCCGATCATTCCCGATGAAGCGCGGACGTTCGGCATGGAAGTGCTGTTCCGCGAAATCGGGATCTACGCTCCATTTGGACAGAAGTACGATCCCGTCGATTCGCAGCTCGTGCTGTCGTACAGCGAGAAGCCCACGGGGCAGCTGCTCGAGGAAGGCATCACCGAGGACGGTTCGATGGCGAGCTTCACCGCCGCCGGCACCAGCTACGCCACGCATGGCGAGCCGATGATCCCGTTCTACATCTTCTACTCGATGTTCGGCTTCCAGCGCACGGGCGACTTCGCCTGGGCGTTCGGCGACGCGCGCGGCCGGGGCTTCATGCTCGGCGCCACGGCCGGCCGCACGACGCTCAATGGCGAGGGCCTGCAGCACGAAGATGGTCACAGTCATGTGCTGGCTTCGACCGTGCCGTGCGTGCGTGCGTACGACCCGGCGTTCGCTTACGAAGTCGCCGTGATCATTCGTGACGGCCTCCAGCGCATGTATGTGAATGGCGAGGACATCTACTACTACCTCACGCTCTACAACCAGGACGACCAGATGCCCGCTCTGCCGAGCGGCGTCGAGGACGGCATCCTGCGCGGCATGTACCTGTACCGGGCCGCCGTACAGCAGGCGAAGCACCGCGCGCAGTTGATCGGCGGCGGCGTGATGGTGCGTGAGGTGCTAAAGGCACAGGACATACTCGCCCAGAAGTACGATGTCGCGGCGGATGTGTGGAGTGCCACGAGCTTCCAGCAGCTTCGCAACGATGCGCTCGATTGCGAACGGTGGAACCGGCTGCATCCGGCCGAGCCCGCCCGCGTGCCGTACGTCACGCAGTTGCTGGCGAACTCGCCGGGGCCGGTCGTGGCGGCGACGGACTACATGAAGTCCGTGCCCGACATGGTCGGACGCTGGGTGAAGAACCCGTTCACCCCGCTCGGCACCGACGGCTTTGGCCGCAGTGACACGCGCGATTCATTGCGCCGTCACTTCGAAGTCGATGCCGCGAGCATTGTCGTGGCGGTGCTGTCGGCGCTATGCCGCGATGGCAAGATCGCCGGCGGTGTCGTGGAGCAGGCGATGCGCGACCTCAACGTGAACCCGGAAGCCTCGGAGCCGCGAGACGCGTAGGGCTGAGCGACAGATAGGCTAGAAACGAGGCCCGGGGCGGTGACGCTCCGGGCCTCGATGTTTTTCTGGAACGCGGCATGTGGGAGCAACTCGCCCCGCGGCCTGACGCGCTCGCCGCGTGCTTCGCTTCGAAAGGTTCCTACGGCAACACGATCACGCGCCGAGTGGAGTGCGAAACCCCCGCGAGCAGATCGATGAAATACAGGCCCGCCGGTGCAGGCGATCCATCGTCGCGAATTCCGTCCCAGGCCAAATCAAAACTTCCCGCCGGATAGTGGGCGCTCGCCAGCGTGCGAATGTTGCGGCCGGCAAGGTCACGAATGGCTAACTGGATGTGGGAAGAGCGCGGCAGCGAGAAGCCGATCCTGGTTATGCCGTGCATCGGGTTGGGATAGGGGAACAGGAGCTGAAAGGTTGAGCCTGGCGCCCGCCCAGTTATATCCAGCGTCGAGTTGCCGACGCCTTCGATGTCCTCCACCCGCAGTCCCGTGGGGTTCACCACATCCGCATTGGCATTGTGCACCACGAAGTCGAGGTTGTTGATGCCCGGCACGAATCCGGACGTCACACTGAACGGCAACAGCGGGTTGTAGCCGGGCACGCTGTTCCCGGTTGCCGCGCCATTGAGCACCAGCGTCGCCGTGTTGTCCGCGGCCCACACGCCGCTGATCGCGACCGTGGCGGGATTCAGGTCCGTGAGATCGAATGACAGCCTGTAGATGTAGTCGCCTGGCGGGTGCAGGGTGCCGCCGGTCGGGTAGCCCTCGGCAACCGCCGGCGCGATCCACTGCGATACGGTGCTGTTGCCGGCCCAGTATCCGGTGGGGATGGGATCCGCGACATAGGCGTTCGGTCCGCGATACACAGGGTCGGCGCTGCCGATCAAGGTGTAGTGCAGGTCGACATCCCCGGGATTGAGCAGGTATCGATCCGAGTTGACCCCGGTATTGAACAGGCCCGGCACCTGTGAGGCGTTGCTCGGCAATCGGAACGTGGCCGCATGGATGTTGCGCTGGTCGGCCCCGTCCTCGTCGCTGCACCACACCATGCGAACCCTGCCGTTGGGCAGCGACGTGAGGTCATTGAGCTGCTCGTTCGCCAATGGCGTGTCCGTGATCTGGAAGATGGTGTTGTTCGCGATGTCGTAACACCACATATCGGCGTTGTCGATGAGCGTCGGCCTGTTCTCCAGGGCAAAGGTGTGGCCTGCAATGCTTGGCCACCCGCTGTAACCGGGCTGCTGGAGTTCGACTTCGGGTGCGCCAGGAGATGGAACCCAGTACACCTCGCTCGGCGTAGGACTGTGTAGCGCGTCATAAACGACGAGTCCCCCGCTGGATTCGGCATTCTCCTCAGTGCTGCTTGACGCCGTGACCACGCTCGCGGTCCAGACGCCGCCGATCTTGTCCGCGCGCCATACGTCGCAGTTGTTCAGGCTGCTCGAGCAGTGTTCCCACGTGACGACCTTGCCGTCGCTCGAGACCGAGGGGCCCTGATCGGGCAGGGCGTCGAAGGTCATCCGGCTGGTCGGTCCGCCCGCGAGATCGTGAATGACCAATTCCCCGTTGGCCTGCAGCCCGTAATCAATGTAGGCCACGGTATTGCCCCCGATCGCCGCACCGAGGCGCGTGGTTCCTGGCGCCGGGTCGAGTTCCACCGGAAGGACAGCCGGAGTGCTCGCGTCGAAAACCATAACGGCGGTCCGGTCGCCGGCGATGACGTGTGAGTACACGATCCGGCTGCCGCTCACGTCGGAGAGCAGGTCACGCGCGCCCGTTCCCAGGGGGATCTGCGCATTCACTCCGGTGGCGAAGTTGTAGTAGCGGATCGTCAGCTCGGAAGTGTAAGCCGCCCAATCGCCGCTCACGTGCGGGTCGTACTGGTCACCCGTGTTGGTGTCGATCGCGACCTGGGTGAGCGTCGGGGTCGTTCCCAGAACCGGTACCAACGCCACAGCCGAGGTTGAGGCGCAAACGGTTGCGGCGGCGATCGCGAGCAAAACGGGAATTCGGGTATTGAGATGCATTGGCGGCGCGCTCCCTGGTGAGTCGAGTCTGGGGACTACTTGGGGCGTCAACTTCGCCAACGCGGCGCCCGACGGGGTCGGTGCGCTGGTTCACGATACTGTATACGGTAACGCGGCGCTCATGGGTGATCCAGAACTATCTGGGCCGCGGTCGACCCCGCACTAGTAGTGCGACGCCTCGCCCACTCGCACGCGCCCGCGGTGCAGCCGGTGGATCGTGATGAAGTAGAACACCACGACCGGGAAGCCCAGCGACCACCACCCGAGCGCGGTCTTCAGTCCCGCGGCTTCCGCCCCGCCATTGAAGGCCGTGATCGACAGCGCCGGATCGGTGAGCGAGCGCAGCATCACCGGGAACAGGCACGCCGCCGTAGCGCCGAGCATGCCGAGGATGAAAGCGCATGAGCCGAAGAACGCCTGCGCTGAACGGCCGCGACGGCCCGCGGTGATGGCAGTTACGAGACCCACGATCGCGAGCAACAACGCCAACCATGCGGTGGGGCGCGGGGGCAGCGCGGGGAGCAGGGTGGGATTGACGAAGTGCGTGGCGAGCGTCATCAGCGGCCACAACACCGCGAGTGCGATCTGGAGCCGCACGCCGAGGCGCTGGGCGCGGGCACTCAGTGCCCCGCTCGTGCGCCAGGCGAGGAACGCGGCGCCGTGGCCGGCGAGGGCCACCAGCGCGAACACACCCGCAGCGATCGTGTACCAATCGAGAATGCCCGCCGGGTCGCGCGGCAGGAACGTCGTGAACAACGTGAGGCGAAACCAGCCCTCGGGCGTCAGGGGCACGCCGCGGATCACGTTGCCGAATGCGGCGCCGAACAACACTGCGAGCAGTGCGCTCGCGAGAGCGAACACCACATCCCAGAAGCTACGCCACAGCGGCTCCTTCAGGTGACCGCGAAACTCGATTGCCACGGCGCGCAGGATCAGGCACCACACCACGAGGAAAATCGCGAGATAGAAGCCCGAGAACCCCGCCGAGAGCACGCGCGGAAACGCCAGGAACAACGCACCGCCACCCGCGAGCAGCCACACTTCGTTGGCGTCCCAGAACGGGCCGATCGCGGCGAGCACCTGGGCCCGCTCGTCCGGCGTGCGCGCCACGAACAGGTGCAACGCCCCGGCGCCCAGATCGTAGCCATCGAGCACCACGTATAGCGCGAGCATCACCGCGACGATCGCGAACCAAGTCTCAAACATGGCTCGCCTCCCCCTGCGGCCCGCGTGAGATCTCACGCGCGATGAGCGAGGCGTAGAGCAGGCCCAGCACGAAGTAGAGCCCGCAGAAACCGATCAGCGTGAACAACGCGCTACCCGAGTGGACAAGAGGGCTTGCCGCGTCGCGCGTGCGCAGCAGCCCGTAGACGACCCACGGTTGGCGGCCGAGCTCGGTCGTCAACCAACCCGCGGTCGTGGCGATGTAGGGGAACGGGAACGCCAGCATCAGCACCCACAGCATCGGGCGGCTATGCACGAGCGCGCCACGCCAGTGCAGGAGCGCTGCGAGCGCCATCACCCCGAGCAGCAGCGTGCCCAACCCCACCATGATGTGGAACGCGTAGTAGAGCAGCTCGATGTTGTCGGGCCAGTCGGATTGCGGGAACTCGAGCAGGCCTGGCACGTTCATGTGAAACGCGCCGAAGGCGAGGAAGCTGAGCATGCCCGGAACCTTGAGCGGATTGTCGATGCGCTGCTGCGCCACATTGGGCTGGCCGATCAGCGTGATCTCGGCGTAGTGCCCGCTCTGGAAGCGGCCCTCCATCGCCGCCAGCGCCGCCGGCTGGTGCGCCGCGACCAGCTTCGCCTGGTGATCGCCCGTCGGGAACGCCACAAGCGCCGAGGCGAGCAGTCCCGCAGTGACGCCCACCGTCAGGAAGCGCCGCGCCGCATCCGTGTACAGCCCGCGCAGCGTGTAGAACGCGCCGACCGCCGCGACCACGAACGACGCCGTCACCACACTCGCGCACATGGTGTGCGCGTATTGCGCGATCGCCCACGGGTTGAGGATGAACGCCGCGAAGTCGGCCAGTTGCAGGGAGCCATCGGCGGCCACACGATAGCCCACCGGCCGTTGCATGAAGGCGTTGGCGGTAATGATGAAGTAGCCCGACATCCAACTGCCCAAGAACAACGCAAGCGAGGCGAGCCAGTGCACCCGCTTGCTCACGCGCTGCGCGCCGAACACCAGCACCGCGAGGAAGCTGGACTCGAGGAAGAAGGCGAACAACCCTTCCATCGCCAACCCCTGCCCGATGATGCTGCCCGCGTAGCGTGAGAAGCCCGCCCAGTTGGTGCCGAACTGGAACTCCATCGGGATGCCCGTGACCACGCCGACGCCGAAATTGATGCCAAAGATACGGATCCAGAACGCCGCGGCTCTGTCCCACGCCTCACCGCCACGCCGCAACGCCAGCGTCTTCATCGTGAGGATCAACAGCGCCAGCCCCATCGTGAGCTGCGGGAAGATGTAGTGGTAGACGGCGGTGAAGGCGAACTGCAGGCGATGCCAGAAGGCGAAGTCCAAGGTCGCATTCATGACTTGCGCAGCACCCAGGTCGTCATGCTGCGCTGGCCGTGCACGAGCGTCGTCTTGAGCGGGTCGGCAAGTGTACCGCCCAACGTCGTGGCGGACTCCGCGAGGAACGCCTCGTCGACGAGGTAACGCGTCGAGCCATCCGGCAGCACGTAGCGGTGATGCCCGAGCGGCTGTAGCTGACCCTCGAGCCCCGCGCTCGACGCGAGCCGTGAGAAGAACAGCCCGCCTGGCCGCAGCACGCGCCAGCAACTGCCCAGCATCGCGTGAAAATGCGCATCGTCCGCCGCGAAGTGCAGGACCGCGCTGGCAATGACGACGTCGGCGTGGGCATCGGGAAACGACATCTGCTCGATCGGCTCGACGCGGAAGGCGTTCGCGGGCAGCGAGGGTGCCAACCGCTTGGCCAACGCACGCACCGCATCGACCGCACCGGCGTCAGCATCGGCGCCGCAGACCTCGAAGCCCTCGCGCATCAGGTAGACGAGATTGCGCCCGCCTCCGCAGCCGGCATCGAGCACGCGCATGCCTGAAGCGATGCGCCCGCGCAGGAGCTGGTCGAACAGGTAGATGTCGATGTCGCCGAATTCAGCCGCGAGGTTGCGCATCAGCGGACTCTAGCACCGCCGCGCCATTCGCGGGCGATGCGGGGGCAATGCTCGGTCGCCGCTAGCG
>JANLOX010000067.1:0-13826 GCA_031366795.1 Candidatus Eiseniibacteriota bacterium | reverse complement strand
ATCAGGCGCTGCTTGTCGGCGTCATAGGCCAGCGTGTCGGGCATGCCCTCGGGCGTCGAAGGGATCGCGCCACCGGCGGGGACTTGCGGGCGACGGCCGGCGGGCAGTCGCGGGGCGCCGGCCGGGCGGCCGGCCGCGGCGTCGGCGAAGCGTTCGCCGAAGGTGTGCAGCCAGACGATGCGGCGGCCGAGTTCGGCGGCGTCGCGGAAGAGGCCGGCGTCGGCGCTGAGCGGGATGCGCAGGCCGGGCATGGCCAGGTCTTTGCGGAAGCGCTCGATGTAGGCCGGATGGGCGGCGACGGCGGCGATGTAGGCGAACAGGTCGCCGGCGGCGACTGTCTGGCCGTAGGCCGCGGCCAGGTTTGCCAGCAGCGCGGGTCGCAGGTTGGGACGGGTGGCTTCGGCGTCGGCCCATAGTGGAAACGCTCGGCCACCGAACGAACCCTTGTAGTGGTGAAGGTCCGGGATGAGGCCAGTGATCGTCAACGCCGGACCAGCCGTAGGCGACTCCTCGGTGAACCCAGTCAAGTGGACCTGTGAAGCAGAGCGCAGCTGCCACAGCTTCGGGTTTGGCCTGTTAATCAGACGAATATCGGGAATCACCCACTGTCGATCGAAGGAACGGTAGCCGTATAGAACGGGCTCAAGGCATTCGGCGCGCTCCTCGGCGACGGAGATTTCACCTGGGAGGAAACCGGCCAGTGCGTTGGTGACGACCCGCGAGACGGAGCGATCACCCACCTTGCCACTAAGAAGATGCGGATGAAACAATCGCTCCTTTTCAGCGGCCGGTGCCCGTACCAACGTCGTCCAGCGCTGCCTGAGGGACTCCGCATCCGGCGCGATCACCCAGGTCCGACCCGGCATCACCCCCGAACCGTTGTAGACAAAGAAATCCTCCAGTCGCGGGAATGCAGCCCAGGCCCCGACGGACGCCGGCAAGAATGGCGCGCGCCCCTCGCGCGGGCAGTCCACCCACCCCGCCGCATCGAGCGACAGCGCGGCCAACGCCTCGAATTTTCCGTTGCGGTGCCCCGCCGGCAGCGCGCGCCACCGCACATGAGCCAGCTCAGCCTTGGCCCCGCTGCCGAAGCGCGTCGCAATCACGATGCACACCGGCTGCTGCACCGCCTGGAAGATGCGCGTGGCGGCCTCAGGTTGATGGCCTTCGGGCGAACAGTCGATGACCCAGATACAACCGCCAGGTGATCCTGCTCCGGCATTTTCTCAATTGCTCCCACCAGGAGATGAGCGAGCTGTTGGGCATCCCCCCGAAGACCGTCAAGTCGCGGTTGTTCTGCGCGCGGCCATTGCTCGAGCAGGCGCTGCGGCGCCGCGCGGTGACCACCTCATGATCTCCGAGCGCCACGAACAACTGATCCACGATGTCCTTGAGGGGGACGCCTCGCCCGCGCAGCGTATGGAGCTCGAACAGTTCGTCGCAGCCGACCCGGAGATCCGCGCGCGTTACGGAGCGGTGAGCGGGGTGTTCCGCCTGCTCAGCGCGGCGCACGAACCGGGGGTCCCGGGGGACCTGCACGGGGGCATCATGCGCGCGATCGCCGCCGAGCCCCCCACGGCGCCCGGGTGCATCGCCCGCTGTGGAACCTGCTGCCGCTGTTCGGGGCGTTTGCGGGTGGAGCCGTCGCGGCGGTGCTGATCATCGTGCCCACGCTGCGCGAGCGGACCTCAGACCTGCTCGGGAATCGCGCCCCGGTGAGCGGTACGATGGCGCCTGTCCAAGCGGATCACGGCACCGTGGTGTCCAGGCAAACGATAACCACCGCCGGTAGAAGCATTTCATCGATCGCGCGGCGATCGGGCAACCACATCCAGCTCGAACTGGACGTCCAGGGCAATCATGCCGCAGAGCTCGCCATCGACTACGCGCCCGAGGCGCTGGGCATCACCGCGATGCGCTGGCCGCATGAAGTCACGGGGCCGGCCACCGTGAGTGCAGGACACATGATGATCCGTGTCACGAGCCCGGGTCCGTTCGTGCTCGAGTTCGTTGCGAGGGGCGAGGCCGATTCGCCCATTCACCTTCGGGCCGCTGGTGCCAAGAAGGCGACATTGCACACCGCGAAGCAACCGGGTGACTGAAGCCACCGGCATTCAGGGGTTCGCCGTGGGTGCCGGCTTCGCGTTGGTGGAAAACCTCTACGACGCGAACGTGCTTGCGGATCCCAACATCCTCCTGTGGCTCGTGCGCGGCCTCGGCACCGCGGTGATGCACGGCTGCACCACGGCGATGGCGGGCATTCTCGCGAAGGACCTGTGCGACCGCCATCGCTCGCCCGCGCTGCGCTGGGTGGTCCCGGGACTGGCGCGCGCGATCGCGGTGCATTCCGTGCTCAATCACCTGGCGCTTAAACCCCTCGCCAGCGTGGCCACCCTGCTCATCGGCATGCCCCTGCTGCTGGTGGGCGTGTTCGAGCGCAGCGAGCGCGCCACCCGCGATTGGCTCGGCACCGGGCTCGATGCCGACGTGGAGACGCTCGAGTTGATTCTCTCGGGTGAGCTCACGAACACGCGGATCGGCCATTATCTCGAATCGCTGCGTGCCCACTTCCCCGGCGCGGTCGTGGCCGACAGATTGTGCCTGCTGCAGCTCCAGCTGGAGCTCGCGCTGCGCGCGAACGGCATCCTGATCGCCCGCCAGGCGGGAATCGACCTGCCGGTCGGCGGCGAATTCCGCCCGAATTTCGCGGAGATGAAGTATCTCGAGCAGGCCATCGGCCCCACGGGCCGCGCACACCCGCGTCGCGCAATCCCGGCTCGCGCTGCGTGAAGGGTCCGGGCTAGAATCACCGCAGGTTGGTAGCTGGGCCCCCTTCCCTCGGAGTCGCCATGCCAGATCCACAGGCCCCATCGAGCGGCGCCAGCGCCGAACGCATGCGCGCCGAGCTCGGCTTCATGTACGAGCTGTGCCAGGTGGTCGCTTCGAATTCCGAGCTCCAGCCGATCCTCGACTGGATCGTGCAGAAGACGACCAGCATGTTCGAGGCCGATGAGGGCTCCATCCGGCTGCTCAGCGAGGAAGAAGCGACGCCGACGCTGCGGACACTGATTCGCCGGGAGCAACCGGGAATCCAGTCCGGCTCATGGCCGCCGGCCATCTCGATGAATCTAATGGGCTGCCTGATGGCGCGCGACGAAGCGGTGGCCTCGCCCGACCTGCGCAATGACACCCGCTTCCCGGCGCTGCGTTCGGTCGAGTCGCGCATCCGCTCCGTGCTCGCGGTGCCGCTCAAGTCAGGCAATCGCTTCACGGGCATGCTCGCCGTCACGACCGCGACGCCCGGCCGCGAGTGGACACACGATGAGTCGCAGTTGCTGTCGATTGTCGCAAGCAACTCGGCGAGCGTGATCGAACAGGCGCGGCTCAAGATCGAGGCCGAGGAGAAGCGCCGGCTCGAGGAACGCCAGCGGCTGCTCGAGCGTGAACTCGACACGGCGCGCGGGATCCAGATGAGCCTGCTGCCCTCACGGCCGCTGCATGTCGGGCACTGGGAGATCGTCGGCCGCGTCGCCCCGGCAAAGCAGGTCGGCGGCGATGCGTTCGACTTCTTCTCGCTCGGGGAGGGCCGCGCCGGCGTCGTCATCGCGGACGTCTCGGGCAAGGGCATTCCCGCGGCCCTGCTGACCTCGAACGTCCAGGCCTCGATCCGCGCCTATTGCGATGGCAGGGCACCCATCCCCGAGGCCATCCGCGCTGTCAACGAAGGGGTGCTGCGCTCGGCCAACGGCAAGTTCATCACTTTGTTCTTCGCCGAGATCGATGCCTCGCGCGGCGTGATCCGCTACACCAACGCCGGGCACAACTACCCACTGCTGCGGCGTGCCGGCGGCACCATCGTCGAACTCATCGCGGGTGGGATTCCACTGGGTCTGATCGAAGGCACCCCGTACGAGCAGGGCGACACCTCGTTCTCGCCGGGCGACACGCTACTGCTTTACAGCGACGGCATCACCGAAGCGCTCAATGCGCGCGGCGAGGAATTCGGCGACGACGCGCTGCGGGAGCTGTGGCAGGCCCATGGCGCGGAGCCCGCCGCGGCGACGATTGAGCGGATCTTCGGCGCGGTCGAGACCTTCCGCGGCCGCGCCATGCAGAGTGACGACATGACGCTGGTGGTCATCGCGGCACACGGGGCCGCGTAGGACGCATGTCGGGCGCGCTGCTCGCCACCGCCCACGTGAAGCGCCCGCCGCATCCGCTCAAGCGAATCCTGCTATTGCTGGCCGCTCTGGTGGTGGGGCTCGCCGCGCTCGCGGCATGGTGCTGGACCGACGCCCAGCGCTTCCCCATCGATGCGCTGGCGCGCAGCGCGCAGCGGAGCACGGCGATGATGCGGCAGCGGGCGGCCGAAGCCTCGCGCAGCGGGCGGTCGTTGCAGATCGACCAGCGCTGGATTCCTTACGATCGCATCTCGCCCCTGCTGCGCCACGCCGTGCTCGTCGCCGAGGACGATGCGTTCTTCGAGCATGGCGGCTTCGATTGGAACGAGATCAACGCTTCGATGAAGGCGAATCTTGAGCAGCACAAAGTCGTGCGCGGCGGCAGCACGATCACGCAGCAACTGGCGCGCAACCTGTTCCTCGGCGACGGGCGCAATCCCGCGCGCAAGCTCACCGAGGCGTTCATCGCCATGCGGCTCGAGCGCACGCTCGGCAAGCGCCGCATCTTCGAGCTCTACCTGAATCTCATCGAATGGGGCGACGGCGTCTTCGGCATCGAGGCGGCCGCGCGGCACGACTTCAGGGTGTCCGCAGCCGGGCTCAATGCGCGCCAAGCCGTGCTGCTGGCGGCGGTGATCATCAACCCCCGCCGCTTCTCGGTGTCGAGTCCCACGTCACGCATCCAGCGGCGCGCCCGCATCATCGCCAGCCGGCTACGGCGGCGCGGCCTGCTGCCCGGAGCCGAATACGAACTCGCCATCGATGCGCCGGCCGGCAGCATCCTGCCCACCACGCCCCCGGCGACGGCCATTCCATTGATCGCCGACTCATCACTCAATGAACCGGAGGCCGGGCCGTCGCCCGAACCCGGCGCGGCGGGGCCCCCGGACTCGCTCGCACGGACCTCGCCGCGCTGATTGCTTTTACGTGGACGCCACGAACGATTTAATCGCCTTGCCCGCGGGGCCCCCGCCTCCCGCGAGCCCGGACCATCGAAGCGCTTCCCGTAGCCCAAGCCCCAAGCTAGGCTGCTGCCAATGCACCCCTCGCCATTCCCGCCACCCGGCTGGCCGGGCGCCGTCGCACGGGCGATCGCGGCCCTGCGGGCTGCCTCGGCACCCCGCCGCGAGGCGGCGCGCGCTCAACTCTGGCCGCTGCTGCATGCCGCTCTGTTTGCGGCACTTCGCTCCCAGGCCGGCCGCATCACCCCGGTCGCCCGCGAGGACGTCGAGGACCTGGCGTCCCAGAAGGCGTTAGAACTGATGCTGCGGGCCGAAGAAGGAATGTGGGACCTCGCGGGACGGTCGGAATCCGAGATCGCCGGGTACGTGGCGCGCGTGGCGCGTCACGCGCTGGTGGATCTGGCTCGACGGCGAGGTCGCGAAGCTCCGGGGCCTGAGGATACGGAGGCCTGGGACTTGGCGCTTGCCGAACGAGTCGTAGTGACCCTGCGGCCCGAGGATTCCGTGGCGATGCGGGAATTCAGTGATGCGTTGGTGGAGTGCGCCTCGATGTTGCTGCCACGCGCACGGCAGGCATGGTTCAGGCGGGTGTTCCTCGAGCGGCCCAGCCGCGAGATCGGAACGCTGTTGGGGCTCAGTGCGGCGCACGTTGATGTCGTCGTGCAACGCGCGCGGGCCACATTGACGGCATGCATGGACGGCAAGGGACACCGGGAGCACGGCGTCGAGCCCGGATTGTTCGTCGAGTTGTGGCGCCGGTTCGGCCATGAGTTGGCGGCAGAAACCCCAGGAGATTTGGAAACATGAATGGAACGCACGCGCCGAAGACGACTCCGCACTTGAGCGACGCCCAATGCGCCGACCTGGTACTGGGACTCGTCGCGCCGGAATCACGCGAGGCGTGGCTCGACCATGCCGCCACGTGTGACGCCTGCGAGGCACGGCTCAAGTCGCATGTCTCGGCCACGTCGCGCTCGCGTGCGGATTGGCTCGCGCGTTTGCCCCGCTCCCGCAGCCATTGGCGCCCGGCTGGCTGGACGGGGTCGCGCGTGCTGTCGCTCGCCGCCGCCGCCGTGCTCGCGGTGGCCGTTGCGCTGCCGCTCATTCATCCCGTTCCTCTCGCTGTTCCCGGCGGCGCCTGGCTTCCCGGACTCGGCGACGTGGTGCGCACGCGCGAGGGCAATGCCGAGGACCCGGCGCTCACTCGCGGCATGACGGCCTACGAGGTGCGCGACATGGTGGACGCCGAGCGCGAACTCTCGGCGGCAAAGGCGACGGGCGCGGCCGAGTCGATGCGGCGGCTGTACCTCGCCGACGTGCGCCTGAATCTCGGCCATCCACGTGAGTCGATCGAGTTGCTGCGCGGCCTCAATTGGCGCAGCATTCCCGAACCGTACCGGCGCGAAGGTGCCGTGCTGCTGGCCCGCGCCCTGCGGGCGGGCGGCGAATTGGCGGCGGCGGATTCGATCGAGAGCACGCTACGCGCGATTCCACCTGGAACCCCGTTCTTGCCCTGATCCTGCGCGGTTGCGCGGGACCCAGTCTCGCGCTGGCCCTGTTGGGCTGTGCCACGGATCGCGCGCCCTCGCGCCCCGTCGATGTCGCCGCGTGGAGCGCCAGCGGGGACGCGATCGATTCACTGAGCTCGCTCGACCGCATCGACGATGCACTGTCGGCTGCGCATAAGCGCGACACCGCGGTTAACGCGCCCGCAAGCCCGCAGTGGATGCGGGCTGAGGCGCGCGATACCGAACGCTCGCTCGAACGGCGTGCTGCCATGCGCGCCGCGGACCGCCAGGCCCTGGCGAGCGCCGACCGCGAGTTTCGCATCGCCCGCGACAAGGCCAGCGGCGACTCGGTCACCGCCGCGCTGCGGCTGTTGCGCGCGGTGATGGAGACGCGCGGCGCGTTGCTCGGACCGCGTGACGCGCGCACCGCCGCGGCGGCCTTTGAACTTGCGGCGGCCGAACTCGCAGCCGCTCATCCGGGCGAAGCCGACTCGTTGGCCCGCCAGGCCGGCGCCACGTTTCTCGCAACGCTCGGACCCTGGCATCCACGCTGTGCGGATGCCGAGGAGCTCCGCGGGCGCATCCTCAAGAACTATACCGGCCAGATCGCGGCCGACGAGATCGCCGCGCACTATGTTCGCGCACTTGAAATCAGGACGGCCAATGAGGGTGCGGCGTCATTGGCAGTGGCTGATTGCCACCAGGACCTCGGCAACCTCGAGCGCTTGCGCCAGCGCGCCCCTGCGGCAATGCGCCATTTCCGGCGCGCGCTGGAAATCCGCCGCGCCCGGCTCGGCGCCGTCGACGATCGGGTCGCGTCCGCTTATGGCGCGATGGCGTTCCTGAGTGCGGGACGCGGTGAGTGGGCCGCAGCGGAATCGCTGGCGCGCGCCGCGGTCACCGCCACTCCCGTGGGGCCCGGCACGCCGCGCAATGCGCTATCGATCCGCATGAGCCTGAGCGGGCAGGCGCTCCGCCACCTCGGGCGCAACAGCGAGGCGGAACCGATCCTGCGACGCACGGTGGCCATGCGCGAGTCGGCGTGGGTGCGCGTTTCGCAGGATGAGGGCAGCACGATCGTGGCGGGCTTGAGCCTTTACCGCGACCTGGCGCTGACACTCGCGGCGATGGGCAGGGATAATGACGCATTCGATCAGCTCGAACGTGGATCCGCGCGCGTGCTGGCGATGCGACTGGCGGCGGGTTCCGAAGCAGCCGAGGATCCGTGGCGGGACCTGCTGGGCCGTGTTCAACGCACGCTGAAGCCAGACGAGGCGTTGGTCTCGTGGCCCCACTCCGCCAGCACACTGTTCGTCGCCGACACGCCGATGTACGCCTGCATCGTGCGGGCGACGGGCTCCGCGCATTGGGTCCGGCTCGACTCGCCCGCTCCCAAGTTCGCGGGATCCGGAACGATTCGGGAAGCGCTGTGGCGTGAATTCCTCGCCAATGCGGAGTGGCCGCGACGCATCACCGACACCACCACCGTGTGCAGGCTGGCTCACCTCATGTGGCGCGAGCGGGTGGCGCCCCTCGAACCCTTCTTGCGCGGAGTCACCCACTTGATCGTGTGCTCACCGGACTACTTCGCCGGGGGACCGCTTGGCGTGATTATCGATGATCATGGCCATTATCTCGCCGAGCGCTTCACGATCTCCTATGTCCCCTCCGCATTCGTGCTCGCCCGGCTCCGCTCCCGGCGCACCGCGTCGCGTGACGCGCCACTGTCCGCGGAACCGGCCCTGCTCGTGGGCGACCCTGCCTACGCCCAATCGAACGCTGAACACTGGCCCCGCCTGGCGGCATCCGGCCCCGAGGTGCGTGGGCTCGCGGCCTTGTTGCCGCGCGCGACGGTGCTCACGGGAATGGATGCAAGCGCTGCACGGCTTCGCTCGCTTGCCGAACGGGGCGCGCTGCTGAAATTCCGCTTCATTCACTTCTCCGCGCATACGAATACCAATGACAGCCGCGTGCTCGCGTCGTCCTTTGTGCTCGCCCCGAACTCACTCGGGAGCGCCAACTCACGGCTGGACTCGCGCGAAATTATCGGCCAGTGGAAGCTGGGAGCCGCCGTCGTGAGCCTGGCGGGCTGCCATTCGATTGCCGGACTGAGTTCGGAATCGGAAGGCGCGCAGGGTCTCCCACAGGCGTTTCTGGCAGCCGGCGCGCGCTCACTGCTCGTGACCATGTGGGCGGTGGACGATCAGGCAACGTCACTGCTCATGGAATTCTTCGTCCAGCGGTTGACCGAGCGGAGCCATCCACTGGATGCGGCGACCGCGCTGCGCGAGTCCCAGCTCGAGCTGCGCGATTGGCGCGCCCCGGACGGCAGCCGCCCCTACGCCCACCCCGTCTACTGGGGTGCGTTCGCGCTGCTGGGTGACGGCGATGTCCGCTGAGGCCATGGGGGCCCCACAGCCAAACCCTAGCCGAGCGACTCCTTGACCAACCGCGACACCAGGCCGCCTTCCGCCTTGCCCTTGACCCGCGGCATCACGGCGCTGATCACCTTGCCCATTTCCTTCGGCGTCGTCGCCCCGGTGGAAGCAATCGCTTCGAGCACGATGCCGCGCACTTCCGCCTCGGTCAGCGGCTGCGGCAAGTAGCGCATGGTGACATCGATCTCGGCCTGCTCCTTCGCCGCCAGGTCGTCACGGCCGAGCTTCTGCATCTCAGCGATCGTCTCGCGACGCTTCTTGGCGTAGCGCTGCAGGATCTCGATCTCTTCGTCCGCGGACAGCAGCGCATCCTTCGGCTTCGCCGTCTTCGCCTCGAGCAACGCCGACTTGAGCATGCGCAGCGTGCTCAGGGTGTCGGCGTCCTTCGCCTTCATGGCCGTCACGAGGTCAGCCTGCAACTTGGACTGAATGGAATCGCTCATAGGCGGCCAAGATTAGCACACTTCACGCGGCGGCAGCTTGCCGTGCGGCCACGGCGTCCCCTACTTTCGCGGAGGACAATGGATCCGCGGTGACCATGGACACGATGATCCCATGGGGTCCGCTGGATGCGACCTCAAGAGGTGCCCATGAACCGAGACCAACGCCTCGCCGAACTCAAGCGCCGCCGCGAGCAGGCGCTGGCCGGCGGCGGCCCCGAACGGGTCGCGAAGCAGCACGCTAAGGGTTGCCTGACCGCGCGCGAACGCGTCGCATTGTTGCTCGACTCGGGCTCGTTCGTCGAGATCGGCGCGCACGTCACGCATCGCAGCACCGCCTTCGGCATGGAGCAGAAGCGCATCACGGGCGATGGCGTGGTAGCCGGCTGGGGAACGGTCGATGGCCGCGTGGTCTATTGCTTCGCGCAGGACTTCACGGTGTTCGGCGGCACCATGAGCGAGGCCAACGGCAAGAAGATCTGCGCCATCATGGATCTGGCGATGGACAACGGCGCGCCCGTCGTGGGACTGAACGACTCAGGCGGCGCGCGCATCCAGGAAGGTGTCGCCTCGCTCGGCGCTTACGCGGATGTGTTCCTGCGCAACACGCTCGCCTCGGGCGTGGTGCCCCAGATCTCCGCGATCATGGGGCCGTGCGCCGGCGGCGCCGTGTACTCGCCCGCGATCACCGACTTCACGCTGATGGTCGAAGGCACGAGTTACATGTTCGTGACCGGACCGGACGTGATCAAGGCCGTCACCAACGAGGAAGTGACCTCCGAGGACTTGGGCGGCGCCACGGCTCACAACACGAAGAGTGGCGTCGCCCACTTCGCCTGCCGCGACGACGCCGATTGTATCCGCCACGTGAAGCGACTGCTGTCGTTCATGCCTTCGAACTGCAACGCCGAAGCGCCGCGCACGCGCCCTACAGACTCGGTGGACCGCCGCGAGGCGGCCCTCGCCACGATCGTGCCCGAACAGTCGGACCGCGCTTATGACATGAAGGAACTCGTGCGGCTGGTGGTCGACGACGCCGACTTCTTCGAGGTGCACGAGCATTTTGCGCAGAACATCATCGTCGGCTTCGCGCGCCTGAACGGCCAGTCCATCGGCATCATCGGCAACCAGCCGCGCGTGCTCGCCGGCGTGCTCGATATCAACTCGTCGGTGAAAGCTGCCCGCTTCGTGCGCTTCTGCGATGCCTTCAACATCCCACTGGTGACATTCGAGGACGTGCCGGGATTCCTGCCCGGCACGAACCAGGAGTGGGGCGGAATCATTCGCCACGGCGCCAAGCTGCTGTACGCCTATTGCGAAGCCACCGTGCCCAAGCTCACGGTGGTGGTGCGCAAGGCCTACGGCGGGGCGTATGACGTCATGTCGAGCAAGCACATCCGCGGCGACTACAACGTCGCCTGGCCGAGCGCCGAGATGGCCGTGATGGGCGCCGAGGGCGCGGTGAATATTCTTTACCGCGACGAAATCACGAAGTCGAAGGACCCGCTCGCCGAGCGCAAACGCAAGATCGACGAGTACAACGAACAGTTCGCATCGCCGTGGATCGCCGCCGAGATGGGCTACCTCGACGACGTGATCGAGCCACAGGACACGCGCCCCAAGTTGATCGCCGCCCTCGAGATGTTGCGCCACAAGCGCCAGAGCATGCCGTTCAAGAAACACGGCAATCCCCCCCTGTGACGCTAACCGACTGGGTCGGCTACGGCGCCGCCGCGGGCACCACGCTCGCGTTCGTGCCGCAGGTGATGCACGTATGGCGCACGCGTTCCACCCGGGACATTTCCCTCACGACATTCGCGGTCATGTGCGTCGGCGTGACCCTGTGGCTCGTGTTCGGGCTGATGATCCACAGCCCGCCGATTGTCATCGCCAACGGAACGACGCTCGTGCTGTGCTCGATCATCCTGTGGTTCAAGCTGCAGGAGAGGCGGTAGCGGCGGGGACAGTTGACCGGACAATTCATTGACGATCTCTGGGAACGCATCGAGAGTTACGCTGGTTGTTCGCCGAGATTGCGTGCGCCAAGAATTGAATCCTACTGCGCCATTCCAAGGACGCAGGCCCTACCGCCCTGCGAAAACAAACGCCAACTGGGGCACTGAAGGCCAACCCGAACTTTGTGATCTCGATCCGCCGCCCGATCTGCTACTATCGCCGTGTTGGCACGGGCTGGAAGGTGGGACCTGACGCATCGCACTGTTCATATTCGCCGCGCCCTCGCTGAGTACCCGCGATGAAAAACTCCGCGCGCCTGATGTCCACATGCATAGCCTTGGCACTCTGCGCATGTTTTTGCCCGGCCAGCGCCCGCGCGGATGCCATCGGCACTTGGTCCCGGCTGTTCCCCACCTTGAAGAGCAAAGAGACCCTCGTCGCGGATCCCGCTCGCGAGCGCTGCCTGTTGATCGATTGCGGCACGGCCCCCGAGCCTGGCGTCTGGGCGATCTCGACGGTGACGGGCGAGCGCAACGAGATTCCTTGCAGCGGAGATGGACCGACTGGCCTTCGTCCCCTGACCGCGTTCCGGGACGCCGCGAAGGACAGGTTCATCGTGCTCGACCGCAATTCACTTGCCGCCTGGTCGCTGACTCCGGTCGGCGTGTGGGCGCCGATCCATGTGAGCAATGCCGCACCCGGAGGCGGCGGTCCGCTCTCGTTCGACACGCGACGCAGTCGATTGCTGCTGCTCGGGAACCGGACGCGGGAGCTGTGGGCACTGGCATTCGATGGCAATACGGCCTCGTGGAGCCAGCTCGTGCTGGGGCCCGCCGGCCCTGCCGCTCGCGATGGCGCCGTGATCGCCTACGACGACGTCCACGACCAACTGCTGGTGCACGGCGGGTACATCATCATGCCGAACGATGGAAATATCTCCTTCACTGACATCTGGGCGCTCTCCCTCAATTCGCTGACTTGGCGTGAAGTGAGTCCGGGGCAAGACCGGACGTGCCGTCCGATTGGTTGGTTTTTGGACCCTGGCGCCATCTACTGGGACGCCGCCCGCAACCGCATGATTTGCCTGCGCGACGGCTGTGGCAGCCAGACGGACGTCGCGACCTACAGCTTCGACGACTCCCTGTGGCGGGAGCTCCCGGTTTCAGGTGATCTCGTCTCCAATTTCCTCATCGAACCGGTGTGGGACGAGCCACACTCGCGATTCCTGATCGACGCTGTGACGGACTCAGCCGACGGGGTCACCTGCTATTCGCTGGCCGTGACCAATGTCGCTCGCTGGACCACGTTCATCCCGCAGTGGAACGTTCCCGTGCCGCGCCGCTCTCATGTCGCGACCTACGACGCCACACGCGGGACCATGGTCGCCGCGATGGGACACGGAATCGTCACGCCGCTCAATGACACGTGGGAGCTCGTGCTCGATCGTTACCCGGTCTGGAAAGTCTACAGCGTCTCGAACACACCGGCCGCTCGAGTCGAAGCCACGATGGTGTCGAACTTCCCCTTCGGCAACGAGCTGATGTTCGGCGGGGACTCCACCCAGTTGAGCGGGGAGTTGCTGTCGCTCTATCTCAGGGGACGACCGAGCTGGGCGCCCTTTGGGCCAGTCGCTGACCATCCGCCCGCGCGCGAGCGTCATGCCGCCGTCGCATTAGGCTCACACGCCACCATGCTCATCATGGGCGGCGCGCGGAATCCGCAGGGCAATGAGCTTCCCGAGGAGCCGATCGACGTTTGGGCGTTCGACCACGCGTGGCACCGGATTTTCGCACTGAGTGCACAGCCCAACCAACGCGCTGGGCACACGGCGATCTACGATCCCGCAAGGAGCCGCGTCATCGTGTACGGCGGCGACAGCTCGTGGATCGCGCGCGGCACTCCGCTCCGTGGTGGCTATGGCGACACTTGGGGCTGGTCGATGGCCGACAGCAGTTGGACGCTGCTGAGCACGTCTGGACCGGTCCGCACCGAGCACTCGGCCGTTTATGACGCCGTTCGTGACCGCATGCTGGTCTACGGCGGCATCGACGCGAACGGCACGTATTCGAACGAGGTGTGGTCGCTCTCGCTGGGCGACCTCACGTGGTCACGGCTCGACGCCAATGGAGCCCCGCCCACCGGCCGCGCGCTCCACACCGCGATCTATGACCCCGTTCACGATCGCATGGTCGTATACGGAGGGGCGACGCAGAACTGGTCGTGGCCCATGCGCGACGTGTGGACGCTCGACTTCGGGGGCACCGCGTTGCCGCAGGTCGAAGCGCGCTGGCTGGGCCCGGCGACGCCGGGTGGCCACGGGGAATTCCTCGCCGTGGTGACC
>JANLOX010000056.1:0-16531 GCA_031366795.1 Candidatus Eiseniibacteriota bacterium | reverse complement strand
AGTAATATCCCGGCGGCCCGGAGCCAGAAGCCACTTGATCCCAGATGCTGACGATTCGGGTGTGTCCCGCCGCATCTTTAAAGTCAGCATGGCCGTAGTCGACGCCGGAGTCGACGATGCCCACGAGGACCCCTTGGCCATTAAGTCCCGCGAACGTCGGGCCCGCCCCTCGCAGATACTGGGCACCCGTCGTTGCGACGCTCGTATTGAGTTCGGGCTGGCACGGTGCGCCGCCGCGGATCGCGACGACACCCGTGAGCGCCGCGACACGATCGACCGCGGAAACGGGAATCGAGGCCGTGAACAAGCCGGGCATCGCCGTCCGAACGCGAGCCCCAGCCGCCTCGAGTTCACTCCGGCTGACCGAGCCGCGGATGAAGACGTCGAGCGCTCCATCGGGAGCGACCGACGCGCCGCTACGGCGCAGTGCCGCGCTCGGGATCGCGCTGCTGCGCAGGCGCGCGAGTGCCGTCCGCGCTCGCGCATCGAGCTTGCCATCCGCTGCAGCCGCGGCAAGCGGAATCAGGAGAAACAATAACAACGATGCGGCACGTAGCGGCCTGAGTCGCATGGATCATACTCCGAGGGTCGGGATCTCGAAGAGACAGCGGGCAGTGGGCCGACGCTCATGCAATGGGGCCGTGCGGCCACCAGCCCAACAAATGTCGCCGAATTGTAGACCCGTTCTACTCGCAGCGCGAGAGCGCTCTTCGCGGAACGTTTCAGGGCCCTCCGGCCGCCTTCAGGCAGTGTTTCCTGACGGCAAACCTCAACAGATAGGAACGCCCATTCCATGCCGAGTAGTTTCCCGTGCGACTTCGCCTACATGTGCCCACCAAACGACCCCGAGCGCTGCGGTTCGGCCGTCCGTGAGTCGCCCGATCGCTCGCACTCACCGGTCGTCCACTGGCACGAAGAGTCAAACGCGGAAACGCGGGGCCCGGCTCGACGCCGAACCCCGCGCTCATCGCGGCCTACGCGAAACGGCTACTTCACCAGCAGAATCGGCTTCGACACCGCCGCCCGCGCCGTCTCCATCCGGCAGAAGTAAACGCCCTGGCGCAGATCGGCGGTGCTCCAGCTCAACTCGTGCACGCCCTCGCTCTGGGCGCCGTCAAAAAGCACGGCCACTCGCCGCCCGACGACGTCGTACAGCGCGATACGCACAATGCCGGCTTCCGGCAGCGAATACTCGAGTACGCGCGCCACGCCGACGCTCGGGCCGACGCCGGTGCGCAGCTCGGGATCGACCGCCTGCGCGTCGCGATCGTGGTCATGGCCGCGGGTGCGCGGCGGACACGGGCCAAGCGAGTTGTACTTTTGCCCGTCGTCGACACAGCTCACGCACTCTTCGCCGTGCTTAACGTTCCGCGACTTTCCTGGGACGCACACGCGCACCGAGCCCGTGCAAGTGCCGCCTGAGCTGTCAGTGGCGGTGAACGTGATCACGTAGACGCGGCCGTTGCCGTGCTCCAACCGCTCGCGGCGCACCGACACCTGGCCCTTCGCGTCGATCACGGCGTCCGGACACTTGCGGCCGCCGTCGCCATACCCGTCGTCCCGGTCCTTGCCGATGGCACCCCCAGGCGTCGTCGTGACATCGGCGAGCGCCGCATCATCGCCTCCGGCCGGTCCGCCGCTGACGGCGCCCGCGCTGCGATTGCCACCGCGGTCGTGGTCGTCGCCGTCGCAATCTGGAGCGACGAGCGGCTCATCCTGGGTCACGCCGGTGACAACGATCGTCGCCGCCGTCCCATTGGCTTTGCGCACGCCGAGGATCTGGATCGGCTGCAGCTTGTGGTCGTGATGCTTGAGCAATGAGGGCGAGGCGTACGCCGTGCTGCAGTCCAGCGTGCCGGCCGGAGCAATTGTGATGGCACACGACGTCGAAGCAGATCCCCTGGCCTGGTCAGACACCTGCGCGGTGAAGCTGAAGCTACCCGCGGTTGTCGGGGTGCCGGTCACAGTACCGGTCCCGGCGTTGACCGTCAGCCCGGGCGGCAAGCTGCCCGTAATCGAATACGTGTAGATGGGCGTGCCACCGGTGGCGGTGATCGGCGAGGTGTAGGCCACACCCACGGTGCCCGCGGCATTCGGACAGCCGACGGCCAGGGCCGCCGGGGCGATCGTGATGCCGCAGCTGTTGGTGGCCGTGGCGCCGGCGGCGTCGTGCACCTGAGCAGCGAAGCTGAACGAGCCCGCCGCGGTCGGTGTGCCGGTGATCGCACCCGTCGACGCATTGAGCGTGAGCCCGCCGGGAAGGCTGCCGATGGTCGAGTAGGTGTACGCTGGCGTGCCGCCGCTCGCCGTCATCGACGAGCTGTAGGCGACGCCCACGGTTCCGGACGATGCCGGACAGGTCACCGCGAGCGGCGAGCCGCCGGTGGTCCACTCCTTGGTCACCACCGCCGAGCACGACTGACCGCCGGCATCGTTGGTGAAGCAGGCGCGGATCGTGTCGCGACCGGCGCCTGCGCTGCCGGTGTAGGTGAAGCTGACGCTGCCGGCGGCGTCGGTGGTGCAGTTGGCGTTTGCGCTGCATGTGCCGCTTGCGCCGGCGTTGGGCCCGAACAGCACGGCGAACGTCACCGATCGCCCCGATTTCGGATTGCCGTTGCCGTCGCGCACGGTCGCCGTGACGGTGTGCGGCGTGCCGATGGTGTTGGTCGCGGTCGCCGGCTCGAGCGTGATGAACAGGCACATCTGGAGATAGTTGATCGACGCGCTGAACACGTTGGATTCGACACCCGACGAGTTCTTGAGCTTGACGTAGACCGTCTTGGAGCCGAAGCCGCTCGACAACGTCCAGTTCTTCGTGCTCGAGAACGGCTCGTAGGCGGCGCCGCCGAAGAACGGGTCTTCGGAAACGATCATCTGCGTCACCGACGCGTCGCCGTTGTTGCTGATCGTCAGCACCACGTTCTGCGACTCAGCGCAGGATGCGCCACCATTGACCATGACCGCGCCCGCGACCGCTCCGCCGCCGCCGTAGAACGCATACAGGCCACCGCCATCGAGCATCGCCAGCACGTATCCGCCGGACACGATCGGCGAACACAGATCAAAGCCCTGAATGTCCTGCGAAAACGTCTGGTACGAATCCAGCACCTGCCCGGCCTGGGCGGTGCCGGCGGCGCTGATCACCTTAAGCTGCTGGCTCGTGCCGGCGCCGACGAACACTTTGTCGCCGGCGACACTGGGCGAGGCGTAGTTGCGGCTGCCCGCGGCGTTGAGCAGGACCGACGGGAACCCGGTCGCCGTTGCGCCCGTCGTCTCACTGAAGCCGTACATGAGGCCGTCGTCGCCGTAGACGTAGACGAAGCCGTTCGCCACCGCGGGCGAACCGTAGAAGGTGCCGTCGCCGCCGTCCGGCTGGGACCACAGCAGCGCACCGTCGCTGGAGCGGTAGGCGTAAAGCAGGCCCGACTTGTTGAAGATCATGCCGTCGACCGCGGTGAGCGCGGTCTGGCTGGCGGCAGTCGTGATCGGGAAACCACCGCCGACGACTTCCGTCCCCGTCGTGGTGTCGAACTTGCGGATCTGTCCGCCCTCGGTGTTCACGTATGCGAACCCGCCAAGTATTGCCGGTTGGGTGTTGCCACCGCCTGCGCCCGGTGTCGTCCATTGCGGCGCACCGCCGGCGTCGAACTTGATCAACGTGCCGGACGCGTTGATATAGACGAAGCCACCCTCCACCACCGGGCCCTCGTTGTAGTTGGCACCGGATCCGGGGACACTGCGCGTCCACGCCGGCGTGCCGTTCAGGTTGAAGGCGTACAATGAGCCGCCGGCCAACGCGTACACGTGCCCGTTAGTGGCGTCGACCGCCGGGCTTGCATAATTGGGGGCCGTCGCAACCGGAAAGCCCGAGACCTCGAACCCGGTCGGGACCGTGAACGCGTGCAGCTGACCGTCGCTAGACATCATGTAGGCGATGCCGTTGCTGACGACGGCGCCATTCTCTTCGACCGCCGGCGCCGTCGAGTGCCACACCGGCTGCAGCGGCAGCACGATCGTCTCGGGGGAGTCGCCCGCGTTAGTCGAAGTGTTCCGCCAGTTGGGCCAGTCAGCGGCGCGGGCGAGGGTCGACACCGCCAGCACTGCCGTGAGCGCGACCGGTGCGACTCGCAGCATGTACGTGAACATGCTGCCAAGAACTACTGAAATTAGTTTCATGCTGAAACTCCTCCACTGCGAGTCCAGGGGACGTGTCCACGGCGGTACGAGACCGAAGCGGACAGGCGAGGGGAATCGCGCTCGCTGAGTCGTGGCGGCGCGAGTGATTTGAGAACGGTCGCTCGAAATCAGGTCATGGTCTCTCCCGGAATGGATCGCCATACGCTGATGAAACGCGAGACGGACGTGACGCGGCGGTTACGCAGTTGAGCGAACGCTCGCGGAGGAGCGACGTGGACCCACCCGCGAAGCGCGCGGCGAGCAGGGTTCCCGACGTTTTCCCAAGCGTTCGCAACGCCGTCCAGACTCGTCCGCGGACAAGGTCACGGTCAAGCGGATTCTATACTCAAGGACTGTTCGGCCGAAACGCATCAGGCTGAAATAGAAACCAACAAGCTCGTTGCGAGCGATCTACGGTCCAGAATCGCAGCTTTGGCTTTGTACGGTGTGCCATTTCGCAGGGGCTCGCTGCCCCGTGTCGTGGCACCGCCGTTACGGCGTGCACCGAGGACTACCTGGGGCAAGTCGCCCACCAGACGGCGCTGACGTACCTCCACAATGTCGATGTCGCCGACGATTCGCTCGCAGCCATGATGCATGTGGTCGTGACCAACGATGTGGCGGAGGCGATTGTCGAGAATCCGCTGGCGATTTTAGTGAACTTCTTCGGCAACCCCGTCAGTATCCAATGGAAGGGTATGCTCGTGGATGCCGACCGGAAGATCGTGGGGACGTATTCCCGCCATGGCGACGATCGTAGCTGCGACTTCCTGCGGATCGGCGGCGCTCACGGCTCGGCCCAGGAGCATCGGCTGTTCGAGCGGTCCTTCTCCGCGGAGTTGTACCTCGCGGTTGCCCCCAATCCGGTATAGGGGAGAACTCGCGTTTCGCTTTCCCTGCCCTACGCGCAACGCGTTCAGCTTACCGTCTTCCATCTGGGAGGCCGACGCATTCGAATGCTGGCGGACGGTCGAATGGAAGCCGGCACATGGACTCTGGTCTGGGACCTGCGAACCGACGCCGGCACGTGGGCCGCGTCAGGCGCGTATTTCCTCAGGCTCGGCCATGAGGGCGGCGCGCTGACACGGAGACTCGTGGTAATTCGCTGAATCGCGGGCGTTTTTTATGTCTGGCATCGTCATTTGATGGCTCGCTGCGGTACTGTCAACTCAAGCCCGAGTCACGGAAACTCAAGACGAACCGACGGTACGAGCTCACGTCCCAGCTATCGATTTCGCAAGGGAATCGATAACCGGAATCGTGGTTCGTTCTCGTTTGCATTCCACGGGTCTACTGACACCGGGTTTAAGATGACCGTGCCTCACGATTGCTCCTTGGAGGCTTCCACTTCGGCGATCCAGCCGCGCCGGATGTCTGCCGCGGGAATGCTCGAAAGATAGGGCTTCAGATCGACGAACGGTGTGCCGTCGAGCATGTCGACCCCGCGCACGTGCAAGCGTGATCCTTCGCGTCGCAACAATTGCACGACCGTGAGCCCGATGGGGTTCGGCCGGCGCGGCGAGCGCGTGGCGAACACGCCATGGGGCCGGATGTCGATCGGCGGCGTCGCCATCAGGTCGTAGTCCTTGGAGCGATCGAACACCCAAAGCACGTACAGGTGGGAGAACCCTTCAATATCGGTGAGCCCGGCTTCGAGCTCAGGCAAGAACTCGAGCACGCCCTCGGCCGTGTGACTCGCACAAGGACCGCGGGGAATCTCGGAAGTGCTGGTGAAGGGGCTGCGGATCGTTCCGATAGGTTGGAGCGTGATCATGGGATGTCCCTCATGTGGTGGCGACGCAACCCTCACTCTAACGTGTGGTGCAGCGGTGCGGGAACCGGCACGGGGCCTGATGGCTTCCCGAGCAACACCACCGACGCCCCGTGAATTGCCAGCGCGAGGCCATCACGGCGGGCGAGCCACTCGAAAGTGCGGCGCGAGTAGAACGCGACGTGCGTGAAATCGCGGCGGTACCACCATTGCGCGAAGTCCACATCCTGCTCGCGCAGCAGCGTCATGATACCCAGCCAACCACCCGGCCGTACGAGTGTCACGAGCAACGCCCACTCCCGCGCGGGATCGAAGAAGTGTTCCGCAGCCTCGGTGCAGGTAACGAAATCATACGCGCGCTGCAGCACGCCGCGGCCGGGTGCGTAGAACGGATCGAATCGGCTCATGCGGAAACCGGCTTCCTCCAGCAATCCGGTGAGTGCAGTCGTGGGCCCGCAGCCGAAGTCCAATCCCGCGGCGCCCTCAGGCAACGTTGCGCGCAGTGGCTCGATGAGCAGCGACAGGAACGCGCGATAACCCGGATCCTCCGGATCGTTCTGGTGCAGGTCGTAGCGTTGCCGTTCCGCGGCGGGCCCGGGATGGAATTGCGGCGGCACGAATACCAGATCGCAGTTCGAGCAGACCAGGTATTCGCGGCTTTCATCGCGCGCGAAGGGCGTGGATGTTTCGCGGCGCTCGCACAGCGGGCAACGGCTCGCCGGCCTCATTGCTCCCGAGTGACGTAGTCGATTTGCCGCGCGTCCTTGGCCACTTCGATGGCCGCCGCCTCTTTGCTCAGGGTGAGGCTGACCGCCCAGTAGAAGATCACCAGCGAGAACACCACCACCACGGCAATATCGACCCAGTTGGGCAGGATGTTCCGCGCGCCGGTGCCGTAGCGGCCAATCGCTCCGATCACGACTTGGCCGCCGAGCCACGGTGCGATCCAAATCGCGTTGCGGATCATGCGCTGCGCGTCGGTGCGTGCCCGCCACGCGCCCACGGTGAACAACGCGAGCCCGACGACCATGGCGCACGCGAGCTTCCACGTCGTTTCGAAGCCGCCCCAGTAGATGATCAGGTTGGCCGCGCAGAATGCCGCGGGCAGCACGAGCGCCGGCACGGGCACCCTGTACGAGCGCGGCCGCGTTCCGTCGACCTTGTGTAGCGCCGCCAGCGACACCGGCGCGAAGGCATACATGATCGCCGTGGCTCCCGTGACCACATTGACGAGTGCGCTCCAGCTCTTGTAAGGACCGAACGCGAGCAAGCCGATCACCGCGGCCACGAGGATGGAGAAGACCGGGACGCCCTTGTCATTGGTCGAGGCCAGCGCGCTCGGCATTTCGCGCTCCTCGCCGAGTGCGTAGGAGAGTCGAGCCGTGGTTCCGACGTAGACGACGCCGGTGCCCGCAGGGGACACCACGGCGTCGATGATGAGCACTTTGGCGAGCCAGCCGGCGCCCACCGCGAGCGCGAGCGTGTACCACGCTCCGTAGTCGGATGGGTCCGTGCCGAGCGGCTTCGCCCAACCGTTAAGGATATGGGCAGGATTGAGCGCGCCGATCATCACGATCTGCAGCAGTGAGTAGAGCACCGCGCCAATGGCCATGGCCGTGAGAATCGCGCGCGACAGGTCTTTCTTAGGATTTCGCGCTTCGCCGGCGAGCTGAACCGCCTGCTCGAAGCCTTGCAAAGCGAAGACCACGCCGCCGGTCAGTGCTGCGAACACGCCATGGAAGCCGAACGGCATGAAGCCGCCGCCGGCGTGGAAGTTAGCGGGGTTGAACTTCAGCGCGGCCACCACACCCACTGCGAGGAACGGCACCGCCGTCTTCCACAACACCACGATGGCATTGCTCTCGGACAGGAACCTGGCGCCGGCGAGATTCATCGCGGTGAACACCACCATCAGGATGACGGCGACCACGAGGCCGGGTCCGTTGAGCAGGCCGGCACTGTCGCCGGCCTTGTTGATCATGTTGAAATGTACGTTGACCCACCCCACGCTGTTCACATAGGTGATCGCCGCGAGCACTTCGATCGGCGCGATGAACACGGCCTGCAGCCATGACGCCCATCCCGACATGAACCCGGCGATGGGGCCGTGCGAATAGTAGGGAAATCTCCCCGACCCGCCTGCAACGGGGTAGGTGGCGCCGAGTTCTGCGTAAGTGAGCGCGATCAGCGCGAGCATGCCGGCGGCGAGGATCCACGACAACACCGAGGCCGGGCCTGCCTGCTCCGCCGCGTTGAGCGCGCCGAGCAACCAGCCCGATCCAATGATCGACCCCAGCGAAACGAACATCAGCCCATAGAAGCCTACCGACCGTTGGAGCCTGCCTGCGGTGGCGGTGGGCTGCATGTCGTTCTGGTTATTCATCAGGGAGTGGCCGCCTGATTTGGGTCACAGTGCGCATGGGACCGAATGGCAGGTTTGCTCATGCGCGGGAGGGTAGCCCGATTGAGCGCCGGGAACCAATCGCCGTGGGATGGGTGATCGCTCCATGCGCGCTGGTGCACTGGATCGTGCCCCGCCCGCCGTCCTGAATCCGCGATCGACGCCTCGCCACGGCCGCGACACCGCGCAATTGCAGCGAAATCGCACCGCATTGACGAAGGCACGCGGCAAAACATGGTTGCATGCGGCCGGAAACATCAACCATTACGAATTGCTTCTCTCGCGTCATGTCCGACATTGCTTGCTCCAGCGCCAATCTGCGCTATTATAATGTGCATTGCCGGATTGTGTATCAAGAGCGTCGTCGTTCGTCAGTAGTCTTGATTGCCGGTTCTTCAGTGTGGGAGTTGCGAGTATCAGGGTCGCCGCGCTTTCCTCTCGGCTGCACAAGGAGAACCTCAGCATGATGCGAACCCGAGTTGTGGCTGTCATCGGGCTATTGTTACTAGTCTCCCCGATCTGCGCGTTTGCGGACGAACAAGTAGTGAACGGAAATTTTTCCGCGGGCAATCTGGGGTTCACGTCGGCGTACAGCTTCGTGCCCAATGGGAGCAGCACGAATCCGGGGCAATTCGCCATCGTGACTGACCCGTCCATCGATCTCGCAAACGGGTACCAGAGTTTCAAGGATCACACGACGGCAAGCGGTAAAATGTTGCTGGGTGATGGTACCCCGGGAATTGCCCTCTGGACCCAGTCCGTACCCGTGGCCGCCGGCGGCACATACACGTTTTCGGTGTGGGTGACGGCAGCGATTGGTCCATTTCCCCCGATCGTGAGATTCAGCGCCAACGGCGTCGCTTTGGGGCCGGACATGGCGGTGAGTGCGTCTGCCGGAACCTGGCAACACTTCACAGCCACCTATAACAACGGGGCCGGAACGACGGTGCTGCTGCGGATCGAAGACGTGCGGACGGGCGCGCCGACGGGTAATGACCTGGCGGTGGATGATGTCTCATTGGAAGGCCCGACGGAGTCGCGCTCCGTTCCGTTCCTGCATCCGGTAACCGGCGTGGCGTTGTTCCTGTTGTTGGGCCTGGCGGCGACCGCGGTAATCCGCAAGCGATGCGCGGGAGATCAGCCAGCGCTCTGATCGGAATTTCCGTCGACGCTGGGCTGGCATGCGAGATGAGGCCGGAATGTGGCCAGACGCAGTTGGCCCGGCGTTAGGGACGGCGCGAGCCGCAAGTGTTTCTCCCCGAGCGCGCCACTGACCCTGCCCGTGCCAGCACTGGCCGCCGCGGCTCCCTACGTGTCCATGCGCGATCCGGTCCCATGCGCTAGATTCCCCCTGCCCCACGCTGCCCCGCTTCGCCAACCCGCACCGCTCCCGTCCATGGAGGGACTTTGTCCGACCCCGTCACCCCTGACGCCCCGCTGTTCCACACCGCGACCTTCACGGATCCGCAAGCGGTGTTGGAGACGGTGTTCGGCTATCGCGACTTCCGGCCCGGGCAGCGGCGCATCATCGATGCCGTGCTCGCCGGGCGCGATTGCATCGGCGTCATGCCCACGGGTGCAGGCAAATCGCTCACCTTCCAGCTGCCGGCGAAGTTATTGCCGGGCGCGGTGCTGGTGATCTCGCCGCTGATCTCGTTGATGAAGGACCAGGTCGATGCGCTGCTGCGGTTGGGCTTCCGCGCCACGGTGCTCAACTCGACCATCGACTTCGAGGAACGCCGCCGCCGGCTCGGCCAGTTGCGTCGCGGCGAGATTGAGCTGGTGTATGTGTCGCCCGAAGGGCTTGAGGGGTCCTTGCGTTCCATCATCGCCGAGTGTCAGGTGAGCCTCGTGGTGGTGGACGAAGCGCACTGCATCAGCCAATGGGGTCACGATTTCAGGCCAGCGTACCGCAAGCTGCAGAACCTGAAATCGGAGCTGGGCGAGATTCCGGTGCTGGCGCTGACGGCGACCGCGACGCGGCGGGTCAGCGGCGACATCATCCGCCAGCTCGGCATGCAGAAGCCCGACGGCTTCAAGGGCTCGTTCTACCGGCCGAACCTGCACATCACCGTGCACCGCAAGGGCGGCGAGGGCACCTCGAAGCGCAACACGCGCCGCGACATTCTCGGGATCGTGCGCCGCCATCGCGGCAACAACGGCATCATCTACTGCATGAGCCGCAAGGCGGTCGAGGGACTGTCCGCGTGGCTCGTTTCGCAGGGTGTGCGCGCCGTGCCCTATCACGCGGGCCTGAGCGAGACCGAGCGCACGCGCAACCAGGACGCCTTCGCGCGCGACGAAGTCGATGTCGTGGTCGCCACCGTCGCCTTCGGCATGGGCATCGACAAGAGCAATGTGCGCTTCGTCATCCATCGCGACATGCCCAAGAGCGTCGAGGCGTGGTACCAGGAGATCGGTCGCGCCGGCCGTGACGGGCTCAACAGCGACTGCGTGCTGTTCTACTCGTGGGCGGATGTCATCGGCTACGACTCGTTCCTCAATTCGGTTGAAGACGCCGAGGTGCGTGAAGAAACGCGCAAGAAGACGGTCGAGATGTTCCGCCTTGCGGATCGCGCATGCTGCCGTCACCAGGCGCTCGTCGCCTATTTCGAGGAGACGCTCGAGCCGTGCGGTGAGTCTTGCGACCGCTGCCGCGGTATCACCATCGACGATCTCATCAAGCACGAGCCAGTCGTCGCGGGAGTGAAGTCGCGTTCCGCGAGTGCCGCCGCCGAGATCACGAATCCCGAGCTGTTCGAGCGCCTGCGCGCGCTGCGCAAGCGGCTGGCCGATGCGGAGGGCGTGCCCGCCTACATCGTGTTCAGCGATGCGGTGCTGCGCCAGATGACCGAGCGCGTGCCGACCAGCCGCTCTGAGATGCTGGCTGTCTCGGGCGTGGGTCCCGCGAAGCTCGAGCGCTACGGCGAAGCGTTTCTCGAGGCGTTGCGCGAGGGGTAGTGCTCAAGTCTTGGCGACGCCGGTCATCTCCGCGCTCACCGCGTTCGCCCGCGCGATCCGCGAGAACACTTCCGCGCTGTTCGTGCGATCGCGCCCCGTGGGATCGTGCAACGCGTCCACGCGATACAGCCCGAAGCGCCCGCGCCAGCCTTCTTCCCACTCGAAGTTGTCGAGCAGCGACCAGTGCAGGTAGCCGATCACCGGCGCGCCGGCTTCGATCGCGCGGCCCAGTTCCATGAGTGACTCGACCAACGCGCGCGGTCGAATTTTGTCGGCGGCATCCGCGAAGCCATGTTCCGTCACCAGCACCGGCACGCCCACGGCGGCCACGCGTTGTGCCGCGGCCGCCAGGCCCTGGGGCCACACTTCCCAGCCGAGATCATTGAGCAGCGCGCCCTCGCGCGCGACGTGCGGCACCTTGCCGTGGGCGTCGACACTCCAGCGCGTATAGTAATTGAGCCCAAACCAATCGAGACTGCGCTTGAGTTCCGGCACGTCGCGCTTCACCGCGCGCGCGCCAGGAATCGACAGATCGATGCGGCCCGTGACACACGCCTGGATCACCGCCTCATTGAACACGCGATCCTCGACCCACGCGCGCAGGCGGTCGAGTGGTGACCACGCGCGGCGCGGCACGAGCTGCACGAGGTGCTTGGCGAAGCCCACACGCGCAGGCTGCCCGTCGCCATCGGCATCGATGCGGTCTTCCTCATGGAGGATGCGGTAGGCACGGCCGTGCGCCTCGAGCTGGTTCGCGATCACCGTCAGCGCCATCGAATCGTCGCGCACACACGGTGGCCACACGCCTTCAGAGTAGGCGCGGAAAGCCAGCACCTCGGGCTCGTTGATGGTGCACCACCAATCGATCTCGCCGCCGTACTCACGCGCGCAGAAACGCACAAACGTGGCGAAGTCATCGATGGTCTCTCGCGAGGTCCAGCCGCCGCGGTCGGCGACCCATGTGGGCAGGGTGAAGTGCAGCAGCGTCACGACGGGCGTCAGCCCGTGGCGCTTCAGCGAGGCGAACACCTCGTGGTAGTGCGCCACCGTGCCTGCGTCGATCCGCCCGCGTGCGGGCTCGATCCGGCTCCACTCGATCGACAGGCGGTGCGCGTTGTGGCCATCCGCCTCGGCGAGGGCGAAGTCGGCATCGAAGCGTTGGTAATGCCGGCAGGCTTCGCCGCTGTGCAGGCTCGGATCAATGCCCGGCGAGCGATGTTCCCAGCGCCACCAGTCGTTGTGGGTGTTGCCGCCCTCGACCTGGTGCGCGGAGGTGGCCGCTCCCCACATGAACCGTTCGGGAAAGCGGATCGCGGGTCCCTGCGCCATCATTCAGTCCTCCATGGACGCATCCAATATACTCGACGGGGTAGTGAATACCTTGCACGAGGGGAGTAGCGCGACCTGATGAGCCCACACGACTCCACCATGAACACCGGCAACACAGACCGAGACACGCACCCGCTTCCCGACATCGGCGCCACGCTCGACAAGGGCTGGCGCGCGCTCGTGGAACCGGCGTGGCTCGAGGGCTGGGACCCGCAGCGTTTCGACTTGGGCGATGGCGCGACCGAAGCGGTGGTGATGGGCGAGGGGCCGACGGTCGTGCTGCTGCCGCCGCTCCCCGGTTACAAGGAGTCGTGGCTCGCGGTGGCAGCCCGGCTCAAACGTTCTTATCGCGTCGTGACCTTCGACCAGCGCTGCCGTTTCAAGGGCGCGCCATCATGGGACGTGTTGCTCGCGGATCTCGAGCGCCTGCTCGACGCCCTCGCGCCCGGTCCCGCGATCGTGATCGGTCACTCCATGGGCGCCGCCATCGCGCAGCGGTGGGCGCTCCGGCATCCCGAACGAGTGCGCGCGCTGGTGCTGTCGAGCGGCTTCGCGCGCGTGCGCAATCCGGCGGGCAATGTTTACGCGCGCTTCATCGAGCAGCCGCTGGTCATCGCGAGCCAGCGCTTGCTGCCCGCGGACCCGGCGCGCGGGATCGCCCGCACGCTCGCGCGCCATGGCCGCTGGGTCTACGACGCGGGCTGTGACGACCGTCTGCTCGACTTCATCAGACATTGCATGCGCCACACCACGGCAGCCATGGCGCGCACCGCGGTAAGCTTGGTGATGGCGCACGACACCACCGCGAGTGTGCGCGACATACGCGTGCCGACATTAGTGCTGGTCGGGGAGCGCGAGAGCGTTTTCTCGCGCCCGGCCGCCGAGGAGCTCGCGCGCCTGATCCCCGGCGCTGTCCTCGAGGAGTCGCCGAAAGTCAGCCACCTGCACCCGCTCACCAACCCGCATTGGTTCGTGGCGACAGTCACGAACTGGATCGACCGCGCGCCGAAGCCAGCGGGACCGCTGTGATAGCGTCCGCCTGATGCCAGCAAGCACTCTGCGTGAGCGCCTAGCACCACGATTTGCAGCACTCCGCCACCGCAATTTCAGGATCTACTTCACCTGCCAGCTCACCTCGCTCGTGGGCACGTGGATGCAGAGTGTCGCCCAGGCCTGGCTGCTGCACCGGCTCGATCCGGCGCCGATGGCGCTGGGCTACCTCAACTTCCTACAATTCCTGCCGGTGCTGCTGCTCTCGGTGTGGGCAGGAGTGCTGGCGGACCGCGTCGATAAGCGCAAATTACTGCGCATCACCCAGAGCATGGCGCTCATCCAGGCGGTGGTGATGGCGGTCATCGTCAGCGCAGGCGTCGTCCAGCCGTGGATGATCTACTCGCTGGCTCTCGTCTATGGCGTGTTCAACGCCTTCGACCTGCCGGCGCGGCAGTCGTTCCTGATCGAGCTCGCGGGCAAGGAAGACCTGTCCAACGCCATCGCCCTCAACTCGGCGGCATTCAACACGGCGCGTGTCATCGGACCGGCAATCGCCGGCCTGTTGGTGGCGGCGATGCCGGCGTGGATCATCGCCATGGGGGTGGCGCGCTGGTTCCACACACCGCTCATTGGCGAGGCCGGGTGTTTCTGGATTAACGCCTTATCCTACATCGCGATGCTGGTGGGATTGTCGGTGATCAAATCGTCGCCACGCGTCGCCGAAAGTCCGAACAGCGCGCTGCAGCACATGAAGGAAGGGGTGCGCTACGCCTTCAAGCCGGGGCCGATCCGCAACCTGCTGGTGCTGCTCGGCTGCACTTCCTCGCTGGGTTTCCAGTACATGACGTTGCTGCCCGTCTACACGCGTGAGTTGTTGCACGCGAACGCGGGATCGTACGGCCTGCTCGTCTCGGCGTTCGGTGTGGGGTCGCTCACCGCGGCCGGCGTGCTGACGCGCCGCATGGAGCGCCGCGACCTGCGCCGCAATTTGTTCCTCGGGCTGTCGTGCGCCGGCGTGGCACTCGCGGTGTTTGCCTGGTCGCGCGTGCTGCCGTTGTCGCTGGCGATGGGTTTTCTCGCGGGATTCGGGCTGATTCTCTACGTCGCGAGCACGAACACCATGCTGCAGATGAGCACCGAGGACCGCTTCCGCGGCCGCGTGATGAGCCTGTACACGCTGATGTTCGTCGGCATGGCGCCGATCGGGGCGCTCGTCGCGGGCACGATCGCGCAGCATTTTGGCGCGCCCGTCGCCACGTCATTCAGTGCGTGCGTGCTGCTCTCGGGAGCGCTGTGGATGTCGCATCGCCTGCGTGTGCTCGCGGCGCGTGAGGCGCCGCCGCATCCGGCCGCAGAAACTTCCGAGCCGGGCGCGTAAATTTGACGTTGCGCCGAATCCACGCGGCGCGACACGCGATCACGTGCTGATAATTGCGCGCGTATCGTGAAGTGAGCATCACGCTTCCGGGGATTTCGACACACCGCGCAATGCGTACCACGCGACACGGGTTTTCGCGCGCCGCGATCGCGTAACACCGTGCCCAGAGCGGCATAACGTGCCTTGCTCATTGCGGCACTCACGCGTCCATGCTAGATGTTCTGCGAGTTTTCGCGCGTGCCGCAGGAGTCGGATGTTGCCTGCGACGCGGGCAGATGTGATCGCCGCTCATCCAAGGATGGAGACCCGTCTGAAGACCGACGGTTGTCAGAGCAGCACGCATGACCCGGAAGCCTGGCGGCCGCGCATGACGCGCAGCGCCCGTGGCGTGGTGGCGAAAGCCGCCGCGCTGTTCGCGTTGGTCGCGATTACGGCGTTCGTGCCGCAGCCTGCGCTTGCGCAGCAGCGCGCGAATCCCGGCAGCGACGGCCCCGGCGGCAGCGTGCTGATGTCCGACGCCCGCGTTCTCGGCCTGCAGGACATCGCGATCGATAAACGCCACACCGCGAACTTCACCGTCGGCCAGAACGGCAGCTACGACTTCGTCGTCACCAACCTCGGCACGGCGGCGACCGTGGGTGCGATCACGCTGGTCGATACGCTGCCGAACGGGCTCGCGTTCATCGACGGCGCGGGAACGGGCTGGAACCTGCCGACGACGCAGGCCACGCCGGGCGGTCTCGAAGTCAGGACGCAGTATGCGAATCCCCTCGCCGTGAACGACAGCGCGAAGTTCACGCTCACCGTGGGCGTGCTCGCCGCGGCGCAGCCGTCGGTGACGAACTTCGCCACCGCGACCACGAGCGGCGACCTGAACCCGACCAACGATCGCGATGGCGACCTGACGGTGGTGGGCGGATTCCCCGACCTCGCGATCGACAAGCGGCATAACCGCGACTTCAAGATGGGGGTGTTGGAAACCTTCACCATCGTGGTCACGAATGTCGGCGCATTGCCCACTGCGACGCAAATCACGGTGCTCGACACATTGACCTCAGCTTTCGCGGAGGCTTCCGGAACCGGTGCCCCAAACTGGACGATCACGCTGCTGGGGGCGGGTCGCAATATCGTGCAGGCCAGGTACGCAGGCTCGCTCGCTCCCGGCGACAGCGCGTCATTCCCGCTGGTCGTGACGACGCTGCAGGCGGGATATCCTGTGGCGGCCAACAGGGCCACGGTAACGCTCACTGGTGGCGCAGACCTGAATCTCGCCAACAACGTGGATGCCGACTTGGTCAACGTGATCGGCACCGCAGAGCTGTCGATCCAGAAGAGTCACGTCGCGCCCAATTTTACCGTCGGGAAGAACGGTTCCTACCAGTTGACCGCATTGAACACGGGAGTCATCCCTGCGCCTGGGCCCACAGTCGTGGTGGATTCGCTGCCGCGTGGGCTCAAGTTCGTAAGCGCCACGGGCGCCGGCTGGACATTCTCCGTGAACGCGCCCGACAGCAACATCGTG
>JANLOX010000044.1:0-1569 GCA_031366795.1 Candidatus Eiseniibacteriota bacterium | reverse complement strand
CCCTTCGATGCCCGGCATGCGGCTGCGGCGCGGGTGGCATGGCGCCTGGCGCGGCGGGCTGCGCGCGGCCTACGCCTCCGTCACCGGCAGCTCTCACGCGCGCAACGAAGACTGTTGCAGCCATGTCCCTTCGGCAGACCGGCCCGGCTTTTGCGGCGTGGCCGACGGAGTCGGCGGTGGCGCGCATGGCGAAATCGCCAGCAGCGTTTTACTCAGCCACTGCGCGCAGGCGCCCAAGGCGGCCTGGTCCGATCCGGCGAAGCTGGTCCAATGGCTGGCACACGCCGACGGGAAAGTGCGCGAGGCCATCGCGCGGCGCACCGACCAGGCCGGCGCCGCCACCCTCGCCGCGGCGTGGTTCCCGTCGCCCGGCCTGGCCTACGTCCTCAATGTGGGCGACTGCCGCGCCTACCAACTCAGGCCGTGCAGGCTGGACCGCGGTAATGCCCGCAGTAACACACACGGTAACGCCTACCTCATCGAGCGGCTCACCGTGGACCAGACCTACGCGAGCCTCGCGCAGGAGCCCCCGCCCAACGGCAAGCCCGAAGACCCTGCGCGCATGGTCGGCGCGGGCGCGGTCGGCACGCCGCCGGTGGTGAAAGCGCAGATCCGCGAGCGCGAGCTGCTCCTGCTCTGTTCGGACGGCGTGCACAAGTTCGTTCCGGACGAGCAGATCTCCGGGATTGTCTCCAATGGCCTTGGCGACCGGAAATCGCTTGAATACATCTGCGCCGAGCTGGTGCGCACGGCGAAGAAGAACGGCAGCCAGGACGACGCCAGCGCATTGCTGGTCCTGCGCCGCCCGTGGTTCATGGCGCGCTGGATCTACGCCTGCGCGGTGGCCGCGATCCTGGTGCTCAGTCTGGTGGCCGGCGCGCAGATCGCTTTCGCCGAGACCCAGTCGGTGATCGACCCGACCGAGACCCCGGAAGCGCCGCCGGCCGCTGCGTCCACGCCGAAGAAGGCTGAGGCTTCCGCGAATCGCGAGCGCCTGCGTGCGGCGGAGGCCGAGCGCAAGCGCGCCAAAGCGGCGGCGCGCGAGGCCGAGCAGGCACGCCAGGAGGCCGCCTCGCGCGAAGCCGCGCGCCGAGCCGCCACGGCAAGGATCGCGGCAACGCGGGCCGCCGCAGCCAGGGCGACCAACGCGAGGATCGCCGCAGAACGTGAAGCGGCCGAGCGCGAGGCCGAGCGCGAGCTTGCGCAGCGCGAAGCCGAGCGCGAACTGGCAGCCCGGGAGGCCGCGCGGGAAGCTGCGGCCAAAGAAGCTGCCGCCCGTGAATCCAGGGAAGCCGCAGCGCGCGACGCGGCACGGCGCGCGGCCGTGGCCGCCATCGCCTCCAAGCTGATCGCCTCCCGCGACACGCGCCCGCTGCGCGCGACGCCGCGCTTCGGCACGGTGTTCCGCGATTGCGCCGAATGCCCGGAGGTGGTGTGGCTGCCGCAGGGCGAGTCGCAGATGGGCGAATCCTCCGGCGGGCGGCGTTATGTCACGTCGATCGACTACCCGCTCGCGGTAGGGCGGTTCGAGGTGACCTTCGCCGAGTGGGACGCCTGCGTCACGGCGGG
>JANLOX010000013.1:0-37441 GCA_031366795.1 Candidatus Eiseniibacteriota bacterium | reverse complement strand
CCGGGGGTCATGCCGTCCGCCACGGATACAATGGCGCCTCCGGATAGCTTCATCGCCCGGTTCGGCGTCGACCCGAAGCACGTCCACGCGCTCGCCTGGGCCGGCGTGGTGCTCATTGCGGCCTCCGCGGTGGGGCTTTCGACCGGTCCGGTGAGTCATGCGGTCACGTTCGCCCTGCTCACCGACGAGCAGGGCCCGGTCGAGATGCTGACGTTCCTGTGCTTCGCGGCGGCATCCGTCCTTTCCGTCCGGCTGGCGCGCGAGGCCCGGCGCCGCCAGGATGCCCGCTGGGTATTCATCGGGTACACCGCGTTCGCGCTGTTCTGCGCCTTCGCGGCGATGGAAGAGATCTCGTGGGGCCAGTCGCTGCTGGGATTCCGCGGCCCCCACTGGCTCACCGACGTCAACGAGCAGGGCGAAACCAACCTGCACAACCTGCCCGGTATCATGGACTTGAACTCGGCGTTCGTGCTGGCGTTCGGCCTGACCGGGCTGCTGGCGACGCGGCTCAACGCGTCGGCCCGCTTCCGTTGCGTGGCGATGCCGGGGGCGCTCGCGCCGCTGTTCGCCCTGATTACCGGCATGGCCGCGGTAGAGACGTTCTCGGATGTCGTCTTCCTTGGCTATCGCTTCGAAGCGCTGATCGGCACGCTCACGGAGATCGTGGAAATGCTGGGTGCCATCGGCTGCCTCACGTTCGCCTGGCTGAACCGGCGCATGCTGCACCGCGAATGGCGGCACGGATCGTCGCGCGGAGAGGCCTCGTACAATGACGCCACCCGCATCGATCGCGCTGCCGCTTGACCCCGCTCCCCCGCGAGACCTCCGATGACTGACCCGGCCCGCGACCCGGTGGCGAACGACAACGCTCGCCATGATCCCGCGCTCGACGATCTCGACTCGATCCTGACAGAGGCGCGCGCGTCGCTGCGGCCGACCAGGGACAACAGCCTGCGGGTCCTCCCGCGCGACAACGCCCCCGGGGCGCCCGCGTCCCCCAAAGCCGTGTTCCGCGAGAGCAGGACCGCATCGTCCGATGCCTCGAGACTGCCGCAGGACCTGGAGCGCGCCGACACGGTGAAGTTCCACAACCTGCGCGCCGAGATCGCAGACCCCACGCTGGGGCGCGCGCGCGAGGAGAAGAGCCGGCTCGGCCTGATCGTAGCCGTTGGGCTCGGGCTGTTCGCGGCGCTGCTGTGGATCGCGAAACCTTCGGGCATGGATTCGCTGCAGCCGAAGACCCTCGCACCCGCTTACGCGGACGCCAGCGCGCGCTGGGCGCTGGCCATGACCGCGGAGCGCATCGACCGCTACTACGCCGACCATGCCGAGTTGCCGGCAACGCTCGAGGCGGTCGGCGGCAACCCGATCGAGCTCATGACCTACGAGCCGTTGGGCGACCACGATTACCGGCTCACCGCACCCGGGCAGAGCAGCGTCATCGTGCTCGACCCGACCACCTCGATCAGCGACGTGCTGGGCAAGAGCGCCGACGCCCTGCGCGCAGGGACGGGAGACGGACGATGATCATGAGCCTGGTGATCGCGCTCGAGTGCGTGGCGATCTTCGCGAACTTCGCCATGCCGATGCTGCAGACGTCGCAAGTGCGCGCCCAGGCGGCGGTCATCGCGCGCGAGATGGGCGAGGTGAAGAACGCCGCGACCCAGGCGTACGGCGGCACCGGAGCATGGGCGCAGGACCAGCCCGAAGGCATCGTCCCGTCCGAGCTCAAATCCTACCTGCCGGCCGGCTTCACGTTCGTGCACCCCCACTACCGTTACGATTGGAACTCCTGGGCACTGGGCGACCGTTCCATCCTGGCGCCGCGCGATGGGGCGCTGGCCGGGGTCACGGTGGTCACCGACGATCCGCGGCTCGCCGCCGCGGTCGCCGCGAGCCTGCCCAAGGACGACCTCAAGCTGGCGCTGGAACACCGCGCCACGCTGGTGCTGGAGCGCAAGGGCTACTAGTCCGGGCCCGGCACCGCAGGCAACGACATTCCCCGACGATCTGCACCAGCGAGCGAGCCGTCACGCCCCGTTGCTCGTTCGCCGCGGCGGGCAGCGGGTCGTTGCGGGATTGGGGCATGCTTGGCGAGGTCAGTGACCGGCCCGCCCGAATTGCGCATGGCCACGCCTTCGCGCAGGATGGCGTCCAGCTCGTCCTGGGCGGTGCGGCGGAGATTGTTTCCGGGCCCCAATGGAGTCTTTTCAGCTACTGAGCAACTTAATTTTAATGACTTACGGGGGACTGACATTCCGGGCAACAGTCTGCGCCTCACACGGAAGGGGGCACATGCATGGGCTACGATCTCGCCATCATCGGCGGCGGCATCACGGGCCTGGGGGTCGCCCGGCTGGCGGCGCGCAACGGCTACCGGTGTGTCGTCCTCGAGCGCGACGACCTCGCCTCGGGCACCTCGAGTGTCTCGAGCCACATGCTGCACGGCGGGCTGCGCTACCTCGAGCACGGGCGCTTCTCGCTGGTGCGCGAGTCGCTTGCGGAACGCTTCGCGGTGCATCGCATGGCGCCGGGGGTGACGCGGCCATGCCGCTTTCTCGCGCCACTCTACCGGGGTGATCGCGTGGGGCCAATGAAGCTGCGCGCGGGGCTTTGGCTCTACGACCGGCTGGCGGGCGCGCATCGTTTCTCGCCGGCGGGTGTGGTGCGCAAACGCGAGGCGCTGGCGCTCGAGCCGGGGCTTGAAGCGGACGGCCTGCGCGGCGCGGGTGCCTACACCGATGTCGTGATGGACGATGCTCGGCTCGCGATCGCGGTGGCGCGCGACGCGGCGGCGCATGGCGCGCAGATCCGCAACTACACGGAGGTCACGGGCGCGCGGCCGGCGGCGGGTGGTGGTATCGAGTTGCTGGCGAGTGACCGGCTCGAGGGCGGCGAGCATTCGGTGACTGCGACATTGGTCGTCAACGCCACGGGGCCGTGGGCTGATCATGTTCGGCTCATGTTGGCGCGCGCGTTGGCGCCGGGCACCCCGGATCCCGAGCCGATGCTGCGTCCCTCGCGCGGCGTGCACTTGGTTTATCCACCGCTCACGAATGGCCATGGGCTGGTGCTCACGGCGCGAACCGATGGCCGCGTGTTCTTCGTGGTGCCGTTCGGCGGCGCATCGTTGGTGGGCACGACGGAAGTCGAGTTACCCTCTCCCGCCCCACCTGATGCGTGGCGCGCTTCCGTCGATGAAGTGGCGTACCTGCGTTCCGAGCTACGTCGCGTGTTGCCCGGTGCGGGGGGCTCGCCGCCCAACGCGGTGCTTTCAGGCGTGCGGCCGCTGTTGCGTTCCGACGACGAAGCGGCGAATGCTTCGCGCGAACACGCGGTGGTCGAGGCTCATGGCGTACTCACCGTGGCCGGCGGCAAGTACACGACGTTCCGGGTGATGGCCCGCGACGTGCTCGATCAGGCCGCGCTCCGCCTGGGTCGCGCGGGACGAACGCACACCGACAGCGATGCGCCGCTGCCCGCGCCGATCGCGGCTGAGGCGGGGCTCGAGCGTATGGCGGAGTTCGCGATCGAGCACGAATTCGCCAAGCGGCTCACGGATGTCTTGCGGCGGCGCTCGACGCTGTGGCTGGCGCCGGATCGTGGCCGGGTCGCGGCGACGACGCTCTGCGCGGTGATGGCGCGGCGCCTGGGCTGGAGCCCGGCGCGAGCGCGCGAAGAGTTCCAGGCGTACGACGCCGGACTGTGGGAAGAGGAAGCGCTGATCCAACGGACACAACAGGTCGCGTGAACGGGCTGCAGTCGCGGAGTCGCGTAAGCCGGTTCGTGTCGCGGACACAGGAGGTCGCGTGAACCGGTTCGTGTTGGCGATCGATCAGGGAACAACCGGCACCACGGCGCTGCTGGTCGATGCGCAGGGTGACGTGCGCGCGCGCGGCTACGCGTTGTTGCCGCAGCACTACCCGCAGCCGGGCTGGGTCGAGCACGACGCGGATGAGCTCTGGACGTCCGTGTGCAAGGCGGTGAACGCGGCGCTGCGCGCGGCGGGCGCCGGGGCCGGCGACGTCGGCTCGATCGGCATCACGAACCAGCGCGAGACGACATTGGTGTGGGACCGCTCAACCGGCGTTCCAGTGGCGCCCGCGATTGTGTGGCAGGACCGCCGCACGAGCGCGCGTTGCGAGGCGCTCAAGCGTTCGGGTGCCGCGGCCGCGATCCGACGGCGCACGGGACTGGTCTGCGATCCCTACTTCTCCGCGACCAAGCTCGAGTGGCTGTTGCGCCACGTTCCAGGTGCCCGCGCAAGTGCCCGCGCGGGCAAGCTGGCGTTCGGCACGATTGATAGCTGGTTGGTGTGGAAGCTGACGGGCGGAGGCGTGCACGCGACAGATCCGACAAACGCCTCGCGCACGATGCTCTACGACATCACGCGTCAGCGCTGGGACGACGAGTTGCTTGCGCGCTTCGGCGTGCCACGCGCCATGCTGCCGGAGGTGTTGCCCTCGAGCGGCGCCTTTGGGACAACTCACGCGGTGCCAGGGCTGGCGGATGGCATTGCGATTGCCGGGGTCGCGGGTGACCAGCAGGCAGCCCTGTTCGGGCAGGGCTGCGTCAAGGCGGGGCAATCGAAGAACACCTACGGGACGGGCTGCTTCCTGTTGTTCCACACGGGCTCACGACCGGTGGCCTCACGCGCAGGATTGCTGACGACCGTGGCGTGCGGGCCCAAGGGCGAGGCAGCGTACGCGCTCGAAGGCAGCGTGTTCATCGCGGGTGCGGCGATTCAGTGGCTGCGCGACGGGCTCGGGTTGTTCGAGCATGCCGCGGACAGCGAAACGCTGGCGCGCACGGTCGAGGATTCGGGCGGCGTCTCGTTGGTGCCGGCCTTCGTGGGACTCGGGGCGCCCCGCTGGCGCGCGGACGCGCGCGGTGCGCTGGTGGGGCTCACGCGCGGGACGACGCGGGCGCATATCGCGCGGGCTGCCCTCGAATCGATGGCGTTCCAGACGCGCGAGGTGGTCGAGGCGATGCAGACCGACGCCTCGCGACAAACGGGCGGACGGCGCGTGCGGCTGCGTGAATTGCGCGTCGATGGCGGTGCAACAGCGAACGACATGCTACTGCAGTTCCAGGCGGACTTGCTGGGGATTCCAGTGCAGCGTCCGCGCGTCATCGAGACGACGGGTCTCGGGGCCGCCCTACTGGCGGGGCTCGCGACGGGCGTGTGGAGCGGGCAGCACGACATGGATCGCGCGCGCCAGATCGAACGCACGTTCAAACCGTCACGCAACAAAGCATGGCGGACCGCGACGGTAGCGCGGTGGGACGCGGCAATCGCGGGCGTGCTGGCGGTGGCGGAGTTCGAGCGACGGTAGTGCGGCGCTGGTTCCATGTGCCCCGGTCCCGGCGCTGCCGTGGTCCGCGAGCGTGAGCTCCCGGTGCTGCCGTGGCCCGCGGCTGCGCGAACGGACTAGCGCCGTGCCGCCGTGGTCCCCGCCGTGGTCCCCGCCGCGGTCCTGGCGAGCCAGGCGAACAGGTCCGTCTTCACCTTCTCGCGATCGAGGTCGTTGAAGATCTCGTGGTAGGCGCCGGGATACACGATGTGCGTCATCAACGCCTCCGGCGCGCTAGCGGCGAATTCGGTGCTGCCTGAAGGATCGGCGACGCGATCGGCTTCGCCATGCATCAGCAGCGCGGGCGTCGCCAGGCGCCGCGCGCCGCGCAGGACGCGCTGACGCGCTTCGTTGAAGGCGAAGTACAACCGCGGGCTGATGCGATCGTGCACAAGCGGATCGTCGGCGCGCGCCTTCACGACCTCGGGATCGCGCGACATGCCGGCCTCCTCGAGACCGGTGGGAAACCCAATCGCGGGCGTGGTGACGCGCGCCACATTCGCGAGAGCGAGCTTCCACCATGGGGGAATGGCGCTGCGCAGCCCAGCGGCGGAAACAGCGACGGCGCTCAGTTCCCGCGGGTGCGCGAGCGCATAATCGAGCGCCAGCACACCGCCCATGCTGTGGCCGAACAGCACGCGCGGCAGCCGGCCGAGATCGCCGGGAAGCGCGAGCGGTGCGGTCCACAACGCATGTACGGCGTTGTCGCGCACGGTGCTCCACGACCGCATGTCGCCGCGCGCACCGGGTGCATCGCCATGCCCCGGCAGGTCCACGGCGGCGACGGTGTAGCCGGCATGAGCCATGTCGCTGGCGAGCGCGGCGTAGCGGCCGCAGTGTTCGCCGAGTCCATGGATCACAGCGACCAGCGCGCGGGGTTCAGCGGCGGCCCACAGGCGGCCGGGCAGGATCTCATGGTGACCGATGCGCACCTCGATGCGCGTCGAGGCAACGCTGCCGCGGGCGGGATTCATCGCGCCCAATGCAGGTGCGTGTGCTGCGGTGAGCGGCCGGGGGAGGTCATTGCGGCGCATTGTGTACGAGCCGCGCGTTTCATGCACGTTCTTTTGGAGGATTTCGACCACGCTTGACGCGACACACGCTTGACGCGAGTTGAGGCGCCGCGAGTGGCGGGCTAGACTCGCGGCTTGGGGCGGGACGCGGCGCATCCCTAAGACCCAGCGCAGCGCCGCTCCCCCACTTCCCATCCTGTCCTCGCGAGGTCCCATGCCTGACTCCCCCGAAGCGCCCCGGTCGCTGCTGATCATTCCGGGTTCCGATCCCGAGCCGTCGAAGAGATCGCGCATCATCACCTCCGGCGGCCAGCCCGCGACGGGCGATGACGATGATTCCCAGGCGCTAAGACGGCCGAGCATCGTGCTGCCGCCAGGCGTGGGACGCGAGACGCCGGAAGACCTCCCCGAATACCCGCGTGTGCGCCCGCTCGTGTTGATGCCGGTCAGCGACGGGCAGCAAGAGATGATCCTCGTCAGCGACCCGACGGGCGTGATCCCGGGCCAGCCGGTGCTCTCGATGGAAGCGCTGCCAATGTTGCAGATGTTCGACGGCACGCTGTCGATCGGCGACATCACGGCGGCCATCATGCGCGAGAACAAGGACCTGCGCGTGGCGGGACTGGTGCGTGACTTCGTGGCGCAACTCGACCAGATGCTGCTGCTCGATTCGCCGCGCTTCCAACGCGCGCTGCGGGCGCTGCGCGATGAGTACCATCCACTAGAGATTCGTCCGGCGGCACTCGAGAACCGCTCCTACCCCGCGGATCGCGCGGAACTCGAGTCGGCGCTCGATGGGTTCTTCACCGAGGCGCGCGTGCAGCGTGACGCGGCCGGACAACCCGCGGCTGCGGCGGCGACACTCCCCCGCGCCATCCTGGCGCCGCACCTCGATCCGCGCCGCGCGGGCGATGTCATGGCGCGCGCCTTCCTCGAGTTGGGCCCCGAGCAGGCGCAACCCCTGCGCGTGGTGATCTTCGGCACCGGGCACTCATTAATGGGCGACCTGCTGGCGCTGACGCGCAAGCACTTCCAGACTCCGCTCGGCAAGGCGATGTGCGACACGGCATTCGTGGACCACGTCGCGCAACAGCTGGGCGAGTTCGCCTACCGCGGCGAGTTGGCGCATCGCGAGGAGCACTCGATCGAGTTCGAGGTGCTGTTCCTGCAGCGCCTGCTCAAGGACCGCCCCTTCACCATCGTGCCGATCCTGTGCGGCGGCTTCCACACCTTGCTCGACGACCAGAAGACTCCCCGCGAGGCGCCGGAGTTCGAGATGCTGGTGGCAGCGGTGCGCGATGCCGAACGCACCCTCGGTGGCCCGACGCTTTACGTCGCGGGCGTCGACTTCTCGCATGTGGGACCGCGTTTCGGTGATCCGGCGGTGGACGCGCGCGTGAAGCAGGAGACGGAGGGCGTCGATCGCGCGGCGCTGACGGCGGCGCTTGCAGGTAATGCGGATGATTGGTTCAAGACAATCGCTTTAGGCGACGACCGCACGCGCATCTGCGGTTTCGCGCCGACCTACGCCATGCTGCGCTGCGCGGATTTGAAGGACGGACGTCTGCTGCACTATGAGCAGTGCGACGAGCAGGATGGCTCGAGCGTGTCGATCGCGGCCGCGGTCTGGGGATAGCGCGGCGGCGTGGAGGCGGGCCGCACCGCGCGGCCCTGAACGCTGCGCCGCGCTACGCCGGCACCGCCGCGGCGATGAACTTCGCCAGGTCGCGGCTCATCTTCGCGAGCGAGGGCAGGTGGAGGTACATCATGTGCCCTGCTTCGTACTCGTCGATCGTGATGTTGCCGCGCAGCGAGTCGTCCAGCCCCAGGTGGTTGAAGGTGTACTCGGTGGCGAAGTACGGTGTCGCCAGGTCGTAGTAACCGCTGCCGACCCACACCTTGAGGAACGGGTTGACGGTCATCGCCTTGCGCAGCGTCTCGACGACCTCCACGAATTTGTTCTCATGCTCGCCGAAGGTCCACGCCTCGTTCGCCCTGAAGCTCAGGATCTCGTAGGGCAGGTCGATCTCGTACTTGAGTTCGCCGCGCACGAACTCGTTGAACATCGCCGTGTAAGGCCCCATCGCATTCGTGAAGCTCGGGTCATACTCGGGTTCAGCCCTTACGCCGTCGCGATCGATGCCGGTGAAGCGGCTATCGAGCCGCCCGACCGTGCGATGCTGGTCGCGCATCAGCTCCTTTGTGAAGTGCATGATGTCGATGCGCAGGTGCGAGCGCTCGACCCAGTCCGCCGACAATCCGGTGTAGCGCGCGACACGCGCTGCAACGGCCTTGCGCTCGGCGTCCCCGAGCGAGGATCCCTTGAGCAGCGCGGTGGCGTAATCGCCCAGTGCAAAGGTTTCGACTTCTTTGAGCGTGGCCCTCAAATCCTTCTGGAGCTCGGGAGTTAACCGCTTGTGGTACCACGCGGTGGCGGCATAGGCCGGCAGGTACACGATGGGCGGCAGGTCGTTCGAGGGCATGAACATCAGCGTCTGGAAATCGAGCACCGAGGAGACGAGTGCGACGCCGTTCAAGAACATGCCGTGACGGTCCTGCAGGTAGCCGGCCACACCCGCGGCGCGCGTGGTGCCGTAGCTCTCACCGATCAGGAACTTTGGGCTGGCCCAGCGGCGATAGCGCGTGGTGTAGAGCCGGATGAAGTCGCCGACCGACTCGATATCCTTCTTGAAGTTGTGAAAGTCCTTCGCCTTGCTTCCCACCACGGGGCGGCTGTAACCCGTGCTGACCGGATCGATGAATACCAGGTCGGTATCGGCGAGCAACGAGTACTCGTTGTCGACGAGGTGGTACGGCGGCGCGTGCAGGTTGCCCTTTTCGTCGAGTCCCACGCGGCGTGGCCCCAACACGCCGAGATGCAACCACACCGAGGACGATCCGGGACCACCATTGAACGAGAACATCACGGGCCGGCGCGCGGGATCAGTGACATCGGTGCGCGTGTAGGCGATGAAGAACACCGCCGCGCGCGCCTTCTCGCCTTCGGATTCGCCGGCGGCCTCACCGGTCTTCTCCGCCTCCTCGCGCAGGATCAGCGTGCCGGTGGTAACGGTGTAGTGCACCTGCTGGCCCTTGAGCGTGGTGACGTGCTCGGTCTCGACGAGATCATCTTTCGGGTCCACGGGAGGCTGGACACTGTCAGCGGACTTGGGCGATAAGGGCTGTGCGGCGGCAGGCGACATGGGGGCTCCTGTGCTCAGGAATAAGCCATTCGGGACGCGGTCGCGGCCACGTTACCGCGACTGGCCGAGCCGCTCCAACTCGCGATCGATCGTGCGCGTGAACACCTCGAGTTCGCGCGCGCCCACGATCATCACGCCATTGATGAAAAACGTGGGCGTCCCGGAGATCCCCAGCGCTTGGCCCTCCGCCATGTCCTTCGCGACTTCGGCATGCGACTCGGGCGACGCCATGCAGGCTTTGAAACGCTCCACGTCGAGCCCGATCGATCCGGCCGTCGATGCCAGGTCGGTGGTCGACAGCTTCGCTTGGTTGGCGTACATGGCGCGGTTCATCTCCCAGTACTTGCCCTGCTCACGCGCGCAGTCGCCGGCGATGGCGGCACCTTCGGCGAATGGGTGGATCGACAGCGGGAAATCGCGGAACACCAGCCGCACGCGGTCCCCGTACTTCGCCAGCACCTCGTTGATGGTGTCCTCGGCGCGCGTGCAGAACGGGCACTGGAAGTCGGAGAACTCGACGATGGTGATGGGCGCCGAGGCGGCGCCGCGCGAGGGGTCATCATCGGGCGAGGCGGCGAAGCGTGGCGGCTCGAGCAGCACATGCGCAGCGTAGCGCTTGCGCAACGTGCGCACGTACTCGGCGCGCGAGGAGGCGAGGCGATTCGTCTTGAGGGCCGCGGCGATACTCGCCGACGACTGCTCGAGCGTGCGACCCGCCATCTGGCCGCGATTGTGCACGTAGAACGTGTCGATTTCCGCCGGCGTTGCGAGCGCGATCTTCGCGGTGACGCGCTGCTCGATCAGTTGCTCCGGGTTCACATGCTGCGCGCGCGCCTCCCGCTCCACGACCTGCTGGTCGAGCATCGCATCGAGCGCCTGGGCGCGAAGCTCGTACTGCTCCTGGCGCAACCGTAGCAGCTGGGCGGCGATGCGCTGGTCGACCGCTTCGAGGCTGATCGGGGTGCCGTCGAGAGTGGCTGCGATGGCGGGATCGCGCGTGACCGCGGAGTCATGGCGAGGCGCTGCCGGTGGCTGGGCCTGAGCCGCGGCGGCGGGCTGGGCTGCCCCAGGCGCGTCGCCTGTGTCCCCTGCCGCGGCCGCAGCAGCTGTGCCGCTTGCCACGGCGATTCCCGCGAGCACGGTCATCACCCGCCCAAAATGCATGAAGCCCGGCGTCAGGGTTCGCATGGCAGCGATCCTCTCACGCCGGGCTCCGATGTCACGAACGGCTTACTGGACGAGCCACAGCCTAATCTCCAGCGCGATGTGCTGGAAGATGCTCGACAGATCCGACGACTTGGGCCAGGTGATCGGAGACATTGTCGTTGCGAGTGTCGGCATCACAGCCACCTTGTGTATAGACAACCGCGTCGTAGGTGGTGCTCGCGTTCAAAACCCAATGCACCGGACTCTCGAGTTATCGGAAGGCATACACACGTTTGATGAAGTCAAACTTGGGTGGTCGCAAGACCCATTGCCCAACTCCATGCGGCGGGCTAACCTGCAGCGATGAGCGCCTTCCTGGTCAAGACCGAACCCTCGACCTACTCATTCGAAGACCTGCTGCGCGACCGGCGGACCACGTGGGACGGCGTCTCGAACCCGCTCGCGCTGATTCACCTGCGCACCATGAAGCAGGGGGATGCGATCGTGGTTTACCACTCGGGCAAGGACAAGGCGGTGGTCGGCCTCGCGGAGGTCGCGCGCGGCCCCTATGCGGATCCCCAGCTCGCCGACCCGAAACGCGTGGTGGTCGACCTGGTCGCACGGGGCGCCGTGGCGACCCCCGTGGCGCTGGCGACATTTCGCGCGGACGCCGTGCTCAAGTCCACGGATCTCGTCAAGAACTCGCGGCTGTCGGTGATGCCACTGAGCGATGCGCAGTATGCGCGTGTGCTCGCGCTCGCCGGCGCTGCGCCGCCGCGCGGCCGATGAACGGCGCCGGCGCCGGATCGTGCCCGCGATGACCAGGGCGGAAGCGAAACAACGCATTGTGGCCCTGACGCGAGAGATCCAGGGCCACGACCATCGCTACTACTTGCTCGACCAGCCGGCGATCTCGGATGCGGCGTACGACACGTTGTTTCGCGAGCTGAAGGAGCTTGAGGCGGCCTACCCCACCCTGCGCCTGCCCGACTCCCCCACGCTGCGCGTCAGCGGCGGCGTGCGCGAGGGCTTCAAGAAGGCGCCGCATGTCGCGCCGATGGGATCGCTCGACTCGTTGATGGAGCGGGACGAGGTGACCGAGTTCGACGCGCGCGTGCGCAAGGCGCTCGATGTCGAGCGCGTCGCCTATCGCGTCGAGCCCAAGTTCGACGGACTGTCGATCGAGTTGGTGTACGAAGGCGGGGTGTTCGTGCGCGGCTCGACACGCGGCGACGGCGAAGTCGGCGAGGACGTCACCGAGAACCTGCGCACGATCCGCGCGATTCCCCTTAGGCTGGGCGGCGGCACGCGCGATACGAAGCGCGGGGCGACGGCCGGCACCGTGTCGGTGCGCGGCGAGGCGATCATGCTGCTCGCCGAATTCGAAGCGCTGAACGCGCGGCTGATCACAGCGGGTGACGAACCATTCGCCAATCCGCGCAACGCCGCAGCGGGCGCGATTCGCCAGTTGGACGCCTCCATCACGGCCTCGCGCAAGCTCGACTTCTACGCCTACGAACTGAAAGGCGACGCCGAGGAAGCACTCAAGGACCAGAGCGAGGCGGCAGGACTGCTCGCGCACTGGGGCTTCCACCTCGATGACTCCGCGCACACCGTCGCGGACATCGACGGGGCGTTCGCCTACCACGCCAAGCTCGAAGCGCGGCGCGAGAAGCTGCCGTTCGAAATCGACGGCATCGTCATCAAGGTGGAGCGCCGCGACTGGCAACGCGGACTCGGGGAGCGCTCGCGCAGCCCTCGCTGGGCGTGCGCCTACAAGTTTCAACCCCGCGTTGAGCTCACGCAAGTCGTCGACATCATCGTGCAGGTCGGCCGCACGGGGAAGCTCACACCGGTCGCTTCGCTCAAGCCCGTCAATGTCAGCGGCGTGACGGTATCGCGCGCCACGCTGCACAACCAGGACGAGCTCGACCGCAAGGACGTGCGCATCGGCGACACGGTGCGCGTGCGGCGCGCCGGGGACGTGATTCCGGAAGTCGTGGAGGTCCTGCTCGAGGAGCGCCCGCGCGGCACGCGCAAGTTCGAGCTGCCCTCCAAGTGCCCCGTGTGCGGGGCGCCGGTGGAGCGCGAAGGCGCCTACCACCTGTGCACGAACGGCCTGTCATGCCCGGCGCAGCTCGAGGGACACCTGCAACACTTCGTCTCGCGCGGCGCCATGGACATCGCAGGGCTCGGCGACAAGACGGTGCGCCAGTTACTCGCGACGAAACGCGTGCGCGACATCGCGGATCTTTATGCGCTCACCCCCATCGACATCGCGGGGCTTGAGGGCTTCGCCGAGAAGTCGATCGACAACCTCATGCTGGCCATCGAGGCGAGCCGCAAGCCGAAACTCGATCGCTTCGTCTACGCGCTCGGGATCGAACACGTCGGCGATACGGTGGCGCGGCTGCTGGTGGATCACTACGGCGCGCTCGAGCCGATTGCCGAGGCGGCAGAGCTGGAGCTCCAGGCAATCAAGGGCATCGGCCCCGAGGTCGCCGCCTCGGTGCGCCACTTCTTCTCGAACGCGCGCAACCGCAAGGTGCTCGAGCGGCTGGCAAAGGCGGGAGTGAAGCCGGTGGCCGGGAAGAAAGAGAAGAGCCCGCAGACCTTTGCCGGTGAGACGATGGTGTTCACTGGCAGCCTCGAGTCGATGTCGCGCCCGGAAGCCCAGCGCAAAGCCGAGGCGCATGGCGCACGCATCAGCGGCACGATCGGCAAGAAGGTGACGCTGGTCGTCGCCGGACCGGGCGCGGGGTCCAAACTGGCCGACGCCGAGAAGCTAGGCATCACCGTCATCGGCGAAGCGGCGTTCATCAAACGCCTCGGGAATTCCTGAGCCGCGCGGAGCCTGTCATGACCAACGCCCAGATCGCCAAACTGCTCGGCAATATCGCCACGATGCTTGAGATGGACGGCGCCAACGTGTTCCGCGTGCGCGCCTATCGCGAAGGCGCGCGCATCATCGAGTACCTGCCCGAGCCGGCCGCGCAGCTGGCGAAGACCGAGGGCCGGCTGCAGGAGATCAAGGGCATCGGCAAGGATCTCGAGAAGACGATTCGCGACTTCGCCACGAGCGGCACCGCCGAGATCTATGAACAGCTGACGAAAACATACCCGGCCTCCCTGATGGAGCTGACGGACATCCAGGGGCTGGGGCCGAAGCGCGTGAAGATCTTCTTCGAACAACTCGGCGTGAAGAACCTAAGCGACCTCGAGAAGGCGGCGCGCGCGGGCCAACTGCGGGAGTTACCGGGATTCGGCGAGACCGCCGAGGCGAAGCTGCTCAAGGCCATCGAGTCCGCGGCCGCCTCCCCTCCGACTTCGCGCCTGCTGCTGCATGCAGCCTGGGGGGTGGCGCACGAGTTGGCGTCGGTGATCGGCAAGGTTCATGGCGTGGAGCATGTCGAACTGGCGGGCTCGTTCCGGCGGCGGCGCGAGACGGTCGGCGATCTCGACCTGCTGGTGACCGGTGGCACGCCCGAAGCGGTAATGGGGGCGTTCACGAGCCATCCCTACGTGCACGAGGTACTGGCCAAGGGCGAGACAAAGTCCTCGGTGCGCCTCGGCAACGGACTTCAAGTCGACCTGCGGCTGGTGCCCGCGGAATCGTTCGGCGCGGCACTGCTGTACTTCACCGGCAGCAAGGCGCACAACATCGAGCTGCGCAAGTTGGCGATCGACGGCGGCATGAGCCTCAATGAGTACGGGCTCACCCAGGGCGAGCGCACGGTGGCGGCGCGCACCGAAGCCGATGTGTACAAGGCGCTCGGCCTGCAATGGATCCCGCCCGAGTTGCGCGAAGCGGGCGACGAGATCGCGCAGGCGCGCAACGGCACGCTGCCCAAGCTGGTTGAGCAGGGCGACCTGAAGGGCGACCTGCACATGCACACCACGCGCAGCGACGGGCGCGACACGCTCGAAGACATGGTGCGCGCGGCGCGCGACTTTGGCTACGCCTACTGCGCGATCACCGAGCACTCCAAGTCGCTCGGCATGGCACAGGGCTTCAATGAGGCGCGCGTGCGCAAGTCGGTGCTCGAACTGGCGACGGTGCGCAAGCAGGTTCCGGGGATCGAGGTGTTCCACGGGCTCGAGGTCGACATCCTCGCCGATGGCAGCCTTGATCTCGATGACGAGGCACTCGGACTGCTCGACTGGGTGGTGATCTCTCTGCACTCGAGCCTGACGCAGCCACGCGAGGTGGTGACGCAGCGCGTGCTGCGGGCGCTCGAGCATCCCCAGGTTTGCGTCATGGGGCACCCCAGCGGCCGCAAGATCGGGGCGCGCGAGCCGGCTGATCTCGACTGGGAGCGCGTGTTCGACCGCGCGGCCGAATGCGGCGTGGCGATGGAGATTAACGCCCAGCCGGACCGCCTCGACCTCTCGGACGTGAACGCGCGGCTGGCGCAATCCAAGGGCGTGCGCTTCACCATCGACACCGACGCCCACGCCGCGAAGAACCTCGAGTACATCCGCTATGGCGTGTTCCAGGCGCGGCGCGCGGGGCTCACGGCCAACGACGTGATGAACACGCGACCGCTGGCGAAGTTCGAGGCGTGGCGGAAGGGGAAGAAGGGGGCAGCGGTTCCGAAGGCGAAGGCGACGAGCGCGCCGGCGGCACCTGAGAAACCCGAGAAGCTTGCGAAGACCGCGAAGCCTGCGAAGCGCGCTACCGCAGCAAAACCCGCGACGTCAGCGAAGCCTGCGAGCGGACCGGCGCAGTCCAAGGCGGCACGAGCGCGGAAGGCGATCCCATCGCCGAAGACTTCCAAGCGGCGCGGCAAGCCGAAATAGCGGCGAGTTCGTTTATGCTCGCGCGGTCTCGTCATTATCTCCCGGAAGGAGGCCGCGATCGATGAAGTGCCCGCGCTGTTCCGCGATCACCCGCGCTGCCATCGCGCGCCGTCCCGGGTACGGGTTCAGCATTGACACACTCGATCGCGTTCTGGGCTCGGTCGCGGCTGGTAGTGACGTGTTGCGATCGACAGGTTTGTCCCCCGCACTCTTCGAGGAGCGTGCTTCCCATGTCGCATACCGCCGGTGCCGTTCCGTCCCGCACGTTTCCGCGCATGCTGCTGGGCGCATGCCTAATCTCGCTCGTTAGCATGTTGCGCCCCCAGCTGGCCGAAGCGGCGATGTCGGCGTCGGACTCGCTGTTCGCTCCCATCGTCGCGCAACAGGACGCCCGGCTCGCTCGCATCGCGGCCGCCGGAAGCAGCGCCCTGTCGCCGGAGCAGGTGTTCGACCTGCTCGAGGCGGGTCGCCCCAACGAGGCCGCCGCGGCGCTTACACGCATGCAGGGCGAGCCTCGCGCCATGGCCCGTGCCCGGCTGCGAGTCGCGCTCACGCGGCTGGACTTCGCCACCGCCAAGCCGCTCGCCGAGGCGATGGGCGCGTTGCGCGATCCCCACGAGCAAGAGCGCGCGCTGTATCTCGCGTGGCTTTCGGCCATCGACAATTCCGCGCGCATCGACGCGATCACGCGCCGGCACGCGATCACGCCGGGCACGGATGCCCCGCTCGCGGACCTGCTGGCGGCGGGGCGGCTGGCCGCGACGCTGCTCAACTACGATCGCGCGGAGTCCTGCTTCACACGCGTCGTCGAGGCGACCGAGGCGGCGCATGATTCTGGTTACGCTCGCTCGGCTCGGGCCTCGGCACTACGCGGCCTGGGCGGAGTGCTGAGCCAGCGGCGTGACTACGATGGCTCGTTCGCCAGGCTACGCGAGGCCATGGCGCTCGACGCCACAACCGACCTGATGAACACGCTGACCGAGACGCTGATCCGCATCGGCCGCACCGATGATGCGATCACCGCGAGCGAGTGGGGCGTGCGGCTCAATCCCTACAGCGAGGGCGCGCACTACACGCTGGGCAATGGCTACGCCCGCAAGAACTACACGGAGCTGTTCGCCGCCTACCCCGCGAAGTTCGCCGACGCCACGGGGCGCCGGCAGTTCGCGCATGCCGATTCGCTGCTCGCCGCCGGTGACCGGCGCGGGGGGCGCGCGGCGTACGAGGCGATCGTCCACGCGCATCCTGAGTGGGCCGATGCCGCAGTGCGGCTGGCCTCGTTCGAGTTCGAGGAAGGCCGCTTCACCCAGGCGCGCGACCTGTGCTTTGCCGCGCTCGCGCAGTGTTCCGAGTATGGCCGCGCCCACGCCACGCTCGCCAAGGCGTTCGAGGGCCAGCGCTTCACCATCGACGTGCATCGCGCGGATTACGAGAGGCGCTTCGCCGCGACGGCCATGCCGAATGTGCCGGGCATCGAGCGTTTCGTGGTGAACTGGAATTCACTGTCGCCGCGCCATCGCAAGCGCGTGGCGCTCTCGGTGGCGCCGTGGGCGCGTTTCCTGCCGGTGCTTATCGAGGGCGGCTCCACCTACTACATCAAACCGCTCTACATGCTGCTGTGCGAAACGCCGGGGCTCGCGACGATCAGGGACACGCGCATCTCCTACGACTCGCGGTTGTGGGACGACGTTCGCGGCGCCGGCGGCTACAACACCGTCACCGGCATCGAGGACGTCGAGCGCACGATCTTCGACCGCTACAACACCGTGCTGCACGAGCTGACCCACCAGGTGCACAGCGTGCTGACCGCCGACCAGTCGCGCGACATCCAGGAGCACTACCGGCTCGCCAAGCAGCGCGACGACAAGACGAAGAACGGTTACCTGTCGCGCTACGCCGGCGGCAGCGTGTTCGAATACTTCGCCGAGGCAGCAAATGCGTTGTATTCCCCGCGTCGTGACGCCTACGACGCCCGCGATGTCGTGAAGGAGCGGCTCGACGCCATCGACCCGCAGCTGCGCGACCTGGTCGAACACATGATGGCGGTGCGCGATGTGTCGCCCAGCTACGCCGTGGCCTACACGAATGCGGGCAACGACCGCGTGGAGCGCGGCGACGTGGATGCCGCGGTAGCGTTCTACGATAAGGCGTTGGCGCGCGACCCGCACGTGGAGTCTGCACTGGGCTCAGCGACGCGCGCGCGCATTTGCAAGGGCGACCGGCCGGCGATGCTCGCCGCCGCCGCCCGCGCGATCGCGGAACACCCGGGCAGTGGCGACATCATCACGATGGCAGCCTCGGCGCAATGGTATGGCGGCATGGGCCTCGACAGCGCCATCGCGGTGCTCGAAGCCGGACGTGCGAAGGTACACGCTGGGGACCGCTACCTCGTGCAGACGGCACTCGGTGGCTTTTACTCGGTGCGCGGCGATGCCGGGAAGTCGGGCGCGCAATTCGACTCGGTGCTCGCCTACCAATCGGACAACCCCGAAGCGCTGTGGGGCCGCGCCCAGGCGCTCGCATTGGACCGCGACTGGGACGCCGCGTTCGCGATGTACGAGCGCGCCGTCCGCATGCGCACCGGCATTCCGCAGCTGCGCTGCGACTACGCGCGCGACCTGCTACGCGCCGGCTGGCTCGCGGAGGCGCGCGCCCAGCTCGACGCGGCCGCGCTGCTCGACCCGCAGCTGCCCACGACCGAGGCACTGCGCGGCTGGTGGTGGCTCGAGAGCGGCAACGCCGATTCTGCGAGCGCGTGCGTGCAACGCGCGCTCGGCTGGGGCGAGTGGTGCGACATGGCGCGCATCGTGCACGGAATGATCGAGACGCGACGCGGCAATACCGCGGCAGCCGAAGCAGCGTGGGCTCCCCTGCGGGAACGCATCGCGCGGGGCGCACACCCGAGTACATCTATCGCAAGAGCCTTTCGACGTGGCAATCAGTACATGAGCTGCCCGCGGTTGAGCGTGGATTGATGGAGATCGCGACACCCAGCCCCGTCCAGCGACACTGACGGACACCCCCGAAATGACAAACGCGCCCGCGGCTGCGATCGCCACGGGCGCGTTCGTGTATTCGGTGAGCCGATGTTCGGGCTACAGCACCTTCTCCGCTACGCTCTTCGCCTGCAGGAACAACAGCAGGTAATCGCGTCCGCCGGCCTTCGAATCCGTGCCGCTCATGTTGAAGCCGCCGAACGGATGCGCGCCGACGATCGCGCCGGTGCACTTGCGGTTGATGTAGAGGTTGCCCACGAAGAACTCGCGCCGCGCGCGCTCGATCTTATCCGGGTTCTTTGTGTAAACCGCGCCCGTTAAACCGTACTCGGTGCCGTTTGCGACATCGAGCGCCTCGTCGTAGTTCTTAACCGGGATCACGGCGAGCACGGGGCCGAAGATTTCTTCCTGCGCGATCTTCGCGTTGGGCTTGATGTCGGCGATCACCGTGGGCTGGATGAACCAACCGTCGCGGCCCTCGATCACGCCGCCGCCCGAAATCAACCGCCCTTCCTTCTTCCCCGCCTCGATGTAGCCGAGGATCGTGTCTCGCGCCTTCTGGTTGATCACCGGACCGAGGTAGACGCCGTACTGGTCCGGCTCGCCACTGGCTATCCCCTCGACATGCGGCTTGAGCTTGGCGAGGAAAGCGTCGTAGACCTTCTCGGTCACGATGGCGCGCGAGCATGCCGAGCACTTCTGGCCCTGGAACCCGAACGCCGCCTGCGCGACGCCGAGTGCGGCCGCGTCGATGTCCCCTTCGTCATCCACGATGATCGCGTCCTTGCCGCCCATCTCGGCAACCACGCGCTTGAGCCAGATCTGCCCCGGCTGCACCTCGGCTGCGAGCCGGTTGATGCCGATACCAACCTGCTTGGACCCCGTGAACGAGATGAAACGCGTCTTGGCGTGGCGCACGATGGTGTCGCCCACCGTGCTGCCGCTGCCCGAGACGAAGTTGATGACACCGGCAGGCAGACCAACTTCTTCCATCAACTGGAAGAACTGCCATGCGATGCCCGGCGAATCACTCGAGGGCTTGAGTACAACGGTGTTGCCAGTGACCACGGCGGCCGTCGTCATGCCGACGCAGATGGCGAGCGGAAAGTTCCACGGCGGAATCACCGCGCCAACCCCCAACGGCAGGTACACGATCTTGTTGGTCTCGCCTGGCAACTGCACGATCGGGTCGGGTGAGTCATAGCGCAGCATTTCGCGCGCGTAGAATTCCATGAAGTCGATCGCCTCGGCCGTATCGGCGTCGGCCTCCGCCCAGCTCTTGCCCACCTCGAACACCATCCACGCCGAGAAGCTGTGGCGCCGCTCACGCATGCGCTTCGCCGCCTCGATCAGGTACGCCGCGCGTTCCGCCGCCGGCACGCGGCTCCACGTCGCGAAGGTGCGATGCGCGACATCCACCGCCTGCACCGCCTGCTCCTTGTTGCACGACTGGAACACCCCGATCACTTCGGCAGGACGCGAAGGATTACGCGACTCGAATGTGCCGCTGCCCTTCACGCGTTCGCCGCCGATCACCGCCGGATACTCGCGTCCCAGCTCAGCGCGCACGGTGACGAGCGCCTGCTCGAACGCCGCGCGCTCCGCCGGCGGCGAGAAGTCGATCCACGCCGTCGGAACGTAGAGCTTGAGCGTGGCAGCGTTGACAGGCGCGATACTCGTGACCGAAGAGGGATCCATGCGCGTGCTCTCCTGCGGAGTTGTGGGGGATACGGGCCGGGACAACGATCGGCGCAAGTCTAAGGCCTGCGCCGTAGGGCTGTCGAAGCGGGCGGGAGGCGCGGGACTCGACGGAGGTCGGCCGGCGCGGTTCCGCCGCCTGTCGTCCCGATTCGAAGTGCAGGCCCAATCGCCCATCCCGAGCCCCGCGTGTGTCACCACTTGCCCCGTAAGTCGTGCGCACTAAGGCGCGAGTTGCGCCGACATCCGCCGCGCCTGCTACTGCACCAGCAGCATCTTCCGCGTCGCGGTGAGCGCGCCGGCTTGCAGGCGGTAGAAGTACACGCCCGCCGGCACGCGGCCCAGCGACAGGCCCGCGCCCACATGCGTGCTCGCACCGAAAGAGACCTCATGACGCCCCGCGGATTCGCGGCCGTTCACCAGTCGCGCCACGCGTTGGCCGCGCAGGTCGAATACATCGAGCGTCACATCCGACTCGCGTGCCAAGGTGTATTGAATGAGCGTCGCGTGCGCGAACGGGTTCGGGCGGTTCTGGCCCAGCGCGAATGCCACAGCATTCTCGCCCGGCGCCGCAAGGCTCAAAACCCCGGCGCTGCTCGCGGCGCGCAGGTGCGGGCTGGAGGGCTCATCGGTCGCGATCGAGAGCTGCGTTACTTGCGGGCCTGCCGCAGTCGGCTCGAAGTACACACCGACGGTGTCGCTTTCGCCCGCGGCGATGACCAGGCTCGTACGCCCGACGTGGAACTCCGGGTTCGAGGACGTGATTCCGGTGATCGATAGCGGTGCGTTGCCGGTGTTGTCGATGCGCAGTGGATCGCCACCCGAGAATCCCACCTGGATCGCCGGCAACCGCAGGGTGTCGGGTGCTGCCGCGAAGCGCGGGCTCAAGATCGTGAACTCGGCGTCGCTCAAGTCGAGCGGTGTGACTCCCGGCCCGCTCGCGCGGACAGTCGCAGTGGCCGTCGGCAGGTAGGGGATCGTCCATGAGTAGCTCGCGGGCAACGTGGGCAGGCCGCTGGCGATCGGAACCCACGCGCTATCGGGTGCGACGCGGAAGTCGAGATTCACGGTGGACACGAACGCGCTCGACCATGTGATCGCCTGCGTCGTGCCGGCCGCCCATGCTTCGCCGCCATTGGGTGCTGCCAGCGTTACCGCGGGGCCGGCGGCCTGGCCCGTCAGCGCGCGCGCAAACGTGGCGGTGACCGGATCGTTGCTGGTGATCATAACCGTGTCGGGGAAGGTTCCCTCCGTGACCGGCATGAACCAGACGCCCACGGTGTCCTGCTGCGCGGGCGCCAACGTCAACGTCGTGCGACCCATCGCGTAGACCCCCGTCGCCGTGGCGATCGAGGTCACGATGAGCGGCGCGTTGCCGGTGTTCTGGATCGTCAGCGGCAGCACCGTGGCGGTACCGGTTCGGTGGAAACCGAAGTCGAGCGCCACGGGAGAGGCGACCAGACGCGGCGTCCGGATGGTGAACCCGGCAGTGATCTCATCTTCGGGGAAACCATCCCACATGTCGGAGATGCGGATCCGCGCGTCGCTCGTCATGTCCGTGGGCACATGCCACGCGTAGCTGCCCAGCGAGCCGCTCACCGTGGCGACGGGTTGCCACGCGGCGGCAGCCGAGGGCCGGTACTCGATGCGCACCAGCGCAATCGCCGTTTCGAGCCAGTTGATGTTGACGACACTTCCGCCCGCGACGACATCGCCATCCTGCGGCGAGTTGAGTTGCAGCGACTGCGCGTCGTTGCTGGGTGTGTACGAGTAGTTCTCCTGCAGCTTCCAGATGCCGCCGGACTGCTCGGCGAAGATCGTGGCGCGGTCGCGCACGTAGATGCCGTAGTTGTTGTTGAAGCCCGATGTCGGCGGGATGATGGTGTAGGTGGTCCCGCCATCGAACGACAGAGACGTGTAGTACGGCGTGGAGTATTGTCCGAACACCACAAGGTTTGGATCGTCCTTGGCGATGTCGATGCCCCACGACTGGACCGTGTTGTTGACCACGGGCCAGGTGTTGCCATAGTCCGTCGAGCGCTCGACGCCTCCGCTGCTCCAGTTGGTGGCGAAGATTGCGTTGGGCCGCAGGCGGCTCACGGCCATGCCGGGGATTTCGCTCGAGCCGATCGAATCCTTGATCGCGAAGGTCAGCCCGTTGTTTGACGATTTGAGGAAGCGGCCGCGCCCCGACCCCGTCACGCCATCGCCGATGAGAATGACACCCGTCGTTTCGGGCAGCGCGACGATATCGCAGGGACTCCGGAATAGGGCGTTCGCGAGCGAGTCCCATGAGGCGCCGAAGTTCTGGGTGCGGTACAGCGGCACCTGCGCTGCCCCCGTGGCGTTGAATTCGCCGCCAAAGTACACGGTGTCGGGCCGGTCAGGGTTGATCTCGAGCGGAATGCCGTACTCGCCGAATTCATGCGTGAGGGAAATGTTCCAGCTCGATCCGCCATCGGTGGTGCGGTAGACGCGATCCGCCACGGTGCCGCCACTGAGGGCGGCCAGCCAGAGGTTTGAGTCCTTGGGCGAAACCACGAACGCGTTGCACTTGGTGTAGCCGGCCGGGAACGTCGAGGCGACCTGCCAGCTCTGGCCCTCATCCCGGCTGCGCGCCACGTTGGAACCGATGCCGCAGTAAAGTGTGTTCTTGTCCACCGGATTGAGCGCGAATCCCGAGCCGCGCGTCTGGCCATTGATGAGGAAGCGCGGCGTGGCGCCCCAGCTGCGGCTCACCGTGGCCCCGGTCGGCATGCGCCAGGTCGTGCCGCCATTGATGCTCGACATCACCACGCGATTCGCGGAGTTGGTCGCCCACACACCGGTGCCGTTGAACGCCAGCCGCGTGATCGGGGCCTGCAACGTGTGCTGTTGGAACGTCCAGGTGGCACCCCCATCGTTGCTGAAGCGGATGAATCCGCCGCCGCCCGCGATCCACAGCGAATCGGGTGACTTCATGACGACGCTGCGCACGTCCGAGCGCGCATCGAGCTTGAGCGGTACGGGATTAAAATTCGCGCCGCCGTCGATGCTGCGCCACGCCGTTCCGTTGGCGCCCACCACCCACACCTTGCTGCCCTGTTGGTCCACCGAGTACAGCGCGTTGGAAGTCGCGATCGCGACAGTGTTCCAATTGGCGCCGCCATCCGTCGTGGCAAGGAGGGTGCCCGCGGCCCCCGCAGCCCAGCCATTGAGGGCATCGGTGAAGTGCAGCGCATAAAGCGTTTGCGCTGTTCCCGAGGTGACGCTCACCCAGTTGGCGCCCGCATCCGTCGTGCGCAGCAGCATGCCGCCGTTGCCGCCGACCACCCACACAGCATCGCTGGCCATCGCGGCCGCGCGCAGCGGCGTCGCCCCCGGCGCCGTCGTCGAGGCCCATGCGCCACCAGCGTTCGTACTCCGCCAGATCATGCCGCCGTCACCGACGGCGAGCATCGTGAGTCCGCGCCCGGTGACGTCGCGCAGGTTGAGCGAGGGCGATCCGATCACGCTCTCGGTCCACTTGAGACCGGCGTCAAGTGAACGGTAGCTCTCGCCGTTGTCGCCCACCGCGATCACGTCGGTGCCGGTGCGCGACCAGACGCTGTTAAAACCCTGCGCCGACGCTGTCTTCGACCACGGCAGCACCGCCGCGAGCAAGAGGGCGGCGAGCAGGCGGATGCGGGGCTTCATGCGGCGTCCTCCATGGAAGTAGAGCGCGGTGAAAATCGACAAGTCGGCGGAGAAAGCCGTCGCCACGAAGGGAGGCGCCGGGAAGAACAGGCAGGAACAACAGTAGCGGAGCGGCGGCGGCACGGCCAAGCAATCTCTTGGGCTGGAACCGATTTGCGGCGTTCGAATGCTAAATTGCAACACCTGGGGAGGACGATGGGGCAAAACGCCTCCGGAACGGGGAGTCTGGGTCCTCAGTCCTCGGGAATCCGCGCGATCGCTTCGACCTCGGCAAGGCCGACGCGGAGCGCGCCGCCGACGCCGCCGCTCAGCCGCAACGGGCGCAGTTCGATCTCATCGGCGATCACGCCGCCCAGCCCCAAGGGAGTCCCTCCCACCTCGACTCGCTGCGCGAAATGCAGCGTCTTCACCACCTGCCCGTTGAGCCACAGCGTCACATCGCAACCCCCGAGCACGAGGTCCGTGCCCGCCGCAGCATCGGGACGCACGGCGTAGAGAACGAGCGAGTCGATCGCCAATGGAATCGTCCAGTGCAGCGTCGCCGCCGCGCCCTCGCCCCCGGCTGCGACCCACGCCACCTGCTGCGTCGCGCCGCGCGTGCGGCGGTCGACCAGGGCGCTCGCGCTGCAGCCGGCCGCGACACTCGTCGCAGTGACCGTCGCCGAAGGTGCGGCGTTGAAGCGCTTGGCCGCCGCGTAACTCTGCGGCACCTCGATGGTCGTGTGCCCAACGTGGCAGCCCACACAGCGCGTGCCGGCTCCCGTGCGGCCGGCGTTAAAGCCCGGCACGTGCGCGGGACCTGACGCGGTCTCAAGCACGTGACCATGGGCATCGATCAATTGCTCGAACATCGGAAGGTCGCCGGGAATCGTCTCCTCGTGAATCGCGCCGCTGCGCATCACGTCGGCCACGCGCAGGAACGCGATCGAATCACCCGAAGGCAGGTCGGGCCGCGAGAACGCGGTGAAGAAACGGATCCTAAGATCGCGCGCCACCGCGGGCGCGTCGGGAACGGGCGCGTCCACCGGGGCGTTGCTGAACACGTTGAGGCAGTCGAAACGGAACAGGTCATTCTCGCGCTCGACCCCCGCGGCATCGCGCGGCGGCATCTGGCGCGGCAGGCCACGCAGATCGGCGGACACGACCGCCGGCGGCCGCGCTCGCGCCACCAACGCGACCGGATCGAGCTCCAGACTTCCGCGCAGGTCTGCGAGCATCGTGAGCCCAGCGCCGCTCGTGGTCACGACCGCGATGCCAAAATCGCCACGCCCATTCGGGTCGTAGGCGACGAGCAACCGCCCGTCGGGCAAGGGAGCCGGCGCGCACATCTGCGCCGGAGCCGCGGGGAAGCTGACCTGCGGCGCAAGTCCTCCGGGATAGACCGCCAGCCGCACGCGTCCCGGATGCGGCTCGAGCGACAACGTGTCCGCGGTGACGCCCACGAGCGTGCCATCGGCGAGCACGCGCGGCTGGTACGCCATCATTTCCGTGCGCACGCGCGGATTGCCGCCCGCGAGGCGCATGCCTTCGCCATCGGGATTGATCTCCAGCGCGTGCCACAGAATCAGGCGCTGCGCCTTGAGCGCGCGCGTCGTATCGAGCGTGATGCCTGATGGCTCAACGTTGCTGGCGCGATGGCGGCTGCCCCACCAGCGCGCGAACACGATGCGCCCGCTCACCGGATCGATCGAAGGCTCATCGGCGCCGTCGCGATCGGCGGTGATGCGCAGCAAGTCACGGCCATCGGGCTCCACCACCCAAAGGTTGCTGCTCAAGCCCCCGGCCTGCGCCACGATTGGGTAGCGCGTGCTCGAGAAACACAGCCGGCCATCGGGCAGCCAGCACGGATCGAGATCATCGTAGCGCCGGAACAACTTCGCGTTACGCCCGAACGCCGCGAGGTCGATCGGTCGGTCGGTGTGCGTCACCGGCTTCGCGTTGCGCCCCTCGCGGTCGATGGTCCAGATGCGCCAGGCGCTGTCCGGGCGCGTCACGGCCGCAAAGGCGATGGTGCGGCCATCGTACGAGACACAAGGGTCACTCACATCGAAGAAGCGGCCGGGATCGCCGAGTGGGCGAATCACACCGTCGGGCCGCCGCAGCATCAGCCTGCCGCCGCGCGCCAGCGCGCGCTGGCGGGACCCGAGCCCGGGAACACCTGCGCGGGGGCCTGTGCCAAGAGGGACACGCGAGACGAACACGATCGGAGGCAAGTCGGAGTTCACGCCGCCCACTTGTGGCCGGGGCGCCGCCGCGATCGAAGCGGCAAGCACGAGCGCGAGGCAGGCCGCCCCACGCGCCGCGGCGCGCAGAACCGTCCGCCGCACACGCAGGCGGCTCGCGGTCAGCGGGTCAGGATTATGCGCCATTCGTACGTTTCGGATGCGACGACCAACCGCCCGATGTAGAGCCCCGAGGGAGCTCGGTGCGAATGCTCGTCGAAGCCGTCCCAGCTGGGGGCGTAGTTCCCGGCGTCGTACGGGGCGGCCGGCTGCAGTTGGCGCACGAGCCTGCCATTGAGGTCATGGATGGCGATCGACACGGTCGCCGCACTCGACAAAGTGAACTCGAGCGAAACCGAGGCACGGGACGGCATCGGGTAGGCCGGGCGCACGATCACGCCAAGGCGAAAGGGCGGTAGGGTATCGATCACGACTCCCGCCACGATGCGGCGAATCTGGCCACTGCCCGCGTTGAAGTTCAGGTCCGAGGCCATGCGGCAATAGTACCAATCGCCGTCGGGGCCGATGGCATAGTCGGATACGGTGTCGAATCCCTCCCCCCAGTGGTCCCCGGGGGGTTGGCCCGGTACCGGCGAAGCAAAGACCAGACTGACCCCCGACGGCGTCAGGCGCCACAAGTGACCCGAATAGAAGTCACTCGTCAGGATATCGCCCTCATAGCCGACCGGAAATGGCCGCCTGGCGCCCAGTGGCGCACGATACCGTCCCGCCGGGATGATCACCGCCCTCCCGTTCCCCACCTCGGCGCGATCGTAGGCGAACGCGGGTTCCTTCAGCGGCGGGCGCACGATGCCGGGGCAGGTCATCGGATAGTCCGAAGGTCCCTCGCGGAACGGCCAGCCGAAGTCCAATCCGCCCGTGCCGGCCTGGTCGAGTTCCTCCCACGTGTTCTGGCCGACGTCGCCGATCCACAGCTCCCCATCCGCGGGATCGACCTGGAAGCGGAACGGGTTGCGCAGCCCGTACTCCCACACCAGGCGCGCATTGGAATCCGGCGAGGCCGCGAACGGGTTGCCCGCCGCAGCCACCAACGCGCGCGGCGCCGAGCCCGGGCCCGCGGGCAGGCGGGTGACGTCGAGCCGCACGATAACTCCGCGCAGGCTGGTGGTGTCCTGCGCCGCGCACGGCGTGGCATCCTCGCCGAAGCTTGCGTACAGCATCCCGTCGATACCGAAGCGCACGGTGCCGCCGTTGTGGTTCGGGGCAGCGTCGGGAGCGTCGTTGATGAGGTCGTAGCGCGAGGCGGAATCGATGGTGAAGACACCACTGCCGCTTCCCAGCACATCACCCGACGCCGTGAAGCGCGACACCGTGGCCCGGGCAGGCGGGCCCCCGCGGGTCGAGTGCACGTAGAGATACGGGAAGGTGGGCCAGCGGGGGTCCACGGCGATACCCAACAGTCCGCGTTCATCGCCATCCGTATTGATTCCGGGCACCACGCCGACCAGCACGAGCGGCGAACCCGGGGCACCGTTCACCATCCGAATGCGCCCGGTCACCTGCTCGATCACGAGCAACCGGCCGCCCGGCAGGAACGCCATCCCGACCGGTTGGGACAAGGCGTCGGCCACGAGCAAATCGCTGAAGCCCGTCGGCAATTGCGTGGCGCTCCGTGCGGGGGAAGCCGCGCCGGGCAGCGCGAGCGCGAGCAACAGCATCACGGCGGCGTGGCGACGAAGCAAAGACGTCAGGGCGCGCGGTGAGGGAATCGAACGGTGTTCAAACAACATGCGCATGGTGCCCTGTCTGGTTCAGCCGCCACTCCCGCGGCCATTGCCGTTGCGTGGCGAACTCACGCCGTACCGCGTCAGTGCCTGCTCGACGATCTCCCCGACCAGGTCCGCGTACTCGCGTCCGCTCTGCTTCGCCGCCATCGAGAATTCGGCCGAGGGCAGCAGATAGGGATTCGGGTTCACTTCGAGCACGTGCAGCGTGCCGTCGGTGGCCAGACGGAAATCGATGCGCCCATAGTCGCAGAGTTGCAGCGCCTGGTAGGCCTGGATCGCAGTGTCGCGCAATTTACCGAGCATGGCTTCGTCGAGATCGTCGGGGAAGAACGGGTGCGTCTTCTCGTAGGCGTCGGTGCCCTCCTCCCACTTCACTTCGCTGCCAGCGATCCGCGGGACGCCTTCGGGCAGCTGCGACAAGTCGAGCTCCACGACCGGCAGCGCTTCGGGCTCGGCGTTGCCGAGTACCCCGACGTACAGCTCGCGGCCCTCGATGTATTCCTCGATCAACGCCGGCGAATTGAATTGCGCGTGGATGTAATCGATGCGGTCCATCAGTTCCTTGATCGAGCCACACACGGCGCCGAACTGGATGCCGATCGAGCCATCCTCGCGCGCGGGCTTGACGATTACCGGGAACTCGATGTCGTGCGAGGTGTCGGTGCGGCCGCGGAACACGGTGGTGAAGTACGGCGTGTGGATGCCGTGGAAGGCGAAGATCTTCTTGGCGAGCGCCTTGTCCTGCGCGAGGTAGAGCCCGTGCGAACCCGTGCCGGTGAAGCGACGGTCCAGCAGCTCGAGGTACGCGGCGACGTTGGTGTCATGGCTGTCATTGCCACCGAAGGATTCGACCATGTTGAAGATCAGGTCGGTCTCGGATTCGGCCAGCTCCTGGAGACTCTGGCGCGTGCCATCGATGCGCAGGAAGACAGGATTGTGTCCCTGCTTTTTCAGCGCTTCATAGACTTCCTGGACATCCTCATCGGGGGACTGCCGCTTCGGGCGTTCGGCATCGCCCCCCCGCTCCTCGTCCTCGTCCCACCAGTAGTCGTACAGGACGCCGATTCGGAGTTTGGCCATACATCCTCCGCGCTCGCCCCCGAATCCTTACGGGGGCTGAAGGATCATCCGTGAAAGAACTTACCGCGCGTCAGATAATTCATCGCCAGCGTGGTGCCATAGGCCGTCATTTCGACGGCGTACTGTTGTTCCCGCCCCACTTCGGCGACCAGGTTCAACTCTTTGCAGCTACGCGTCATGCGCTCGATCAAGGCACGCACGATTGGGCGTTTCACGCCCGTCCAATAGGTGATCTTGTCCGTCAGCAGCGGCCGCAATTCCTCGAGCAGGTCCGCCGCCGGGCGGACACCCGTTCGCCGCCGCCCCTGTTTTGGGAAGAAATCGGCCAGATCGGCATCGAGACTGACATTGATCGCGGCCCCGTCCTGGCGGCTGGTGCGGCGGTAGAATTCCTCGACCGTGAGCCGCATGTCGTCCACCGTCAGGTCGAATGCACCCGTGGGCACGACAGGGTCGCGGTCGCGTAGTTCACGCGCCACCCGGTCAACATACCGCAATTTACGGATCGCGGGCCAAGCGCGATAGGTCGTCCGCCAGTTCGAGCGTGGCGTGAGCCACACTGCGAAGGTTTCCGCAAAGTCTTCGTCGGGGTGTTTCTGCGCGTACCAACCCTCGATATGCCGCACATATTTGCGGCTGAACTGGATGGGGCGGTAGTGATCGCGATAGGCCCGATGGTAGGGCCCGAACAACCGCCGCCACTCGGGCGTGCGGTGCAACTGGTAGGCGTAGTTGAGCGCGTGTCCCGCTTCGTGACGCATGTACATCATGATCTGGCGGTCGCTCTCCAGGTCATTCGCCAGCTTCTCGATCTGCGACAGGCGCGGGTCCGCAAGGTAGAACGGGATGCCGATCACCGGCTCGCCGTCGGGGCAACCCCACTCATCGGTGAGGTAGCAGACCGGGCGGAACTTGTTGAGCTTCTTCCGCTCCAGCTCGCGGTGGAGCTGTTGGACGAACCGCTCGACGCGGGACCCCTCAATGCGCAATCCCAACGTGCGGATGCGCTTGCCGAGCAGATCGCGGAGTTCCTGGGGGACGTCTTCGAGAGTGAACACTGGGCTCCCATGCTAGCGCCCTGTGGCCAAACCCGCCACACGGGGTTAGTTCAGGGCGCGGCGGGAACTCCTGCGGGGGTCGACTCCGGACAATTTCAAGTCCACGTCAATTCGTGGTTCAACACGCAATCTCGATCGCATCGGCCTGCATCTCAATGGATGCTCCCGGACGAATACACTGGCCGCAGCACGTGGGCCGCACGCTCACCTCAAGGAGAACACATGAAGCTCGCAATCCGCTTCGCCGCGCTCAGCGCTCTTGCCATGGTCCTCTCCGCGAGCTTCGCCTCGGCGGCGCCCAAGACGTTCACGATCGACCGCTCGCACTCGGAAGTCGGCTTCAACATCCGCCACTTCTTCAGCAAGGTGCATGGCCGCTTCGAGAACTACTCGGGCACTATCGTGTACGACGACAAGAACCTCGCGGCCTCGACCGTCGAAGTCAGCATCGCCGACAGCAGCATCAATACGCAGACCGAACGCCGCGACAATCACCTCCGCTCGGATGCGTTCTTCTGGACCGAGAAGTACCCGGCGTTCTCTTTCAAGAGCACCAAGGTCGTCCCCGGCAAGGACAAGACCCACTTCAACGTGCTCGGTGACCTGACGATGCGCGGCGTGACTAAGCCGGTGACGCTGGCGGTCGAGTTCCTCGGCAGCGGTGACATTTCGATGGGCGGCAGCAGCATGGGCACGCGCGCCGGCTTCATTGCCACCACGACGGTTAACCGCCAGGATTACGGCATCAGTTGGAACAAGGTGCTGGACAGCGGTGGCGCCATGCTCGGCGACGACGTCGAGATCGTGCTGAACATCGAGGCGGTGGAGAAGGTGGCGGCCAAGTAGCCGTCAACACCGCGTCAACACGAAAGCCCTCCCGGCGCTAACCAGGAGGGCTTTCGTGTGTGTGGCGATGCGAGTCTACGGCGCCGCTCGGGCTAGGCTTGCTCCGCGACGGGCGGCGGGGAGCCCTCGAACAGGCGCAGGCAGGCGAGCCGCGACTTGTTGATGAGCAGCACACCCCGCTCGGCGCCGAGCGGGAAGAAGTCTTCGAGCTGGTTGACGAAATCCGACACGCGGTTCAGGTGTTCGGGCAATTCCATTGAGACACGGCCCTCGAGTTCCTGACCCTCGATCATGCGGACCTGAACTTCCTCTTCACGCGTCACCACGAATGATTCGGGATGGATCCACGCCGGGTCCACGTCGCGGCTCACCTCGACCCAATCGATCGCATCACGCGCGAGCAGCATCACGACATCGTCCGAGTCCCGAATGAAGGGCACCACCCGCACAGCGCTGTTCAGCAATTCGAGCAGAGACTCGGGCCCTTCGCGGAACGGGTTCGCCGGGGACAGCGCGAAGGCACCGGCGACAGCCTCGCAGCCCGGCAGATGGACCAGCGCCGGAACCAAGAGCTTGTCGACGTATGCGGCGGGTATGCGTTCGGAAAATCCCATGCGGGGGGTATCGGCACATTGCGGCGAGGAATTGAGGCCCTTTCCGCGCGCTCCCCTCCAGCCCAGCGCCTCACTTGCCGATACCGCCCTAGGACCAACTGTGACTGAATCGGGCGTCTGGCTTCCCTGAGCAGCGCCTTTGCGCGGTCCCACAAACCTAATGAGCCCCGAGATCCCATGGCCCGTATCGACGCGCTGCTCGAGATCGTCCACAAGCAGGGAGCTTCGGATCTCCACATCCGACCCGGCAGCCCGCCGATGGTGCGCATCAACGGCCAGATCGAACCGCTCACGGGCAGCAGCATCTCGCAGGAACTCATCCAACTTATGCTCGGCGAGATCATGGACACGGACGCCCGCGCGCGCCTCGAGCGGGATCATGACGTCGACTTCGCCTACGAAGTGCCGGGCTCGCTGCGCGTGCGCTGCAATGTATTCCATCACCACATGGGACTCGCCGCGGCGGTTCGCGTGTTGCCGAGCCGCATCCTGACCACCGAGGAAATCGGGCTGCCCACGCAACTGCTGCAGCTCACCACGCTGAAGCGCGGCCTCGTCGTGGTCACCGGCCCCCCGGGCTCCGGCAAGTCGACGACACTCGCGGCCCTGCTCGACCACATCAATCATCACCAGCGCAAACACATCCTCACGATCGAGGACCCGATCGAGTACCGCCACAACAACCACCAGTCGATCATCACGCACCGCGAAGTGGGCAAGCACTCGCCGAGCTTCGCGCGCGCGCTGCGGGCGGCGCTGCGCGAGGATCCGGATGTCATCATGATCGGCGAGATGCGCGATGCCGAAACGATGGCGCTGGCGTTGACTGCGGCCGCGACCGGCCAGCTGGTGTTCGCCACGCTGCACACCCCCAGCGCCTCGCAGACGGTGGACCGCATTCTCGATTCGTTCGACGGCGAGCGCCAGACCCAGGTGCGCGTCATGCTCGCTGACTCGCTGCGCTGTGTCGTCGCTCAACGGCTGTTGCAGCGCGCCGACGGCCACGGACGCGTGCTCGGGCTCGAAGTGCTCGTCGGCACCTACGCCGTCGCCGCACTCGTGCGCGAGCGCAAGACCTACCAGCTGACCTCCGTCATGCAGACCGGCCGCAAGGAAGGCATGCAGACGCTGGACGACGCCATCACGAAGCTGGTACGCGAGGGCACGGTGTCGCCTGAAGAAGCGGCGGCATACCTCGCGAACCGCGATCCACTGGGGGGTGCGATGCGCGCGCAGCAGCCGGCGGCAGTGCAGGCGCAGCTGCCGCCGCGCGCTGAGGCGGCTTAGGGCCGGCCCTGCCCGCCATCCCACGCCCGCTTCAACAGCGCCGCGACGTGGATACGCGTCGTGTCGAGCAAGGGCACAACGGCCGAATCTTCCTCGAGGATCAGCGGCAATTCGGTTCCACCGAGGATCACGGCTTCGATGTTCTCGCGCCCGTGCAATCGCTCGATGACGCCGAGTAGCACGGCGCGCGACTCCGGGCGGAATTCGCCGTGGACGAGCTCGTCGAAGTAGATGCGGTGGATCTCGTCATGATCCTCGTGCGGCGGGGTCACGACGGTGATGCCGCGCGCTCTCATCACCTCGGGATAAAACGGCGCCTCCATCGTGAAGCGCCCGCCGAGCAAACCGACGCGGCGCAGGCCCAGGCGCGCGACGTGCGCGGCGGTGACCTCGACGATGCTGACGAGCGGGATCGCCGAGTGGCGCGCCACGGCGTCGAACACGAGGTGCGGCGTGTTCGAGGCGAAGGCGCGATCCTCGATTCCGGCGCGATGCCGCCTATGAGTCCGAGCATCCGCATCACCGTGAGCCTCCCCCGCCGAACATCGCCCGGGGCGGACGCGCGTGGCAGCAATCGATGTGGCCAGCGTGTATCGCTACCGCAGCGCGTCAGACCGCGAATGCCTCCGGCTCCCACACGAGGCCGAGTTCCGAGGGCGGTGCCATGTAGCCGAGCATCGCACTGGCGGCGACCACGCTGGGCGAGGCGAGATAGCCCTCGCCGCCGAGTCCCATGCGGTTCGTCCAGTTGCGGTTGAAGCTGGTGATGGCGCGCTGGCCGGCCTTCAACGAATCGGGGCCCTGGCCGAAACACGGGCCGCACCAGCTCTCGCGGATCTGGCCGCCCACTGCGCGGAACACGTCGGCGATGCTCTCGCCGTTCAAGCGCGCGTCGGGCTGCTCGATCTGGCGCTTCACGCCACCCGAGCCCGGGAAGATCACGAATTCCGTGACCGCCTTCGTGCGGCCCGCGGCGCGAGCCGCCTTGAGCACGAGCGCTGCGCTCAGCAGGTCGTCGTAGCCGCCATTCGTGCACGAGCCGATCATGGCTTTGTCGAAGCCGATGCGCTCTTTCGCCACCTCGGTCGCCGGGAAGGCGTTGCCGGGGCTGAAGGGCTTGGCGATCATCGGACGAACGTCTCCCAAGACCAAGGTCTCGTCGATCTCCCACTGCACGTCGGCGCCGGGAGCGATGCGCGGGTAGGGCAGGTCCTTCATGCCCTTGGCCGCGAACCATGCGTAGGTGATGTCGTCGGGCGCGAAGATGCCGTTGTAGCTCTCGGCCTCGGCCATCATGTTGCAAATGGTGTTGCGGTAGGCGACCGGTAACTGCATGTCGGCGTCGACGAACTCGACGCTCATGCCCTGTGATTGCTTCGAGCCCCAGCGGCGCAACAGCTCCAGCACGAGATCCTTGCCGCTTACCCACGGCTGCAGGGCGCCCTTGAACACCACGCGCCGCGGCTTGGCGACGGTCGTGTAGATGTAGCCGGTGCTCCAGCCGAAGCCGAGCGTCGTCGAACCCACGCCGATGCCGATCGCGCCATAGGCGCCATAGGCGCGCGAGTGCGAGTCGGCGCCGGGGATCATCATGCCCGGGTAGACGAGACCCTGCTCGGGGAAATAGAAGTGGAAGATGCCATCGCCGGCGGTCGCGTAGTACGGCTTCTCGATTTGATGCACGCGCGCGAACTCGCGGCCGATACTCGTCTGCTTGTCGTCCGCCGCCACACCGGTGAACACGAAGTGATCGTTGGCGATCGCCAGCTGGCGTGGCCAGATCGCATTGCCGCCGGTGATCTGGTTGAAGGTGTGGATCGAGAACGGCGCCGTGCCGTCGCTCGCCGGCAACAGGTCGGCGTAAATGCGCAACGTGGCGCCGGCGCGCACCTCGGCGCTCTTGTCGACACGATGCGCCCACAGGATCTGCTCGGTCGTCGTCAGCTTGCGCGCGGTCGAGGCGTCGGGCCACTGGAGCTTCGGCGGGTTTACGACGGACTCGGCGAACTCGCGGCGGCCGAGCGCGAAGATGCCACCCGAGCGGCGGATCTCGTCCTCTTTCGGCGTCAACGGCACCGGCGTGTAGTGCTTGCTGCGCGTCACGTTGGTGAGCGCGCGGGTGTCGGGGTCGAACGCGAACTCGTCGCCTTCCTGCGCATCCGCGACCGCTTCGGGGCTTTGCACCACGTGCAGCCCCAGGTTGAAGGCGTTGCGCCGGAAGATGTCGCCCATGTTGTTGCCGCACACGATCACCAGCTCGAGCCCGGCCTCTTCGGCCACGCCCTTCAGCCCTGCGGGGCTCATCTCGCGCGAGGAGCCGATGGCGAAGCGGTCGCCCGCGATCACGAACGTCTCGCCACGGTGCACGCGCGCGCGGAAGTCCGGCATCAGGTAGCGGAACGAACCGGCCTTCCAGCGCTCATCGAGCGTGTCGAGACTCTCCGAGACGCAGTCGGCAGCGGGCGTGATCTGGTCGGTGTCGATGGCGTCGAGCTTCGTACCCGGAACCTTCGGGTCCCAGAACACCCGCGCGCGGCCGGTGAGCTTCGCCGTGGTACTCGCGGTCGATTCCTTCGACTGGGGAGCCGCCAGGGAATCGGGCGTCACACCGGGCTTGAGCCGGGCCGGCTGGAGCGTATGCATGGAGGGGGACCTCGCGGAAGTTCATCGGATCGGAAGGGATTGGCGCGTCTCGCCAGCGATCCTATCCGCGGCCTTCGCAGGACCGCAACTATCACGACGCGACGGTGGCATTCGCCGCGGATCATCTGACGGTGAAGTCAACCGATGGGCGCGCGCGAGCCCCCGCGCGTCCATCGGCATGACCGCTTCAGCGCGTGATGATCACCTGGCCGTTCGCGACTGTTCCGAACCGGCGAAGGCGCGCGAAATAGACTCCCGGCGAAAGCCGCGCGAGTTCCCCGAAACGCACGACGTGTTCCCCCCGCCCGAGGCCGCCCACATCCCGCCTGGCCACCACGCGCCCCGCGAGATCGACCAGCGCTAGCGTGGCAGGGCCATTATTCGCGAGCGTGAACTGGATCATGACGACGTCGCGAGCGGGGTTCGGCGTGATGTCGCGCAGCGCGAACACTCCCAGGGCTGGCGAGGGCACCGCAGTCGTCTGCGTGCACACCGCCGGCGGGCTCGCCGAATTCCGCGGCGCCGGGGTGCCCCGCAGGAAGTCGTCCGAGTTCACATCCGTGTCCCGGCAGCCGTCGCCCTTGCGGAAGCTCGCGATCGTCGGCGTCATCGACTGCGCGGTGCCCGAGCCCTCGAAGCATCCGGAGCCGCCGTAGCCCACGAGATCCGCGAGCGCCAACCCCGCTCCGCAGCCGGTCATCGGGTCGGCGTTCGCCAGCAGGGCCACGATGCCGCTAGCCGGGACCATGAAGGTTGTACCGACGAGGTCCGGTGGAGGGAGCGATTGTCCGCTGCCGACAAAATTGCCCTCCTCGACCATGAAGTATCCACCGGGGGCAATCGTGCCGCTCAGCGGGGTCACCGTCCACGGGCCGCCGGATGACGATGCGTACTGGACGGTCCAGCCATCGATCGGCACCGCACCATTCGCGCGATTGTGCAGCTCGATGTAGGAATGGTTGTACCCCTGCTGCCCGCCTCCGCCACCGCCCGGGGTGTAGATCTGGCTCACGACGACGGCGGCAAGTACTTCGAGCTCGACGAACGTCGTGGATTCGCGCGACTGCGCATCGGCGATCGTGAACCCGACCGTGTGCGCCCCTCCCGGCGTGTTCAGCGGAAGCACGGTCGTGAGACTGAACACATCGTCGGCCGAGGTCGTATCGCCGTGGGTGCCGTCGTCGAACATGGGCTCGGCCCCGGAACCACCCACCGCGCTGAGATCGGCGAACACCTGCAGGCCCGTGCTTGGCGGGTTGCTGCCGGACGTTACGTTCACCGTGAGCAACGTCGCATGATCCGCGACCACGGGCACGGGATCGGCCTGAGCGGACCCGGTTGGCGGCAGCACGCAGGAGACCGCGGGAGAGGCGGTATTGCGCGGCATCGGCGAAGCGCGCGTAAAGTCGGCTGCGTTGTTGTCGGTGTCATCGCAGCCTTCTCCCCCGCGAACATTCGCCATTAGAGGCGTCATCGACGGCGTCGGCACGCCCTCGGCGCAATCCGCGGCCCCCCACGCCATGAGGTCGAGGACGGGAGACCCCGCGACGCAGTCAACGATCGGGGTCGCGGAGCTGACCAGTGCCACCTTGCCCATGGAGGGGGTCATGAAAAACGTTCCCATGGCATCGGGCGTCGGCAGTGCGATGCCGCTGGCAACGAAGTTGCCCTCCTGAACGAGATAGTAGCCGCCCGCCAGGATGCTGCCGGAGAGCGGCGTCGTCATCCATGGAGTTCCGGTCGTCTGCGAGAACTGCACGGTCCAACCGTCGACGGATACGGCGACGTCCGTGCGATTGTGGAGTTCGATGAACGAATGGTTGAGGCCACTCGCGCCGCCGCCGCCGCCCCCGGGCGTGTAGACCTGGCTGAGCGTGACCGACTGAAGGCCCTGCGTCGTCGCGGGAGCGGCCGACAGCGAGGCGCCGTGTGGAGTGTACCACCAGGCGGATATTGCCTCGCGCACCGATTGAGTCTGCGACCGCATCCAATGCGGGACAGTGCACAGGGGCCCCCCCGGGCATACGAGCCAGGAACGAATGGGAGTGCTGCTCGATG
>JANLOX010000011.1:0-1789 GCA_031366795.1 Candidatus Eiseniibacteriota bacterium | reverse complement strand
GTCACGTCGCGCAGCGCTACTCCGCTTTGCCAGAGGCGGCCCGCTGCGCCACGACCCACATCGAAGAGCAGCTTCTGGTCGCCGGCCTCGACGAGAATACTGGGTCCCGAACGTTCAGGCAGGAGGATTGGCGAGCCCGTTCCCAGCAGTGTCACCGTAATCGTCTGAGCCGGGAGCGCGCGCGCCCCCGCTGCATTCAGCCAGGCGGCGAGAACGAGAAGGATGATCCGATTGGACATGTTGCGCGAACCCCAGTGGTTGAAGTCAGGTTTTCCATTCCCCGTGCGAAGCCACGAACAAGTCGCGCGGGCTTCTCTGTCTCTGAAATTGTGGGCTGCCGCAGTCATCGCGGTCGATCACGTTCGCCACTGCATTCCGGGTGGGGGACGCATGCATTCACCTCAGTATGGCATGCGCAGGGCGAGAAGCAAACCATCTCGTGCGCCATTGCCATCGCACCTGCCTCGGGCGACTTTCTCCGCGACGAGTGATTCCCGCCTTTCCCAGTGATCGCACCCATGATGCTCCGCCTCCGCGCCCTCACGATACCTGCCGCACTGCTGCTGGTGGTTCCCGCCGCCGTGCGCCACGACGACCCGCCGCTCCGCGGCTTCACCACGGCCAGCGCGCGGATCGAGCGTGAGTGGGAGGCAAAGTTTCGTGCGCTCCCCGATCCGGCGCGCATGCGCGAGGCGATGCGGCGGCTGTCGTTGCGCCCGCATCATGTCGGGTCGCCCTACGACAAGGACAACGCGGAGTGGTTGCGCGCGCAGTACCAGTCGTACGGGTTCGACGCGACGATCGAGCGGTTCGACGTACTGTTCCCCACGCCGCTCACGCGTGTGCTGGAATTGGTGGCGCCAACGCGGTTTGTGGCGAAGCTCGAGGAGCCGGTGCTCAAGGAAGATCCCACCAGCGACCAGCGCAACGAGCAGTTGCCGACGTACAATGCCTACTCCGCCGACGGCGACGTGACGGCACCGCTGGTGTACGTGAACTACGGCGTGCCGGCGGACTACGAACTGCTCGAACGAAACGGCGTGTCGGTGAAGGGGGCCATCGTGATCGCCCGCTATGGTGGCTCGTGGCGCGGCATCAAGCCCAAGGTTGCGTACGAGCACGGGGCGGTTGGTGCGCTCATCTACTCCGACCCGCGCGACGATGGATTCGGCGCCGGCGAGACCTACCCCAACGGACCATACCGCCCGAAGGACGGCGTGCAGCGCGGCAGCGTGATGGATATGCCGACGTATCCGGGCGATCCACTCACGCCGGATGTTGGCGCCACGCCGGGAGTGAAGAGACTGGATCGCGCGGATGCGCCGACCATCATGAAGATTCCCGTGCTGCCCATCTCCTATGCGGACGCGCAACCATTGCTGGCCGCGCTCAGCGGCCCACTGGCGCCCGCGGCATGGCGCGGCGGGCTGCCGATCACGTATCGGCTTGGACCAGGTGCGGCGCGCGTGCACCTCAAGGTGACATTCGACTGGTCGCTCAAGCCATTGTACGACGTGATCGCGAAGCTGCCCGGCTCGACCAATCCTGATGAATGGGTCATCCGCGGCAACCATCACGACGGGTGGGTCAATGGCGCCGAGGATCCCGTCTCGGGCGCGATTGCGCAGCTGGAGGAAGCCCGTGCGCTTGGTGAGCTGTGGAAGCAGGGTTGGCGTCCGAAGCGCACCATCATCTACACCGTCTGGGATGGCGAGGAGCCCGGGTTGCTTGGCAGCACGGAGTGGGTGGAGCAGCACCAGGACGAACTGCGCCGAAAGGGTGTGTTCTA
>JANLOX010000230.1:0-2009 GCA_031366795.1 Candidatus Eiseniibacteriota bacterium | reverse complement strand
CTTCGCGATCGTGACTGGTACACGCTGCTGCCTGGGGGCCTTTGGGGCGCCGCAACCCGTGAGCACTGCAGCGAAGACGCACGTCGTGATGGCGGCAAACAGTGCGCGGTACCAGAAGAGTGGGCGCGGCAGCGAGAGCCCGGCGCGCGGGGGAGTCGTGGTCAGTGTCCCGGTCGTATCGGCCATGCGTGGACCCCTTGGGCTTCAGGAGCAGTGCGAAGGACTGCCAGCATACACGCGGGGGATTCGCTAACGTCAAGGCCTTGATGAGCTTGAGAGTCCGGCCCCCGGCGGGAGCCGCGTTCGTCAGGGCTGAATGACGCGTTGGTATGCAGGTTTCGGGTCCGCGGCGTCCTTTAGAACCTCGATTGAGTAGCGACGGCCTGCGGGCGGATCCCAGTCGCCATCGTGACCTGCTTCGTGAACTACCAGCGCGCCATCCGCGATGCGCGCCTCGCGCCAGCGACCGTGCGGCAGGATGAATTGATGGCGATGGTCTTCATCCATGTCCGCCAGCACGAGCACGTCGCGCCCCAGCAGGAACGCTTGGTCCTCCTTGCGCAACGCGAGGTCGCTCGGGTCCGCGAAGAATTCCGGCCGCGCGACGGGCAGGCCCTTCACTGCCGCCTCACGAAACACCGTGTAGAGGTAGGGCATCAGCCGGTAGCGCGTTTCGATCGCGCGGCGGCACGTGGCCTCGACGGCCGGCCCGAACGCCCATGGTTCCTTGTGCGGACTGCCCTTCTCCGCGTGCGCCCGCGCGAATGGCAGTAGTGCGCCCACGCCGACCCAGCGCGCGTAGAGATCGCCACTTGGCATGCCGGAGTAGCCGCCGATGTCCGCGCCCGCGAATGGCTGTCCCGACAACCCCAGGTTCAGCGCCATCGCCACCGAGTAGCGCAGGTGCGGCCACGAAGCCGAGTTGTCGCCCGTCCACGCCGCCGCATACTTCTGGCCGCCGAGAAAGTTGGCGCGCGAGAGGACATACGGACGCTTGTCCGGAAAAGCGTTGCGCATTCCCTCGAACGTCGAGCGCGCGAGCAGCATGCCGTAGGCATTGTGGAAGCGGCGATGCGTGCTGGTGCCACCCAATGCCGCATCGGCGCGATGGATATTCGTCACCGGCATCGTCTTGTCCGGACCGCCGAATACTGCCGGCTCGTCCATGTCGTTCCAGATCCCATCCGCGCCCACGGACGCGAAGGAGCCGATGCGCGCGCCCCACCACGCGCGCGTAGCGGCGCGCGTGACGTCGGGAAACACGCATGAGCCCGGCCACACATCGCCCGTGTAGTCGTTCCCGTTGCCATCCCGCACCCAGAACCCGGCCGCCGACCCTTCGTCGTAGGGCGCGTAGCCCGATTCGCGTTTGATGCCCGGATCGACGATCCACACCGAGTGAAAGTCGTGCGCATGCAGCCAGCCGTTGAGCGCCGTCGGGTCGGGGAAGTCGCGCGCGCTAAAAGTGAAGCCGCGATTGCCCTGCTGGTAGTCGATGTCCATCCACAACACATCGCACGGAATCTTGCGCGCGCGATATTCGCTGGCGATGCGCACCACTTCGGAGTCCGGCGAGTACGAGTACCGGCACTGCTGCCACCCCAACGTCCATCGCGGCGGCAACGCCATGGTGCCCGTGTGCTGCGCGAGCGCCATGACCACGCTGTCAGGCGAGTCGCGCTGGATGACGATCACCCAGAACGGCGGGCCCTGCGAGCGGAAGGCGATGCCGTCGGTGAGATCGACCACGAGGCGCCCTGGCTCGTCTGCGATTACACCAAACGCGGTGCCGTCGCGCCGCACGGCGAGCACCCAGGGATGCGATTGGTAGAGCGATTGGCTCGCGCCATCCCAGCCGTAGGCGTCCGTGTTCCAGAGCGTGGTCGTGGTGCCATTGCGAAGCAGGTGGCCGGGGACCATGCCCGTGCCATAGAGCGACGCGCCGCGCGGGGTGTCGATGTGCGCGGAGCGGCCGCCGGGGGTGGAGGGGAAGGACGGTGCGTCCGCGG
>JANLOX010000228.1:0-10235 GCA_031366795.1 Candidatus Eiseniibacteriota bacterium | reverse complement strand
GGTAGCCAGTCTCGGGGCCGGTCGATCAGCGCTCGCTGAGGTACATTCCCTCGATGCCACTGACGCTCGGGTCCCGCCTCGGCCCCTACGAGATCGTCGCGCCGCTCGGCGCGGGAGGGATGGGCGAGGTCTACCGCGCGCGCGACCCGCGCCTCAAGCGCGACATCGCGATCAAGGTCCTGCCCGCCGACGTGGCGTCGTCGCCCGACCGCCTCGCGCGCTTCGAGCGCGAAGCGACGACTGTCGCGGGCCTCAACCACCCGAACATCGTGGTGCTTTACTCCATCGAGGAGGCGGGCGGCACCCGGTTCCTCACCATGGAACTCGTGGATGGGCGGAGCCTGGCTGCGCTGGTCGCGCCCGGCGGGCTGCCGCTCACTCAGGTACTGGATCTCGTGATCCCGCTCACCGACGCGCTGGTGTCGGCGCACGAGAAGGGCGTCGTGCACCGCGACCTCAAGCCCGCCAACGTGATGGTGACGCGCGAGGGGCGGGTCAAGGTGCTGGACTTCGGGCTGGCCAAGCTCGCCCAGGTGGATTCCGACGTCGACGCCACGCAGGCCGCAACCGTGGCCGCGCCGATTTCGGAGGCGGGGCAGGTCGTCGGCACCGTGCCGTACATGGCGCCGGAGCAGCTTCGCGGCGAAACGGTGGACGCGCGCAGCGACCTGTTCTCGCTTGGGGCCGTGATTTACGAGCTAGCGAGCGGACAGCGGCCCTTCGTGGGGCAGAGCCATGCGGACATCAGCTCGGCAATCCTGCGCGATACTCCGGTTTCCCTTGCGAGCCTGCGCGCCGACCTGCCGGGCGAACTGGCGCACATCGTGGACCGCTGCCTCGAGAAGCGCCCGCGCGAGCGGATCCAGACCGCGCTCGACGTGCTGAACGAACTGCGGTCGATCAGGCGCGCGCTCGAGCGTGGCGTGTCGCCGGCGTCCACGCCATCTTCGGACCAGGTGGCCTCGATCGCGGTGCTGCCGTTCGTGAACCGGAGCGCGAGCGCGGACGATGAGTATTTCTCCGATGGCCTGGCGGATGAGCTGATCAACGTGCTCGCGAAGATCCGCGGGCTACGGGTGGCAGCCCGGACGTCGGCGTTCCATTTCAAGGGCAAGGACACGACGATCGCCGAAATCGGCCAGGCCCTCAATGTCACCACCGTACTCGAAGGCAGCGTCCGCAAGGCGGGCCAGCGGGTCCGCATCTCGGTCCAACTGGTCAAGGTGACGGATGGTTACCACCTGTGGTCGGAGACGTACGATCGAACGCTGGAGGACATCTTCGCGGTGCAGGACGACATCGCCCAGTCGGTGGTGAAGGAGCTACGGACGACTCTATTGGGGGAGGAGGCCGATTCAGGCGCGAGCGGCAGGGTGAAGGCCGAGGTATCCAGGGCGGCGAGGGGGCGGGCTACCGACCTCGAGGTGAACCGGCTGTACCTCCAAGCGCGACACTTCCTTGATCGGGACACTCCCGATGACTTGAGCAAGGCAATTGAGTACCTCGAGGATGCGCTCGGGCGAGATCCCGAGTTCGCGCTCGCCTGGTCGCTGTTGGGTGCAGCGCACACGAGAGAGGCCGACAAGGGCCTGGTTGCAGCGACGGTGGGCTACGGGCGCGCCCGGGAAGCGGTGGAGCGAGCCCTGGTGCTGGATCCCGATCTGGCGGAGGGCCATGCCCACATGGCGTGGATCCAGAAGAACTACGATTGGGATTGGGCCGGCGCACAGTCGTCGTTTGCGCGCGCGCTCGAACTCGCACCGCACAATGCGATCGCGCTGCGCAGGGCCGGCACCCTGGCGTGGACGCTGGGACGCATGGAAGAGGGGTTCGAGCTGACCCTCCGTGCGCTGGAGCAGGACCCGCTGAGCGCCCATGCCTACAACAACCTTGGGGAGGCTTTCCACGATGCGAACCGCCTTGTGGAATCGGAGGCAGCGTTTCGCAAAGCTCTGGAACTCGCGCCACAGAAAGCTGCGGCACATGCAGGGCTTGCGATGACCCTGCTCGAACGGAGCCGACGCGAAGAGGCGCTGACGGAGGCCACGCGCGAGCAGGATGAGGCGTCCCGTCTCTGGGCACTGGCGATCATCCACCACGCCCTGAACCACGCATCGAAGTCGGACGCCGCTCTGCGAGAGCTCATCGAGAATCACGCGGAGACAATGGCCTTCCTGGTTGCGGAGGCATACGGTGGACGCGGCGATATCGATGCGGCATTCGAATGGCTCGAGAAAGCCTACGCCCAGCGTGACGGCGGGCTCGTGGGATTGAAAATGAACCCACACCTCCGCTGTCTTCATCATGATTCGCGGTGGGGCGTATTGCTCGGCAAGATGCGGCTCGAGGATTGAGCCTCGCCCTCAACATCCAGGCCGATTCAGGTGCCTATCCCCTAATACCGACCTCGCTGAACCCCGACGCCTCGGCGATGCTTGCCAGCGACATCAGCGAACCGGGGTCGGCGGCCGCGAATGCGACGCCGGGGAACGCGGCGGCGATCCTGCCCCCGCGCGCGCCGATCACTTACGGACAGGTGTTCGGGTAAAAGACTCCGTTCTCGTCGTAGACGCCGGCGCATGTGATGTTCGGATCGACCGGCCCTCCATCCATCAAGGTGGTGGCAACCAACGCCGTGCCCGAGATTCTTCGGACGGGCAGCCCCACGGAACGGATCTGCGAGGAGTAGACACGCAAGTCGCCGCCACTGGTTTCGATCCCATCGGTTCCCGCGCTGATCCCGGAGCCGGTAATCGTAACGATGCCAGGGCCATAAGGGCTGACGCTGACATTCACGATCGCCTTCCCCGAGCTCGTGATCCGTGAATTGCGAATGCTGCACCAGCCTGAGGTTTGGATGGCACCGGTACCGATGAGGTTTTGGGCGACGATTTCCGTATCCGTTACTTCCATGGAATCACCCGGGGAGATTTCAATTCCGATCTGCTGCTCGGTCGTGATCGCGCAGCCATCGATTCGCGATTTCGGAATAAAGCCCAGCAGGCCGATGCCCCTGGTTGAGCGCGCCGCCCGGACTGTGACCTGGCTGAGGCTCAGCGGATAATTTACCCCGAGGGAACGAATGGCGTAGCCCAGACTGCTTCCACCGAGCTGATTCGCGATCACCGTGACGTGGATCATCCGAAATGGGTTCTCGATGACCCCCTCGTACCCACTGTTCCCATTGGCCTCGCCCTCTATGGTGAGGAAACGCAACTCCGCCTGATCCGCCCCCGACACGGTCCGAGCGGCCGAGAACAGCCGCGTCCTGAGTTCGCCGGAACCCTCGAGGTCCACGAATGGCTTCATGGTTACCCTCGTGCTGCCGACGTCGTAGTCGCCCGGCTCGATCTTGAGCAGGTACGGGTTGGTCGCGGAGGCGTCGGTGATCCCGGCGAGCGCGGCGAGGAGGGCGGAGCCATTCTGGGACGCGGTACCGATTGGGCCCACCACGATGATGCGGCGAAACGGAACCGCGTTCTGCCACACTGCCTGGGCGCCATTGAAGGTGAGGGATTGGCCCGTCAGCGCGCCGGTCGTGTTGACCTTGTCGAGCGTCACAGCCCCGTTAGCCAGGTCGGCCGCGGCGACGCCCCCATCGGCGAGATGAACGCTCCTTACACAACCGATGCAAGAAACGCTGTCGGTGGCGGACGACCGGTCGGCGTGACTGGACGTGTCGGAATTCCCCGCATGGGCAGCGCGATCGGAGTGGAACGCCGTCGGCACCTTCGCCAGCTCGAGCCGCGGGGTCATCGGCGGGTCCGTGCCCACTTGGAGCTCCAGGTACCGGGTTCCCGCATCGAAGATACCATCGGGCAGTGCAATATTGCTGCCGAGCAGGACATTGAACACCCCCTTGCGGAGGATCACGGTCTGCGTCTCAGTCCACAGCGGGCCTTCGCTCGCCGCGGGGTCGAAGATCCGGAACGTTATGGAGTAGGGGCCGTTGGGCACGGGATTGCCCGTGACTGGGTCGGTCAACGTGCCGCTGTAATGCATCTTGTTCGGAATAGCCTGTACGGTCGCAGGTCCTGCCGTGATCCGCTCCGGCCCCTCGGGAGTCTTCGCGGCGCCGGGAGGAGCGGCCATGCACGCCGCCGCCACGATGACGACCATCAGCCGACACAGGATGCTCATTCGCTTCACGGCAGTTCCTCCGTTCATCGGCTCGTCCCACCTGGGAGCCGAGTCTCGGCCCCCGATCCCGAACTCCCGTGTTTCAGCGCAACCAGATCGCCTTGGCCGAGTAGCTCGACTTCTCGGTCTGAAGACGAACAAAATAGACGCCCGCCGCCGGACTCGGACCCCGTCCCTCGATCCCGTCCCAATAGACGGCGTGGACGCCGGATTCATAGCTCTGCACGAGACGGTAGAGGGACCGACCGAGCACATCGTAGATCTCGAGCCTAATGCGTCCCGCCGCGTGCAAGGCGAACTGGATTCCCAAGCCGCGGCCGGAGCCCCCCAGAATCTTCATGCCCTCGGGAGGCAGGGTGGATTCGTCGCTCGGACGTACCGGCACATCCACAACGCCGGGCGAATCGACGGTAGCGGCGGCCCAGAAGCCGGACCCGGATGAATAGCTCGCCGAGCTCGTATTGCCGGAAGCGGACTCGCCGAGCACGGCACTCATCGAAAAATGAGCGGATCCGATACAGTCACCCCCGCAAGCGATCACAAAGAGTGAGCTCTCGAACGAGGCCATTACCTCAGATGCGGATGGGCTTCCGTCGTGAACTGCGGGCGGAGGGACGGGCGTTTCCCGCGGCCCGGCCGCCGGCGCGCTTGCGTTCGGGAGGCCATCGGAAACGGGTTCCCGAGAAAAGCACTCCTGCGAGCCCAGCGCGAGCGTGAGTACCGACGTCGCCAGCAGGAACCAGCGCTTCGGGGCTTGCACAAGGAAACTCGTGCGGCCCGGGCGGATCCCTTGGCCGCGGCGTGCCTCGCGAATCGGGAGGACACGGAAGGTCGTGCGCGGCCCCGAAGGCTTCGAGCGTTTCAAGGGTGCGGCCATTTGCCCTCACCGGAGGTGAAAGGCATCGAGACCCAAGTCGGGGAGCGGCGCCTATATGACTGTATTTTATAAGATGCCTAAAGAGTATTCCCAGGGCCTTGCCCAGTCAATGACCAAACGCCGGATCCCCTAACCCAAATCATGCTTTAATGGCAGGGAACACGAAGACCTCCGTGTGGTAGAAAGGCATTGTTCATGCGCCTTTCTTGCCGAACGCTCTTACAATGGTCCGCGAGGATGTCGAGCTTCGCGCTCGCTGGAAGCGGTGTCGGCGCGGACACTTGCTACCCACGCCGCGCACGGGAGGGCATTCATGAACCAGCGCTTTGGATTCGTGGCAGAGGTCATGCGCCTGTTGACGGTGATCGCATTCGCACTCGTCACTGCGGCACCGCAAGCGCTCGCCGCGGGCGAAACATGGTCGCTCGCGTACCCGCCGCCGGGACTTTGGAAGCACTCGATGATCTATGATCCGCCGCGGCATCGAGTGATCGTCACGGGCGGCTTCAAGGGCCAGAACTACGACGGGCCGAGCGCGGAGACATGGGCGCTCTCGTTGCGGGAACCCAAGGGATGGACGCCGCTGGCCTCCAAACCCGTGGACAACTCGGGCGAGACGGGCATTTACGACCCGGTGCGCGATCGCATGGTGGTATGGATGGACGGCATCGGCGTCTACACCCTGCCGCTGGCGAGCCGGACCGCGTGGTCCCTGCTCCCAACGACAGGCACGCCACCGCCGGGCGGCGCGCATTCGGTGTATGACCCGGGCGGCGACCGGATGCTGGCCGTGCTCCCCGGGGGCAACGTGTACGCGCTCTCGCTCGGAACCTCGACACCGACGTGGAGCCATCTGTCCACGACTGGCTCGGGCACCGGTGGCTACAGCGCGTCGCTGATCTACGACCCGGTGCGCAACCGGCTGATCGGTTGCTCGGGTGGGACACAGAACGTGGGCGTGGGTGTGTGGGAGTTGCCGCTCGCAACACTCGCCTGGCATCAACTCTCGCTGACGGGAACCCAACCCCAGCCGCGCATCTTCGCCTCGGCGATCTACGATCCCAACGGCGACCGGATGATCCTGTTCGGCGGTGTCGAATCGTACCTGTTGTCGGTTGACATCGGCGTCGGCAATGACGCCTGGTTGCTGCCACTCATCGGCCCGAGCGAATGGGTTCCGGGGCCCCTGGGACCGGCGCCGGATCCGCGGTGGAGCCACACGGCCGCGTACGACGGCGTGCAGAACCGCATGGTCGTGTTCGGGGGCTTCGACTCGCAGCGTCTCGGCGACGACGCGTCGGTGCTCTGGCTCAATGCGCCGCGCCATTGGGAGGCCCTGGCACCGCGGGGTCCGCGGCCCAGCGCGCGCTACCTGCACAGCGCAATCTGGGACGGTCCCGGCCAGCGCATGATCATGTTCGGCGGTTACGATGGCGGTTATAGGAATGACGTGTAGGCGCTCTCATTCGCTCACCGAGCTACCGGAGCTTTCACTCTGCGATCTTCGACGCCCTCGACGATGAGATGATCGTGTTCGGCGGCACTAACCAGAACGTTTACGTCGATGCGCCCGGACCCTGGCAGCTCGCGGTCGATCGCGTGCTCGAAGCCCCAGCGCCGCTGGCCGATACGGACAGGTTCTCCCTGAGCGCCGGCCCAGTGCCCGCGACGAGCATGGTGCACATCACGTTCGAGCTACCAGAATCCGGCGCCGTGCGGCTCGACGTGTTCGACGCCAACGGCAGGCGTGTCGACTCACCGCTCGCCGGGACGCTGGCCGCAGGGCGCCCCACGATTGCGTGGTCACCGAACGCGGCCACACGCCCCGCCGGACTCTATTGGGTGCGGCTCACGCACAAAGGGCAGACCGCCACCCAGCGCATGGTGCTACTGCGTTAATAGGCGCGCCAGAAAGTTCTCATCGGTAGGGCTCACGCCAAGCCGCCGCCGTCCCATCTGTGCTCGGGGTCTGCGTAAAACGTGAGGCCTGTGGCGTTATGTATTACCAATACCAGCCATCCTCCCGGAACCTTCGCACGGTGAACATCCCAGTGCATAACCCCACCTCCGTCGGAGTTCAACTTTTCCCAGACGAGTTGTGGTCGTTCCGTATCTCGTGCCATGTTCGCGTCTCCTTGTCTGCGTGCTTGGGACACGCTGGTCGCCGCCAAAGGACAAATCAGTTGAAGCGGGCTCACGAGGCGATCGGCCTCAAGATCCTGAGCGAGCCCGCAGTGTACGTCGTGGGACGTGAAACATTGGGGCTTTTCGTTGGTGGTCGGGAAGGGTCATAAGGGGCACCCAAGGGCGACCAGAACTCGGAGGGGCACGCAGCCTTCTATCCGTCATGTGCTTGTGGCACATTGACGCGATGCCGCTGACCACAGGCACTCCCTTGGGCCCCTACGAGATCCTCGCCCCGCTCGGCGCCGGCGGCATGGGTGAGGTGTACCGTGCGCGCGACCCCAGGCTCGGGCGAGAAGTCGCCATCAAGGTCCTGCCCGCCGAATCGCTGCACGACGAAACGGCCCGCGCTCGGCTGCTGCGTGAAGCGCGGCTCGCGGCGACGCTCAACCACCCGAACATCTGCACCGTGCTCGCGGTGGGCGAGGACGGTGAGCACGTATACCTCGCGATGGAGTTGATCGAGGGCCGGACGCTGAGCGACATGATCGCCGAGCGCCCCACGGGCCTTCCCATCGAGAACGTTACGCGCTACGGAGCGCAGATCGCATCCGCCCTGGCGCACGCGCATGAGCGGCACGTGATCCACCGCGATCTCAAGAGCTCGAACGTGGTGGTCACGGCGGACGGACGGGTGAAGGTGCTGGACTTCGGCCTCGCGCGGCGCGCCCGAGAATCGCCGGATGAAAGCGGCGCCACACTGAGCATGGCGCTTACCGAGGCCGGCGCCGTCGTTGGGACGCCGCACTATCTCGCGCCTGAGGTATTGCGCGGGGGAATGGCGGACGAGCGGAGCGACGTGTGGGCGCTCGGGGTGATGTTGCACGAGATGGCGAGCGGAACTCTGCCGTTCAGGGGAACCACGAGCTTCGAGCTGGCATCGGCGATCATGAATGACATCCCGACGGGGCTGCCAGATCGCGTGCCGGCGGGGCTGCGGGCTGTTGTCGGGCGGTGCCTGTCGAAGGAGCCCGGGGAGCGCTACCAGCGAACCAGCGAGGCGCGTGCGGCGCTTGAAGCCCTGCAATCGGGAGAATCGGGCATCACCGCGGCTGCCGCAATCAAAGCGTCGCGCGTTCTACCGGTCGCGATGACGGTGCTGGCGCTGGCCGCAGCGATCGTGGCCATCTGGTATGTGCGTCGGCAGGCGGCGGCTCCTCCCGAACTCAAGCAGCGGCAACTGACCTCGAACCCCACCGGTACCCCGGTGTTGACGGGAGCCATCTCGCCTGACGGCAAGACCCTGGCAATCGTCGACGGCAGCGGTCTTTCGTTTCGTTCCATCGAGAGCGGCGAGAGCCATCCGATGGAGCTCCCAGCGGGGCTGACGCTCGACTATCCGCTTGCCCAACTCAACTGGTTTCCGGATGGGAGCCAACTACTCGTCAGCGGTCGCATGGCCGACGGACGGCCGGCCGTGTGGGCATTGCCTGTGGCCGGCGGCCGCACGCACAAGGTGCTCGACGATGCGTCGTTCGCGGTGCTCTCCCCGGATGGCACGCACATCGCCTATAAACGGCGTGGTGTGGGCGGCTCTGAGATATGGGTGTGCCGGGCGAATGGAGAGGACGACATTCGTGTGACCGGAGACAACTCGAGTGGTGTGATTCCCGCGTGGGCCGTTTGGTCGCCGAACGGGAAACGGCTGGCCTACGGCCGTGCCGACATGGGAGCGCAGATCCTCCGACTCGAAAGCTGTGACCTCGCGGGCCGGACCCGCGTCTTTTACTCTCCGACCGCCGACCGGCCCCTGCACGCGTACACGATCCCGTTGTGGCTGCCCGATGGACGAGTGGTCTTCGGCCTCACCGATCCGCCGCCCAACCAGCGCGACATGAACTTATGGTCGTTGCGGGTGGATCCGCGCTCGGGAGTTCCATCGGGGAGTCCGCGGCGTATCACCCAGTGGCAGCACCTCGCGCTGGTGGAGCCCACCGGATTCTCCACGAATGGCAAGCGACTGTCAGTTGGCGTTCTGGAATACCAGAGTGATATTTACGTGGGACGTATGGCCGCGGCTGGGGCACTGCTTCGAGATATCAGACGTGTGACTCTCGACGATCGCATGGATGTTATGCCGGCCTGGATGCCCGATGATTCGACGATCGTTTTCAGTTCCGATCGCAATGGCACGTTTGACATCTTCCGGCAGCGGATCGGCGACGCCGTCGCGGACCCCCTGGTGACCAGTCCGGGAGACCAGTACTCGCCGCAACTGAGCCCAGACCGGGCGTGGGTCCTCTACGTGGAGCAGGATGCAGAACCGGGCAAGGCGGCGACGAATGCGCGCCTCATGCGAATATCCGTCACCGGTGGCCGCGCCGAAAAGGTGTTCGACATCCAAGGCACCGCGACGTTCCTGACTCCGCAAGCGACCGGATCTTCGCCCGTGCTCTGCGAGCTTCAGGGCGGCACCATTGTCTTCTCGGCGTTCGACCCTGTACGAGGCCGCGGCCGAGAACTGTTACGCACGGAAGGACACGAGCCCCCGGTGTGGAGCCTCTCGCCCGACGGCTCCACGATCGCCATGGTCGTCCAGTCGCAGGATTCTATCCCGCGCATCCATCTACTCTCGACGCACGGCGCACCGTTTCGCGAAGTCCGGCTCGACCGGCCCGTCCATATTACGGACATCGCGTACGTCCCCGACGGGCGCTCCTGGATCATTGTCCAAGGCGGTGAGCAGTGGCGGCTCATGCACGTCGATGCCCGCGGTCGGACGTCAGACTTGGTCCCACCGCAGATGTGGATGTACTCGGCGGCCGTCTCGCCCGATGGCAAGCGGGTCGCATACACGAGCAACACGGGTCAAGGAAACATCTGGATGCTCGAGGATTTCTGAACCCTGCCGCGACGAGTCCGCGGTCTGGTGAACCGCGAGCTCGATTGATTTTCCAGATGAACAGAGTGCGCTATCTTATTGTTTCCTGGCCCCGTAGCTCAGACGGATAGAGCAGCGGTTTCCGTGCGCCGTGAAAAGACGCACGACCCCAGCGGGTGAAAATCCCGCCCGGCAACTGTCGCTCCAGCCGGA
>JANLOX010000221.1:0-1591 GCA_031366795.1 Candidatus Eiseniibacteriota bacterium | reverse complement strand
TGTAGCCATTGCGACTCGATCTAGGGCTATCACAGTCGGGCCGACGCTCGTCTATGGGAAGGATCGCCAGCCTCGAACTGTGGCTGCCACCTCAGCAGATCATGTTACGCGAATCGAGCGGGCCTGGACAATCATACAGGAGGCTTGGCCGGAAGGGCATGAGGTCCTTACACTCTTGACCACTCGGATTATCCCGCTCAAGGCCAAGGGCGTCGTCAGCTTCAGCTATCGCCACCGGCCCGGGCTGTCCTTTATCAACTGCTTCGACCGGGACAATCTCGATCTGATCGATGATGTGATCCATGAGAATAGCCATCACCATTTGAATCTTCTGCTCCGTAAGCATGTGATGTATCACGGTGACCATAATCAGCAGATTTTCTACTCTCCCTGGCGAAGCAGTCTACGTCCGCTACGAGGCATTCTCCACGCAACCTTTACCTTTACGATGGGAGCGATGCTCTTCGAACGGCTCTCAACCTGGGCATCGGGGCCTGGTGGATCGGCTCGATGGAAGCGGGCAGGGCTCACCCAGCGTGATCTGCAGCGAGCCAGGTTTCGCTGTCTGGAGGAAGTGGAGTCTGTCCGCTACTCGATCCAGGATTTAGAGTATGCCAACTGGCATCTTAAGTGGCTCACCGGCTCAGGCCAGCGACTGGTCAAACAGTTGGCAGAAGCGATCGAGCAGGTCGAGCACAACATCGCGCCCCACAGAAAAGCCGTCCTTGCATCCACATTCGGCCCCGCCCTCCGTAGGCATGCGAAAGAACTCCACCAAGCCCGCCAAACCTACGGGCCGGTGCGGCTGGGCAAGGTGTGATCGCTGAGTTTGTCCCCGTGCGTTGTCTTCACATGTGGACTGAGGTATCATGGCATCCATGAAGAGCAACGTTCTCAAGGCCAATAAATCGGCAGTTAGTAAACAGAAGAAAGGCTCTTCTTCTGACACGGCTGTCATGCGGCGTAAGGTGAAACAGACCTTTGCAGATCAAGTCGAAGCCTTCGTTGAGCGGTACCGTCCTGCCATGAAAGCTCTTGCCAATGAGTAAGCTGCGGCAGACCAAAGAAGGATTATTGATTCCCTCTTCCCTATTGAAGGGGTTGACGGGACTCGTTTCTGTCCAGTGGCAGGGCAATGCGCTGCTCATCGAGTCTGAACGGCGCCGGACAGCTAGACGGCGTGCGGCCCGCATCGTCCAGAGCTTGAGACAGGCTGCTATCGAGCGATAGTGAGGGCAACTATGGCACTTCGAAGCAAACAGCAAAAACCGCCTGTCAAACGAACTTTGGCCGTCCAGCGGGTGAGTCTGCAAAAGCGGGTGGCTCGTCAGAAGAAAGCCCTTTTATCCCTCGCTGGTATCGGGGCCAGTGGGTTTACTGATATCAGCGTCGAGCATGACACTTATTTGCACGAGAAACCTTGAGCCATCCTGCCCATTCTCTCCATACGTCTGTATTCGTTGATACCTCGGCATTCTTTGCTCTTGCGGATCAGACCGATCGCTTGCATCATCAGGCTCTCCAGTACGTGCAGTCCACGGATCGGCTCCTCGTTACCAGCAATGTGGTCGTTCATGAAACGATCACCCTC
>JANLOX010000361.1:0-1562 GCA_031366795.1 Candidatus Eiseniibacteriota bacterium | reverse complement strand
CGCCGCTGCGAAGACCGATGCGCCGGCTGGAGCAGCACCCGCCGGACCCGCAGGTCCCGTCATGATCGGCATCATCGTCGTGGCGCTCGCCGTGGGCGTTGCCCTGGGAACGCTGGTGCTGGGACCGCAACTCGCGCGCTCGAAGGGCGTAAAGGCGGAACCCGCAGCCGCGAAGTCCGAAGGTGGCGGGCACGGCAAGGAGGGCAAGGAAGACAAGGCCGCGATCTACCGCGTCGAAAACATCATCGTGAATCCTGCGGGCTCCGAAGGCTCCCACTTCCTGATGGCGACCGTAGCGATCCAGCTCGAGAACGAGAAGCGCGAGGAAGCGCTGCGCGGTCACGAGGACGAGATCCGCGACCACGTCATCAGCGTGCTCGAGAAGCAGACGCTCGAATCGCTGTCGGTGGCCGGCGCGCGCGACACCCTGCGCGGCCGCATCGCCACGGTACTCGCGCCATTGATCGGCTCGACCGACCCCTCGCACATCTTCCTCCCCCAGTTCGTCATTCAGTAGGCCGCCATGACCGACCGCCTGACTCAGCTCGAGGTTGATGCGCTGGTGCGCCAGGGCGCTCACGCGCCGCTGCCGCTGGCGCTCGTCATGCCGTGGAGCTTCAGCCGCCCCGCGCGGCTGGCGCGTGAACGCCGGCTGATGTTCGAGAGCGTGCTCGCCGAAACCGCGCGCGCGTGGCAGGGCTGGCTGTCCTCGCGGCTGCAGATGTCGGTTGATGTCTCGGCCGATTCGGTGGAACCGGTGCCGATGTCGGAGTGGGTCGAGTCGTTCGACGAGCCCTCCGCGGCATTCGGCTTCAAGCTCGGCGGCAAGGCCAAGGGCACCGGGGTCATCGACCTCGGCGCCGGTCTCGCCTTCGCGCTCGTCGACCGCCTGCTCGGTGGCGCCGGCGACCCGATGGGGCCGCGGCGTCCGTTGTCCGCGCTCGAGCAATCGCTGGTGCGTGGGCCCATCGACCGACTGCTCGCCGACTGGCGCGACGCGGCGCGGGACCGCTTCACCATCGAACCCGCCGTCACATCGTATGAGTCGGCGCCCGGCACCATCAGCATCGCGGCGGCGGATGCCCCGGTGCTGGTCTCCCATCTTTCGGTGCGCGGCCCGCTGTTCTCGGGGCTCGTGGCACTCGGCGTCCCGCTCGCTTCGCTCGAGCCGATGCTCGCGCTGTCGTCGCAATTTGAGGCCGTCGCCGGCCCGCAGGCTCCCGCCGCGCGGGCACGACTCGAACACGGCCTGCAGCAGGCGCGCGTCACCTTGTCGGTAAAGTTGCCGGCGGTACGGCTCAACACCCGCTCCGTTCTGGGGCTGACCGCCGGTCAGGTCATCGAGACGGGCATTCCGGTCGAGGGTCCCGTCGAGCTTCATGTCAATGGCCGAGCCTGCTTCGTCGGCTCGCTGGGCCAGCGCCGCCGGCGGCTCGCGCTGCGCGTCACACAGGCCACCAACAACACCGGGGCGTCGTCCGACGCGCCGCGCGGTTTCCAGGGGAGGGTGCGATGAGCGTCTCGGGTTCCATTGGGGCGGCGGACATGCCGCCGATTGATGA
>JANLOX010000311.1:0-12375 GCA_031366795.1 Candidatus Eiseniibacteriota bacterium | reverse complement strand
TCTCGAGCGCGCGTCACTTCGCGATTCCCACGCGCCCCCCTTCCCGATCCGCTATGCCCCCATCCCCCGCTTCGCCTTCCTCACCAGCTCCCCAATCAAGTTCCGCCCACGGCGCTCACGCGAACGCGCATCGCGGTTACGAATAATCGCCGCATACATGTCGGCCGCGGGCGTGCGCAGGCGCTTGAGCTCAGGGTCGGTGTCGAGATCGACGCGGTACAGCCCGAAGTCGCTGTCGATGCCCAAGGGCAGGCCCCACTCGCGATTGGTGGTGATGCTCCAGCACACATAGGCGCGCACGGGGATCCCGGCTTCGCAGGCGCGTTGAACCTCGCGCAAGTGCCGGCGCAGGTAGTTGGCGCGAGAGACGCCATCGGCATGCTCGACGCTGCCGTTTTCTATGATTAATAAATCTTTGCCTGGGAACATCCGGCGATAACGCCGCAGCAGCCGCAATAGCCCACCGGGGTAGACCGGCGCCTTCGAATAACGGCCGCCCAACGAATCGAACAATCGCGCAATCCGGTCCCAGCGCACTTCCGGCACGCCCCAGTAATAGTCAAAACCCACAAAGTCCAACTGCCCCACGCACTCCGCGGGACACAGGAATTCCGGCAGCCGGCCGGCCATGCCGAGGTACCACCAGTTGGTGTTGGTGATCGCCGAGAACAGCCCCCGCCAGCGCGCGACAAACGTGAACAGCCGCGATCGCCATGAGTGCAACTTGCGCGTGCGCTCACGCGCGCCGAGTTCCACGAAGCGTACCTTCGCCGGATCGCCGAGCAACCGCGCGGCCAACGCGCGCGCGATGTCGACCTCGCGCCCGTGCCATGATTGGGTGGCCACGTCGAACAGCGCGAAGGGTGAGCCGCCCTCACGCACACCCACGACGAGCTCGCCGCGCGCGACGATTTTCGCGATCCCCGGCTGCGCTTGCGGCGCTTCGGGCTTCGTGCCGACGGGAGCACTCGCAAGGCCTCCGGGTTGGGCCGCGGTCCCGTGGAGCGTGTTCATGGCGCCGGCGGCGCCACCGGCACCCATCACGGTTTCGATCGCCGCGTCCAGTTCTTCGAGCAGGCCTTCGTGATTGGGAGTGACGGCCGCGCAGGTCCATGTGCTGTTGCTCGCGAGATCGATGCGCCGCCATGCGGCGTCGTCGCGCGGTGCCACCATGTCGAGCAACAGGTCGTCGGACGCGAGCCCCGCGACGCGATTCGCGCGCAGAAGTGCTACGCCCTCATCCAACGTGCTCACAAAATGCAGCTTGGGCGGCTCAGGTAGCACCCTCAGCAAGGGTCCCGAATTCGTTCCGCGCACCAGCGCGATGCGTAGCCCCGACAGGTGGCGCGCATCGTTCAGGGGACCCGTCGCACGCACCAGCATCTGTGGGCGCATCGAAGCGTAGGGTTTCGAGAACATCACGTGCCGCTCGCGCTCGGGCGTCCAACTCAGGGCGCCCATGGCGACATCGATTTCACCGGAGCCGCCCGCCTTCAGGGCATCGCGCTGCGCCTGTTCGCGCCGCTGGAACTCCGCGGGGTCGTCGGTGCGCGAGGCGAGTCCGTCGAGATAATCCTGCACCACGCCCGGCATGCCGAGCACGAACGGATTGGTGCCGACTTTCGCTTCCGGAACGATGGTACGAATCCGTATGCGCGCACGCGCGTGAGCGATGAACAGGCTGCGCATCAGCGCCGAGGCGGCGGCGATCTGCTCGCCGTTCGACGCGCCCTCGAGCCCCGGCGGCATCATGTAATCGCGCTGCCCCCAGATCTTGAGGTAGCCCAGCGGTATGAAGGTCGGCTCATTGAAGGTGATCCACCAGCCGACCTGCGCGCCTAGCTTTCGCGCCACGACCTCGGCATATTCCGCGAAGTGATCCGCGAAGGTCTCGCCCAGCATGCCGCCTTCAGCCTCAAGATAGGGCGGCCAGGTGAAGTGATGCAGCGTCACGATCGGTCGCATGCCGGCATCGACGATGCACCGGGTGAGCCGGGCATAATGCTCGAGTGCCGCGACGTCGTACTCGCCCGGCCGGGGCTCGACACGAGTCCACGACACCGAGAAGCGAAACGCCTTGCAACCGAGGCCCCGCGCCAGCTCGACGTCTTCCGGGTAACGATTCCAGAAGTCGGTCGCCCTGCCGCGCGGGGTGCGACCGGTGGCGCGTTCCCAGATGTCGCGAATATCCTCGCGCTCGGGGTCGTAGGCTTCGCACTGGTGATCCGAGGTCGCCACGCCGAAAACAAAGTTCTCGGGGAAGCGCGGGTCAGGGCGTGCGGATGAGCGGGCTCGGGTCATGGGCGGTCAGGCTATCCTGCGGCGCGGCATCATACTGTGGCAAACGCGGCGGGGGGGCAACGCCCGCGGTGGACGCTCGGTACGGGCGGCCGGTTCTAAAGGAGGCGCAGGTGAGCATTGGGGGATCTGGGCAGTTTCGTGGCGCATGCGCGGCGCGAGCGATCGCGCTGCTCGCCGCGCTCGCGCTGCTGGGTGCGCTGCCCCTACCCCACTCCGCCACGGCCGGCGATGCAACGCCCGCCGCCGGCGCCGCCGGCTCGAGCGCCTCCGGCCCGCCCCACTCGGTGACCTTCCCCATGCGCACCATGGGGACCTACGCCAACGTCACGATCGTCACGGACGACTCGGCCCGCGTCGTCACGCCTGCCCACATCGCGCAACAAGTGCTCGCGCGCGTGGACTCATTGATGAGCAACTGGACTACGACCAGTGAAGTGGCCAGGCTCAATCGCGTGTGCGCCGCCGGGCCCGCGTTCGTGCACCCCGAAGTCGCGCGCGTCATCGCGCAGGCGCTCGAAGTGTGGCGCGGCAGCGAAGGCACCTTCGATATCACGATCGAGCCGCTGATCCGCGCCTGGGGCTTCATCGGCGGCAAGCCGCATGTACCGGCGGACTCGGAGGCCGTCGCGGCGGCGCACCGCGTCGGGGCCGGGCAACTGCGCTTCGACGCCGCGGCGGGCACGCTCGCCTACGCGAACCCCGGCGTGCGCATCGACCTGGGCGGGATCGCCAAAGGCTACGCGGTCGACATCGCGGTGGATTCATTGCGCGCGCACGCAATCACCGATGCGCTCGTGGATCTCACCGGCAACATGTTCGCGCTGGGTCGTTCCGCGACGTCGACCGGCTGGCGCATCGGCCTGCGCGACCCGCGCGATCGGCTGCCGTATTTCGCGAAGATTACCCTGAGCAACGAAGGCATCTCCACCTCGGGCAAGTACGAACAATTCGTCGCGGCCAACGGCAAGACCTACGGCCACATCATGGATCCGCGCACCGGGCAGCCGTCCGATGGCATGTTGGCGGTGACCGTGATATCGCGCAGCGCCTTCACCTGCGACAGCTGGGACACGCCGCTGTTCGTGCTCGGCCCCGAGAAGGCCCGCGCACTCGCGAAGGCCCATGCCGAATTCGACGCCGTGCTCGTCACGCCCGGACGCGACGGCGTCGACACCGTGTGGGTAGAGTCACCGCTCAAGGACCGCATCGTGCTGGACCCGGCGGCCGCAGGGATGTTTCATGTGGTGGTGTTTTAGTTAGCCGTTGGGTGAAACCCGGCAGCAGTGCGACCGTCCCTTTGCGTGCTGCGCTCGAATCGGAGTGCCGTGTGATCAAGCTCTATGGCATCGCCAACTGCGACACCGTGAAGAAAGCCCGCGCCTGGCTCGTCACCGCGGCGATCGCCCACGAGTTCGTGGACTTCAAGAAGATGCCGCCCGATGCGGGGCAAGTGGGCCGCTGGTGCGCAGCACTCGGCGTCGATGCCGTGCTGAATCGTCGCGGCACGACGTGGCGCCAACTGGACGCTGCCACCCAGACACGCGCCGCGACGACAGCGGGCGTGATTCGCCTGCTCGTCGCGAACCCTTCCGCCATCAAACGCCCGGTGATCGAATCGGGCGCAACGCTGCTGATCGGCTTCGACGCGGCGCAGTACGCGAAACTCTTGAAGTAGCATTCCGCACGGGTTCGCCGCACAGCAACTCCCCGGTCGCGAACCGTTCGCACTGCACCTTCCCGCCCGCTGTTCCTTAGACGTCGCGCAAATCCAAGCTCTCCGTTCGCAACGCGTTGCGGGCTATCCCTCTCCCTTTGCCGCATGGCTCGCGGTCGAAATGCGCAAGCCCTGCGCTGACCCCGCGCCGATCGCGGCCGCCATGGCTGCCGCATATCGCAGCGACGCAACCGCGTGGAGCATCGCGTGAGCTCACCCGTCGCGGAGCCCGTCGCATGAGGCACGGAGCTTGCGCTTGCCGGGCCCGCCTATCCCACCGGAGGGGACGATGAACAGCGCGTAGGTGCAGCAGTCCGAGTCGGTTATTGGGGCGTCCGAATACTTTCAGGCCGCCCGCTCCACCGTCGATTCGCGGTTGCTGCCATGCGAAATGCAACGGACGGGGAGCAAAGTGCGTGATCCAGAGCCATCACACCGACCGGAACTCAAGCATCCGCGCGATCGCCATCGTGCTGATGCTCACGCCGCTCGTGTGCCTTGCCGGATGCCTGAGTCCGACCGCTCCGCCGGCAGCGCCTTCGGGCGGCAACACGCTGCGCCTCGACTACACCGAGTTCGCGCAGACGGTGGAGCCGATCCTGATCCAGCACGGTTGTGACACCGGCGGCGACTGCCATGGGGGAGGGATCCGCGGAACCCTCGAACTCTCCCCCCAAGGCGCAAAGAACACCCAGTACGACTTCGACCAGGTGGTGCTTCAAGTGACGCCCACCGTCCGCGACTCGAGCCACATCCTGACCAAGCCGCTTGCCCTCAGCGCCGGCGGCGTGCCGCACAGCGTGAAGGTGTTCGCGACCACCGGTGATCCGGGTTACCAGGCCATCCGCACATGGATCCAGCACGGGGTGATTCAATGAACCCGAAGCGTCACTGGCAACACGCCGCACTGCTGACGCTCGTGATCGCGGCGCTGTCGCGCCCCGCGGTGGCGCGCGCCTCGGACGTGGCAGCAGACGGGCTCGAGCACCTGGTCCCTTCACTCGCGGCCAATCCCTACCGGCTCGAGAGCGGTGTCCGCCCCTATCTCCACCGCTTCACGGTCAGTCCCGGATTCGGTCGGCTCGGCTCCGAACGCCTGTTCGAATTGCGCGCGAGCTACTACCCCAACTCATGGCTCGGCTACGAAGCCGTGATCGGCCACAACCCGAGCCAGGCCGTGCAGGCCATCGTGCACCGCTTCAGCGCCGTGGTGCGCAAGCCGCTGCCGGGGCGCTTCCAGCCTTACGCGACCACCGGCTACGGCATGACCGTCGTGCTGCCAGGCCGCTCCATCAACGCCGACCCGGTGACGAAGAACGCGCTCACCTACGGCGGCGGAGTCGAATTCTTTGTCCGTGGCGATCTCGCGCTTCGCGCCGAGATGCTCGGCATGACGGTCATCGGAAGGCAGCAGTACCGCCAGGGGCTCGTCGCGTACGACTACCGCGAAGAGACGATTGCCCTGGTCTTCTATCGCACGCTCAAACCGTGACCTGCGCCACCGTGACCCGAGGGCACCGCACCATCATGCTCAAACCTCCCGCGCACCGCGCCTCCAGAATGTTTGTACCATCGCTGACCGCAGCGCTCGCGCTGCAGTTCGCCGTGACCGGTTGCATGCAGAGCGCCCCGGCCGACCTGATCCAGGAAGAACCGACCACCGACGCGCTCGTGTTCGTGAAGTCCACGGCCACCGAGACGCTCAACCGCACGAACGCGCCCGCCAACCTGTTCAAGCTCTCGCCGATCGCGCCCGACGGTATCGTCACGCCGATCACCAACTTCACCGGTGCTGCGGTGTCGGATCCCGCGGTGTCGTTCGACGGCAAGAGCATCATGTTCTCGATGCGGCCCTCGGGTGGCGGGAACCACAACATCTACGAGATCGGGGCCGACGGCACGGGGCTGCACCAGGTCACCAGCGGCGGCGGCGACGACTTTGACCCGCTCTACCTGCCGGATGGCCGCGTGCTGTTCACCAGCTCGCGCGACAACGAGATGGACGAGTACAACCACGCCCGCTCGGAGCACCTGTACACCTGCGACGCCGACGGCAGCCACATCGAGCGCATCAGCTTCAACCAGAGCGATGACTTCGATCCCGAACTGCTGCCCGATGGCCGCATCGCCTACACGCGTTGGGAGCACTTCGGCAACTTCAACCGCTTCCCGCTGTTCTTCACGAACCCTGACGGCACGGGCACCTTCCACTTCTTTGGGCCGCACGACCGCAACTTCTTCCACGCCGTGCCGACGCCGGATGGCCGGGTGATCGCGATCGAGTCGACGCGCGTCGAGGGTGACGCGGGCCCGCTGGCGGTGCTCAAACTGGAACAGGGCCCCGCGGATCCCGCCCAGGGCGGCGACGACCTGCACTGGAACCGCCTGACGCCGCAGGTCAACACCGACGGCATGCCGTGGGCCTATGGCGCCTTCAAGTACCCGCGGCCGCTGGGCGGTAACAAGTACGTCGCCTCCTACACGCTGCCGGCGGCGACGGATGCCGACGCCGATTACGGGCTCTACACCTTCAGCCTGACGCAGTCGGGTGGCGGCACGGTGGCTGACCCCGCGACCTTCACCGTCGCGAACCTGACGTTCCTCTACAACGACCCGAACACGCAGGAGTACGACGCCCAGCTGCTGGCGCCGCACGCCAAGCCGCCGATCATCCCCTCGACGGTCGATCACACCAAGGACTACGGCGTGTTCCTCGCGCAGGATATTTTCAATCGCGGCACGAACGACGGCCAGGAGATCCCGGTCAAGGGCGTCGATGCGATCGACAGCATCGCCGTCATCGCCTCGATCCCGACGCGCCCCGGCGATGCGAATGACTTCTCGGCGAATGACTTCGAACGCCGCCGCATCATCGGCTTCGCCCCCGTCGAGTCCGACGGTTCGTTCCGCATCAAGGTTCCGGCGGACACGCCGATCAGCTTCGCCACGCTTGACCCGTTCGGCCGCGGCTTCGTCGTCAAGCGCACCCATCTCGCGGTTCGCCCGGGCGAGGAGTTCAACCGTTGCGTCGGCTGTCACGAGGACCGCCACGTCGGCGGGCCGGTGGTGACAAACCCGAACCCGATGGCGGCGACGCATGCGCCGGTCGACTTGAACATTGCCGCGGCGAACTGGATGAAGATCGACTACCTGAACGACATCGGGCCAATCGTCAACGCCAAGTGCGTGAGCTGTCACCACACCACGATCGTCGGCACCGACACGACCGCCGCGCCCGGCAACCTCGACCTGACCGCCGTGCCCGACACCGTGCGCATGCGCATCTTCCCTCGCGCTTACGTGAACCTGTCGGGCGAGATGATGGGCATGCACGGCACCAACGTCACCGACCCGCCGTTCCCGCGACGCTCCAGGCTGATCGACTACGTGATGGGCCTGGGCACGCATGCAGGACTCGGTTCGCACCCGGCTGCATCCGATTCGACGACCGCGCTGACGCCGCAGGAACAGCGGAAGTTCAACCTGTGGGTGCTACTCGGCGCCCAGTACCGCAACTAGGGAGCTCGCAAAACATGACGCTCACATACAGGGATGTTCGTGCCTCCTCTCCCGCCGGGCGACCGACGCGACCCAACTGGTCGCGCGTGTTGCTTGCGGGTGTGCTGGGCCTTGCGTTGGCCACGCCCGCTGCGGCGGGTTCCATCTCGGGGCTGGGCGTCAGCACCGAGCAGGCCGAACGCGCCTTGCGCGAGCATGCGCTGCATACGCTCGACGGCAAGACCGTGACGCTGGGATCGATGCAGGGTGAAGTCGTGGTGGTGAACTTCTGGGCCAGCTGGTGCGCGCCGTGCCGCCGGGAACTGCCGCGTCTGGGCAATCTCCAGACGGAGCTGTCGGCGTCGGGCTCGCGCGTCGTCGCGGTGTCGATCGACCAGGACATCGAGAACGCCCGCCGCTTCTGCCACGCGCAGGGCGTGTCGGTGACGGTGGCGCACGATGGGCCAAACGGGCTGGCGCGCGCACTCGACTTGAAGCGCGTTCCGCTGACCCTGGTGCTCGATCGCGCCGGCCACATCATCTACACCACCAGCCGCTCGGACGCGCAGGGGCTGGCCGCGGTCGCGACGGAAGTGCGCCAATCGAGCGCGCAGGCGACGCCCGCCGCGGCCGACGCGGATGCGGGGAGCGGACGATGAGCGCTCCGCGCGAACGGAGCACATCCCCCGCGCGCAACGCCGCGTGGGCACGGAACGCGCCGCGCGCGATGGCGTTGCTGCGCCGCCTCGCGATGGGCGCGGCGTTGGCGGTGATACTCGCGGGCGGAAGCGGTTGCGCCGCGCATTCGGTGCAGGCCTACCAGCGCGAGAACCTCGCCGACCCGATCATGTCGTTCAAGCAGGAGGCCAAGCGCCAAGCGCGCCGCACCAAGGCGTTCGAGGCGCGCGAAGGATCGACCGGCGGCAACGGCGGCGAGGGCGGAGGTTGCGCGTGCAAATGAACCGCTGGCGCGCCTCGAGTCTCGTCGCCCTCGGCCTGTGCGCTGCCGTGGCCGCGCCCTGCGCTGCCGCGGACTCGAGCGATCCGCAGGCCGCCAATGGGCTGATGCGCATGTTCGTGGACTCGAAGCATGTGCTGGTGCGCTCGTTCATCCAGGACGTCTCGCTGCCCATGGGCGACAAGGGCGGGCTGATGCTGCACTGGAATAACGAGCGCGTGACGGTGCCTGGCATCGAAGCACCCGCGGGCAGCCAGGAAGCGGTCGACGCCATCACCACCGCGAGCCGGCCGATTCGCGGCAACGCCTTCCAGGACTTCACCAAGACACGCAATGAATTCGAAGGCTCGATGACGCGCGGCGGTGCGGCGCTCAACTACTACCACTCGATCGAGAGCGACTACCTCGCCCGCCAGCTCGGCGGATCGTTCAACCGCGACCTGCGCAACGACCAGCTCAATCTTTCCGTCGGCACCAGCTACGGCTGGGATGACATCGAGCCGCTGGCGAACGACAACACGCGCTCGGGCGGCGATCGCAAGACGACGCTGCACCTGAACGCGGTGGCGACCCAGATCCTGACCTCCACCACGATGCTGCGGCTGGGCGTTGAGGACAACATCGTCGATGGGCTGCAGCACAACCCTTACCGGCGTGTGTATGCCGGGGGCAGCAGCGTGCCGGAGAACCACCCGCGCCGCCGCGACCGCCGCGATGCGTTTGTGAAGATCAACCAGTACCTGCCGAACCGCTCGAGCCTCAAGCTCGACTACCGCTTCTACACCGACGACTGGGGCGTGCTGTCGCACGAGACCAGCACCCAGTTGAGCCAGTACCTCACGCATGGGCTGTTCGCCCAGTACCAGTACCGCTTCTACACGCAGTCCGCGGCCGACTTCTACCGGCCCGAATATGCGACGACCAGCGGCATTGATGGCTACCTGACAGGCGACTACCGGCTGGGACCACTGTCCTCACACCTGTTCGGCGTCACTTTGAATTTCGACCTCGGGCAACTCGCCGCTGAGAAGCGTGTCCTGCGGAACTTCAACCTGACGTTCGACTACGAGCGCTACTTCAACAACACCAACTACTCGGCGGACATTCTCGAAACGGGGATCGACTTCCGTTTCTAGCCGAGCAGGTGCCGAAAGAGGAGCTGCCTGTGCGACGTGCCCTGCTGCTGACTCTCAGTCTCTCCATGGTGACCTCTGCAGCCACCCGTGCCGCGACGTTTGCGCCTACCCGCATCGCGCCCGATTGGGGACTCGATGCGCTGACCCGCGGTGTCTCGCGCCAGCAGGTCGGACGCGACCTGTTTGCAGACCCTTATGCGACGGTGACGCTGGGCAGCACCGATGTCTACAGCGTGTTCCCCTACGTCGAGACGCGCACGTTCCAGATCGTCTCGGATCCCAGGTGGAACCGCCTGGTGTTCGGCGAGATGGGCCGCACACTGCGCGCCTACGACGGCCAGGGCCAGACGTTCGGCGCGCTGTCGAACCCGCGCGGCATGAGCGTCGATGAAGCGAACCACGTCTATGTCGCCGACACCGGCAACGACCGCGTGCTCGTGCTGCAGGCCAGCACCGAGTTCGGCGAGATCACGCTGAAGCCGGTGTTCGAAGTGAAGGGACTGAGCCAGCCCTACGATGTGAGCTATTCCGACGGCGGCACGCCGTTCGTCAGCGGCGACGACTGGCTGTATGTCGCCGACACCGGCAAGAGCCGCGTGCTGGCCTACGCGCTGGAACCCACGGGTGCCCGTCTGGTTTCGACGATCGGCGACCTCGGTAGCGGCGTGGGCCACTTCGCGGGGCCGATGGCATTGACCGCCGGCCGTTCGGAAGGGGCCAGCACCATGGATGTGTTCGTGGCCGACGCCCACACGCAGCGCATCGTTCAACTACACAACTCCGGCACGAGCCTCGTCTGGGTCGCGGACGCCAAGAGCGACGCGGATGTCGTCACCTCGCTCGACGCCGACCAGTGGGGCAACCTGTATGCGGCAGCACCCAACCGGGGCGTGATCAAGAAGTTCGGCGCCGACATGGCGCCGCTCGCCGAATTGCGCGGCGACCTTGCGCGTCCGCGCAGCTTCCGCGTGCCGTTCTTCACCGTGCGCGACCATCGCGACAACACCGTCACGCGCAGCGGGCGGCCGGTCGCGGTCTCGCTCGAGCAGTGGGGCGATGCGAGCGGCGTGCGCCAGTGGAACCTCGGCGTCGACGTCGCGGACCTGGCGGTTACCGAGGGCAAGACCCCGGCGGCGCGCTTCACGCTGACGGACCCCGCGCAGGTGAGCCTCGAGTTCGTCGATGCGAAGTCAGGTGCCTCGCTGCTCCACCGCTCGGCCGGGACGATGTCCGCGGGCGCCCACTCCGTGGCGATCACCGGGAGCGATCTCGCGGCCGTCGCCGGATCGGGCGACGTGATCCTGCGGCTCACCGCAGCCTCACGTTATGCCGATGGCCCCACCGCCACCGCGAGCACGGCGTTCCGTGTCAGCGGCGGCACCGCTGGATTGCCGGCGATGGCCATGCTGATCGGCGGCACGCCGAACCCGATCGTGGCCTCAACGCGCATCGCCTTCGTGCTGCCCCTGGCCGGCGCCGCGAACGCCTCGCTCAAATTGTACGACTCGGCGGGCCGCATGGTGCGCCGCTTCAACGAAGCCTTCACCCCGGGCCGCAACGAAGTCGTGTGGGACGGCGCGGGCGACCGCGGCGCGCGCATGGCACCCGGCGTGTACTTCGTCCGGCTGCGCGACCGCGACCGCGAACTGACCCAACGTTTGGTGCTCGTCCGCTAGCCCGGACGGGTGAGCACAGGGAGACCGCTCATGACCCACTCACACCGTTCGATCCGGCGTGTCGCGATGGCCGTGCTGTTGTGCGGCAGCGTGACCGTGATGGGCTGCCTCGACAAGCCTACAATCGAGGAGCGCTGGACGCGCGTCGACATCGCGAACTCGAACCCGTTCGCGCACCAGCTCGTGACCGCGGGTGCAGCCCTGCCGGTCACGCTGCATGCCAGTGTCACCTACCGCTCCGTGCTCACGGGTTATGCCGTCGCCGAACTTCGCGTCGCCGATTCACTGGGTGCCGCGGCGATCGGTATGTCGCCCGATGTGCCGCGCACCGAGATGGCGCGCAACATCGACCAGATCCTCGCCCACTCGCGCTCGCTCGGCCGTTCGGCCCGCGCCGTCACCGGCTGGGACCACTTGATCCAGCCGCTCGACTTTTCGTTCAGCGCCACCGCACCGATGTATTCGGCAAGCGCTTCGCGGCTGTTCCTGCTGTGCTACCTGGGCAGCGGCCAGCGCATCGAGCTGGACAGCGGCGCCGACTCCGTGCTGATCACGCCGTTCATCTCGGACCAGCAGCAGGTGCTGCCCGCCGGCCTGGAACTCTACATCGAAGGAACGCAGGCGCCATGACGCATTCCGTCTACATGACGAGCTCCGTGGTCAGGACGAGCGCGGATGCAACGCCACGCATGCCCGCCGCCGGGCGCCGCGCGATTGCCAGCGCGCGCGTCGTGATCGCTGCGACGTACTGTTGCGCGTGTCTCGCGACGCCCGCTCACGCACTCGGTCCAGTCGTCGATGCCGTGTTGCCGGGACCGTGGCTTTCAGTGGGCGGACTCACCGGCGCCGCGCAGTTCGGTGGCCATCTCGCCGACTACCAGTGGAACGTGACGCCGCGCGCGGCACTTGGGCTCCAGGCGCTGGCCGGTGTCGGCCGCGTGGGCGCCGGCTTGCGGGTATCCCAGTCGCGGACCACCCAGCACATTGCCCAGGCCAGCGTCAGCGACCCCAGCGTGCACGCCACGCGCTTCGATCTCGAGGGGCGCGCGCAGTTGTTCAAGAAATTCGGCTTGCGCCTCGATGCATTTGGCA